>NZ_QTMH01000004.1:326228-337117 GCF_003603065.1 Bacteroides sp. AF20-13LB
AAACAGTCCCCACTGATAAAACATCAAGGCCATGGCAAAGAAATGAAAAAGCAGCCTTGTCATCTGTCCGGTGGATTTTATATCGTCCACGAAGCTGATGAACGTCACCAGTGTCAAGGCAAGCAGGAACCAGGGATATTCAAAGCCACTCATCAGGAAATAGGCCAACGCCCCGAAATAAAAGATAATCCCACCACCACGCAAAGTCACTTTCGTATGAGAACTCCGCTCATTGGGCTTGTCGATGATATTGCACCTATCAGCTATCTTAAAATAAAAAAGTTCTGCCAAAAACAGCAGAACCAGTATAAGCAGATAATACATAACAGTATTAATTTTTAATTATCATTTTTTAATCCAAGAACGATTTGATCGTTCTCACTATCCCCTCCTCTGCCCTCACCGGCATTCTGTCAATTTCCAGGGCAGCCTTTATCTTCGCATTACTCACCACATAATTCTCTGTCAACTTGCGCAGGCGCTCTTCATTCAAAGGCAAATGGAGCAGAGTCCCAAGCCGGGCACAGAACTCCATCAGTCCTCTGTTTATCTTCCAGATATGTGGTTTACGGTCCAAAGCTTGACACATCAAAGTTATCAGCTCATTCGTGGACAAGACTTCGTCATCCCCCATATGGTAGATACCACTCGCCACCTCCTTAGTCAACAGCCTTTCCACCACATAGCAGAGATTATCTATCGAAGTAAAAGACCTTCTGTTCTCAAAAGCCCCCAAAGGCCAGGGAACCCCTTTCCTCACCACATTATAAAGAAGATTCAGATTGCCTTTATTGCCGGGACCATGAATCATGCAAGGACGCAGAATATAGACCTTTTTGTCATCATACGGATTAGCTTTCAATTCTCCATTTTCAATCTTTAACTTGCCAAGGATGTAATTCTCGGCAGCTATCTTACTCTCCCCATAAGGACCAATCGGAGACGGCACCACATCCTCCGTCAGCATATCCCCCACTACACTGTCGGCAGCGGCTTTTACAGAACTGAAGAATACGAACTTCTTCGCAGTAGATTCCAGAAAGAAATCAAATATCTTTTGGGTCAATCCCGTATTGATATCAAAATAGGCTTGGGCAGCAGACTGGTTCTTCGTATCATGGGCTTTACCAGCCAGATGAATAATGGCATCGAATTCAAGAAGATTCCGCATCGGAAAAGAAGCCGGTTCAATATCTTTCCAGAAAAAAGTCTTTATCACCCCCGCCTTTTCAGGAGCGACAATATCCAGTCCGTAAAGGCTATGATGTTCCTTTAAAGCAACAACAAGATTGGAACCCACAAAGCCGTGGATTCCCGTGATAAGTATGTTCATTGAAATATGCTAAAATTATACTGACTAGAAACGTATGTATTTGATAAACTCAAATACAACTTTCATTCAAACAAAGCTTTTATACGAAAGCAAAGCCTATCCAATAATTCTTCACCGGAAATGCCACGCCTAATATCATCACGTCCTTCCGTAATGATATCAGGATTATTCTTATTACCCACATTTACAACTACCGGTTCAGCAACATTCGGCACCATCTGTTCTTGTTCTTTATATGGTTTGTTCACGGATTCAATCACTCTTAGGTTATGAAAAGATATGTAAGCCAACAATGTACGTAAAGGCTGAAAATAAAAAAAAATACTTTTTTACCGACATACTCAGTAAGCACCTTGTATAAATTCTTGAAATTCTTTGCCGATGGTCTCTCTTGAAAGCCGTTCCATTATATAACCTTTTGCGAGTTTACCCATTTTAACTCGTTGTGCCGGGTCATTTAAAAGTGAAACTAATAGATTAGCCAGTTCTAAATTTGAATTTGCTATTCCTATTTCCCCTTTTTCAATTGATAGACCTTCGGATCCTATTTTAGTAGTAACCACACATCTACCCCGCCCCATAGCTTGAATAATCTTGTTTTGGATGCCAGCTCCTGATATCATCGGAGCTATAACGACCGAAGCCCTATCAAGATATTCATTTGTATCCTCAACATATCCTGTAACAAAGATATTCTTGCTATTATCTAGATTCTGAATTTCCCGAGTCGGATGTGTCCCAACTACATAAAACTTTACAGTCGGTATTGATGCTACTACAAAGGGAAAAATATTACTTACAAAGTTCTTTACAGCCAATATATTAGGAGCATAATTCATTTTACCGACAAAAACAATAGCACCATTTTCTTCAGGAAACACTATATCAGAAACATTTGCCATATTACCTATAACAGAGAGTTTCTTATTACAATTAGAATTATCCAAAATAAAAGCTTTATCAACTTCTGAGATAACACATGCACGATCAAATTCGTCTAGCAATGTGGATTCATAAATTTTACATCGTTTCCAATCAATTGTATAAATCCATTTCATTGGAAACCTTGCATACTTCCGCGCTTTATCATAATTCATAGAGATTGCATCTACAAAATCTATCACCCTGATAACAGATTTATACTTACGAACATATTGAGCAGTTCGTAAGTTGTTACAAAAAACGACATCAAATGAATGGATGATTGAATCAATATACTTTTGAACTTTTTTATTATAATAATAATTTACTTGAATTGGAAGATCGTTTAGAACAAAATTCAGAGCTTGGAATAGATGTTGCAATTTGCTATTTTGAAAATATTTATAAGAGCCATAATTATCAGGCTTAGATAAGTTTTCGTCACTTCCTATTATGATAACATGTACATCAAAATATAAACGAAGAAATTCAAGACATTGTGCTGTACGAATTTGATCACCACCGACAATTGGGTAAATAGGACGAGAAGATATGAACAGTAGTTTTTTCATTTTTTAATGAAGCTCGTATTAATCATTATTGAATTATTAAGGGAAGCAATAAGGTTGTCAAAATGTTTTTTAGCTATAATGTCTGAAAAATATTTAAGGAATAATTGAATAGAATATGAATTTATTCTTTCGTAGGCCAATGAATTCATTTTTTCTATAAATTCAGCAGCATTATTACATTCTCCCCCAATCCTCGCAAAATCTGTTTCTATTCCAACAAATGCTTCAGTTGTTCCGAATATACTCTTTCCGTAACTGAGTGCTTCAATTGTTTTAGTTTTCATTCCTGAGCCCGAAAAGATAGGTGCAATAACAGCCAATGCGTTTCTATAACACATATCTAAATCAGGAATGTATCCTTTTAAACGAACATTTGAAGTCAAAGGCAATTTCTTTATCGCATTATTATAACAACATGAACCCACAACCCATATTTCATGATTAATGTATGGTGCTACGTTCTTGATAAACCAAGCTATTCCTTCAACATTTGGAAAAAAGTCAGAACCAACAAATAGGAAATAATCATCATTATGTGATGTGGCAAAAAGATCTTTTTTTATGGAAGTACTAATAGGAATTATCATATCTGCATCCCTATTATAAGCCTTTCTCATCTCCAAGCTATCGCGTTCGGTTAATGTAATCAGTTTGGTTGTATTATTGATTGCTTTTCGTTCATTCCAACGAATAATACGATATTGAAAATAAGAGATCAAAGTTTTGGCATGAATATGACGATGCTTATATAATTGAGATTCTACATTATGAGCAAACGTTATAGTTCTGATAGAATTCCGGAGGAGTAATTGGGCTAAATTACCTCTTAGTGAAAGTTCAATAAAAGCTATCCTGCAATCGTTAGCTAACGCCATTTTTATTATACGTTTTTCTTCATCTCTACTCATTCCATAGCTACATGCTGAAAAAGATGAAATAATTACCCTCTTCAAAGAAGATTTTTTAAGATGATATTCTATTACGTTTTCTTCACCCAATATGGACTTCAAAAAACGTAAATTCCGTTTACACACATAATCACCTCCAAAAGAATTTGATTCAAATTTGGGGGCTATATATAAAAGTCTCATAAATAAAAGCTATTTAAACCAACCACGATGACCTAATTCATATTCCAAACAATCATCTCGCCTGCCTATGACTTTAGCAGGATTACCTACAGCTATACTCATTGGTGGAATATCCTTGGTTACCACACTACAAGTACCAATAACCGCCCCCCTGCCAATGGTCACTCCTGGCAAAACAGTCACTCGTGATGCAAGCCATACATAGTCTTCTATAACTACAATTCCACTATTCGTAGAATAAGTTGGAGAATTATAGTCGTGTTGAAGAGACCATATATTCACATCTTGAGCAATATCCACATTTTTTCCTATTTTCACGCCACCTCTTCCATCTAAAACGACTCGTTTATTCACTGTACAATGCTCCCCAATTTCAATCCGATACGGTGAACGTATATCGACATTTCTACAGATGGCACAATGTTTGCCTATTTTCATCCTGAAACATCTTAATACAAAGATTCTGAATCGATGAAGAGGAATAATCATAACTATAGTAAGAAACATATGATATATGTCCGATATAAAGTTTTTCATGTATTTAAAATTAAAACCAGCCCTATATTTCACCTTTAAAAATTGACTCCCATCTATTAATGACATTATCCACAGAAAAATCTTTAGCCCTTTTATATGAATTGAACGAAAATCTTTGCCATTCAATATTATCATTCATTAAACGGATTATATGGTTCGCATAAGTCGTTATATCATTATCTCGTACTAAATAGCCCGTGTTATCATTAAGGATAATGTTGCGAGGACCAACACGGACATCAAAAGCTATCTGTGGTAGCCGACACGACATAGCTTCTAATAGTACTGTCGGAAAAGCCTCTGTAAAACTGGACATACAATATACTTTTGATCTATACATAAGGTGCAAGACTTCTTGGCTTGATTTTTGTCCTAACAGTGTTACAGAACTACCAATACCTAACTCGATAATTCTTTTTTCCAAGTTATTTCTTTCAGGCCCTTCGCCCACTATGAAAAGTTTAATATTACAATCAGACAATGAAAGAGCGACCTTCCAAATATCAAGTAACCTTAGAAATCCTTTTTCAGACGATAGTCTTCCAACTGCAATAGCAATATTATCTCTCGGTTTTATACTATTGCATTCCATATTTATCGAAGAAATAAAATTGGGAACTGTAATCAGTTTTGTATGCTTATTATAAGGAGTAATCATTTTCCGTATTTCTTCTTTAACATCATCTGTAAGAATAAGGAAATTGTCAATATTGAGATACCGCAATTTGAAATCGTTCTCGATACCCTTATGACCGACATAATCATGATGAAGCTGAGCAATACGGATATTGGTATTATTAGAATATTTTGAGAGCATTATATTATATTCATTGCGCGTCGACACAATAATCGTATTATTCAATTTATGAATAAATCTACGGATTGCCACATAAGAGACACCTCTCCTATATAATTTGTAGAATATTGATTTATCACCATGATGAAGCTTTGTCAGATGAATAATTCTTATGCGGGAATCGATATTTGACAATTCAATGTCTTGCAATGTAAGCACCAAAAAAACTTTGTATCCTCTTTGAACTAATACATTGGCAATATTCGTAATACAAATTTCAACACCTCCTATTTTAAGGTGCTGAAGAAGAAAATAGATAGGTTTATTCATTTTACTATCCCTAAAGACCTATCGCAATCTGTAGCTTTATTGAAAAATAAGAATGCTACCATAAGTGGTATTATGTTATTGTGATATACTTGTACATCCCCCTTATAGTTGAAAGCTAAGAATAAACAGAAAAATGCAATCTTAGTAAATATATCAAGATTGCTTCGAGTTAGAAAAATCAAGTAAAACAGCGAAAAAAAGACAAATATAAATCCTATTATACCATAATACCCTAATATTCTCAAGTATCCTGCATCCACACTTCCAAAATATCCTCCAGCTTCATCCATGAATCGACCAGATCCCCAAATAAAAAACTGTTGTATATACTTGCTTTCGTACATATCCTGCAAATAATCTGTTGACGGGGTTCGAAATTCTCCATCAATAAATATGGAATCTAATGGCTGTACAAGATAATTATATACTACTTTATATAAAAATGGATCTGAAATCATATCCACATAATAATATAATAGGACGATTAAGCTGATGATAAAGACAATCATAATCACTATGAATGATATGGCTTTTTTTAGCTGTCCATTTAAAATTTCACGAATAAAATAAAATGCAATTCCAGTAATTAATGCAACAATCGAAAAACGTCCATTCAAAAGAGCGAAAACAGTCAAGAATATAAAGTAGAGAATTTTTCTCTTAAACAGTTTTATATGAAGAATATAATAAAGTAAAACAAAAGAGTACATAGTAGCAAGACCAAAGAACTGATAACCACAGATTGCAGTACCTCTAAGCCTCCCATATACTTCAATTTTATCAACATCTCCTCTGAAAATACTAGATATATTATAAAATGTGTCACAGAACATTGATAGTAAAATCAGCAAACATTGAAATATGAAACAATAAACGATAGTTTTGGGAATATTTATGTAATTAGAAGCTTTGGTGTAAAAGACAAAAGATACATAATACAGAATTAGGCTGGACAGCCACATGCTTGTTAATGAAAAGTCAAATTCTCTATAGTAAATAGTAAGGAAAAAAGTCCAAAAAAACAAGAAATAGTGAACCGATAGATAACTACGTATTGCCTTTTTAAAATTGACATTGATTTTGTTAAGCTTTAGCCAACTATCTCTTTTTAAAGCTAAATATAAACATAGTCCTACCATTACCAATTTGGCACTACTCAAACCCGGCAATAATGGAAATGCAAAAACTAAAAAAAATGTCAGTATACTATAGAAAAATCGTAATTTAGCGTCTATTAGTCTTTTTTTTTTACAACAAATAAAATCATATTTTCTTTTTTGCTTCAAGATAACCTGCATACATTCTTATAGCCTTAATCAAACTCCATTTTCGATGGATATATAAAATATAATTACATAACTTTTTTAATCCATAGTCATGGATTATTTTCCTTATAATATAAGGTGAAATTATAGGAGTAGATAAATTATATAATTTTCTCTCATATAAAAATTGATTAATACTTATACCCACTTTCATGTAGTTAAACATTCTATCATAAGTTTGTTGTCTAAAAGTTATAGATCCTTCTGTATCAGTCAAACAATACAAACGCTCTGATATAATTTTATATTTGCGTGCATACCCAGACATTTTCAAATTGAACATAGCATCATTACCAACCGGAACTTCATCGAAGACTAAACCATAATCAAATACTAATTTCGAAAATATACATTTATTCCATGGAGACCAAATACCAAATTTCACAAGTGTATCATCTTTCGTCTTAAAATAGTCCTCGTACTTACCAGCAATACAAGATGCCCTAGCTTCCTTTCGCGTCGAGTTTGATGTCACATTAAAATACAAAACATCTAAATCTTCATTCAATTCCTTATCCAATACATCAAATGTACCGTCCACATAATAATCATCTGCATCAGCAAACAGCAACCATTTACCTTTGGCATGTTTCAATCCAACATTTCTTGCATAACCGGCTCCTTTACCATCTTTCGTTAAGTACACTTCCACACATTCATCATCCATGCCAGGAAAATGATAAAAGTCCACTTTGTCTAAATCGCTATTATCATCTACTACAATAACCTGAATATCAACACGCTTTGGAATAGAAGCTAAACATCGTTGCAAAAGTTCAGGGGTATTTTTATGCGGAATAATCACACTGTATTTTTTCGTAATACTCGACATTATATGGTTTTATTATTATATATGCTCACGGATATAATCAATAACAGAGCGATGATGTATGGAAAATTTTCTCGCAAATAGATTGGGACTATGGGACAATAAAACTATATCTTCTTTTTTCCACGTATAAAGGTTACCACGCGACCAGTCTATTTCACGTAGATTAGATTTCATCCTATCATCTTCCGAGGTTATATATTGCATTTTGCAAATAGAGAATTCATAAAGACGGTTTGTTTATACACTTCATCTGCACACATAGTATATTTGAATCGTCGAAATATGTCTTTCTTCTTTGAGAGTAGAAATTCAACAGCATTATGTGTAACACTACACCAATTAATGCCTTTATAAACACCGAAATTAATATCTGATTTACACCTTGATACTCCTATCATTTTTTGTATCTTAATACTAAATGTAGCAAATCCTGTTCGTAGCAAAATATTCGTGAATCTCCTTCCGAAGCAAGTATAAAGATGGTAATAATTAATTCGTTCAAATCCAGCCTTTTCGTCTATACTATCCTCATTAATAATAACAAAAAAAGCACCTTTATGCAATTCGAAAAAACGATGTACGTATTGAATCGGATAAGATAAAGAGGTAAGTCAACACCAGACAGCAAATGATAATAGTCAAAATTAACGGGACATTCAAATGCTTCCTTAAACAACAACATTTCACACTTAATCTGTGAATAATTACCCCACTTTACATTTATTGGTTTGTCTATAATTACCCCTTCATATTTTTCGACTATTTTATACATTTTTATTTTATACCATAAGACACCTTTTTGTCAATGTACACAAAACAAACATTGTTTTCGTGATACAGTTTAGAAAGCAATAAATTCAGAATCTCCGGTTCATTATATGCCATGATTAAAAAGGCGTGTTTCATATTGCATTCTTATCTTAATCCTTACTGTCCGATACAAAAATATTCAACTCCCACTTCCTTCATCTCCTCAGCATCATAAATATTACGCCCATCAATCACCAACGGTTTGCGCATACTACGAGCAATCACCCTCCAAGAAGGCAAACGAAATTGTTTCCACTCCGTTAACAGCAATAATGCATCCGCATCAAGTACCGCATCATACATATCATTAGCATAAGTTACCACATTACCCATACGGCGTCTACATTCATCCATAGCAACTGGATCATAGACTCTAACCTTGCAACCCGCCTCCAATAACAGCTTAATTGTTACCAAAGAAGTAGCCTCACGCATATCATCTGTCTCAGGTTTGAAAGCAAGCCCCCATAAGGCAATGGTACGACCTTGCAAGTCACCTTGATAAAAGCCACGAAGTTTATTAAAAAGTACAGACTTTTGCTTCTCATTCACCTCTTCTACAGCCTTCAGCACTTTCATCTCGTATCTATTTTGTTCTGCCGTCTTTATAAGCGCTTTTACATCCTTGGGAAAGCAACTGCCACCATACCCACAACCCGGATAAAGGAATTTGCTGCCAATACGGCTATCACTACCTATACCCTTACGAACCATATTCACGTCGGCACCCACCAACTCACAAAGATTGGCGATGTCGTTCATGAAGCTGATACGGGTAGCAAGCATAGAATTAGCCGCATACTTTATCATTTCCGCAGAAGGAATATCGGTAAAAATGACACGAAAGTTATTGAGCAGAAAAGGACGGTAAAGTCTAGTCATCATTTCTTTTGCCTTTTCGCTCTCTACGCCTACCACTACACGGTCAGGACTCATAAAATCCTTGATTGCAGCACCTTCTTTCAAAAATTCCGGATTACTTGCCACATCAAAAGGTATCTCTACTCCTCGTTGCTGCAGCTCTTCTTCAATAACAGCTTTCACCTTTTTAGCAGTACCAACCGGAACCGTAGACTTAGTTACCAATACCGTATATTTTTTTATATTTTGTCCGAACTGACGTGCTACAGCAAGTACATATTGAAGGTCAGCACTACCATCCTCATCCGGAGGTGTACCTACGGCACTAAAGACAATATCCACATCATCAAGCACTGAAGTCAAATCTGTAGTAAAGTTCAAACGCCTCTCCCGATAATTACGCAAGACCATTTCATCAAGTCCCGGCTCATAGATGGGAATTTGCCCACTGATAAGCGCATTAATCTTTTCTTCGTTCACATCCACACAAATGACATGAACACCCATTTCTGCAAAACAAGTACCTGACACTAAACCCACATAGCCAGTGCCTACTATTGCAATATTCATACCATTGATTTTTATTAATGAAACATCCCTTTTACTTTCAAATCGAAATAATGCTCTTTATTTCGGTATTTGATAACTTTGGCTGGATTTCCACCCACAATAGCCAATGGAGGCACATCCTTACACACCACTGAACCTGCTGCAATTATAGCACCTTCTCCAATAGTAATGCTACCAGTCACTATCACCCGATTACCAAACCACACATTGTCGCCAATTACGATGTGTTTCAGCACATACGTTGCATCATAAGGGATACAAGTACCCTCATAATTATGGTTTTGGGTAATTATCATGCATTCTGTACCCGAATGAAAGTTACTGCCAATTGTAACACTACCATCACCTAAAATTTGCATCCCGTTAAAGTTACAATTATCACCTAAAATTACTTTACCTCCAAATACACAGGGGGCATTGACACACAACCCCACACCATAGGACGTAATTTGACGCTTTGCGTGATACATGGCCCACCAACGACGAAACTTGAACCGCATCCTAACCAGCAAGTGATAAGGGAATAGAATTTTTTTCATTGTAATTAAAAGCCTATGTTTTTCACCTTGTAATATGTAATATTTTTACCATTCAATAACACAAAAATGTCAAAATAACATCCACTTTTGTTTCCAAGGCCTATCAAATTCTTTATATCTTGTCCACTTTAGTTAAGCCCTTCTACTTTGAAAACATTCAAGAAAATAGCAGACTTACTAATCCATTCCATGTTTTGTTTAAACTTCTTAGACATGAAACTACCATCCAGAATGGCTCCATTCTAAAATATTCATTAAACTCCCCAATTAAAGATATTACTTATTCCATAATAATTATAATTACGAGCTATATAATGTAAGCACTCAATTTAGGGCATCCCCCTTCGAAAGGGCACTTTTCAGTGCCCTAAA
>NZ_QTMH01000040.1:0-2822 GCF_003603065.1 Bacteroides sp. AF20-13LB
TGCTGAAAACGGTTGATATCCGTTCACCCAAAACGGTGATATCCGTTCACTTTTCATCCTCTAAACCTATGGCGATGCAAATTTATTGATTTTCGTCTGTAATGTTATATTTTGGATGTTTTTTTTGACGCATACTGCTGCCTTCTAACTCGAAGCGCACACTTGTGTGCACCAGCCTGTCTAATATTGCATCAGCCGCAGTCGTGTTGCCTTTCATCACATCGTACCAGTTAGCAACCGGCAGTTGTGATATGATGATAGTAGCTTTCTGTCCATGTCGGTCTTCTATAATCTCCATAAAGTCAAGCAGCTGTTGTCCGTCAAGAACTTTCATACCGAAGTCGTCCAGTATAAGCAGATCAGTCTGTGCCAACCTGGCGAAGAAACGATGCAGGGTACTGGATATGCGGGCAAGGCTTATTTCCTCGAAGAGCCTGTACAGGTTATAATAGGCAACCTTATATCCGTTCATGCAGGCCTGATGACCAAACGCTGTACCCAACCAGCTTTTACCTGTACCGGAAGCTCCCGTAATAAGTATGGACACCCCGTTTTTCACATAGTCACAAGTGGCAAGATTAAGCACTTTCTGCTTGTCTACGCCACGCTTGCTGTCATAGATAACTTCACTTATGGAAGCGTGATAACGGAAGTGTGCTTTTTTTATCAGACGGGCATTCCGGCTTTGATTCCGGTTATCCAGTTCGGCCTGTATAAGCAGTTGCAGGCCGTCCTTCAAGGAGAGCGACTCTGCCTGTCGCGTCTCCTGCATCGTAGCCCAGTAATGTGCCATTCCGGGCATCTTAAGGTTTCTTAGAGCATTGATAATTTCATCCATCGTTATTGGTTTTGAGTGTTAGAAGTCTGTCATTTGAACTGTGATTTCCCACGGATATTACAGTGTTGCGGAGGAGCAAAGGAAGATGTAGGCTGCCCCACACCGGCACACTTGCTTTCCACCAGTGAGCGTATAAAGCGGTAACTGCATCTGTCTACGTTCAGGGCTGTCTCGCAGGCTTTCTGGAAAACGGCCGGATCACTGCTCCTTTGCAGGTTTAGAAGCCCGTCGCAGGTCTTGTAATGAGTCTCCGGAGGCATTGTGGAAGAATAAAATATGCGGCGGATTACATTTCCAAGTATGCCGGATGCACGCTCGGCACGCTCTATGTATGATTTTGCACTCATTCCTCTGTATTCCCGGGAGTTGCTTGCAAGATGCTCCTTTACAATAGTATACTTTCCCCTGTTGTAATCACGTATGTGAGTGGCTACAAGTTCACCGTCCACATATACTTTTACCAGTGTGCGTGTATATGCAACATGTGCAGTTTTGGATATATACTGATACGGCACTGTATAATAGTGCTGGTCACGTCCTAGATAGATACAGCAGTTGGTTGACACCTTCAAATCGGTATATGACACAATCTCAAAATCCCTGTCAGGCAGCGGCATAAGATTTGGCCTGTCTACGGCAAGGAACCGTTCCTCACGCGTGTAAGGATGCTTCTGCATGCGTTTCTGGTTGTGCGCTTTCATTTTGAGCGAGGCTGCCCGGTTAAGCTCTTCCAGTGAATGGAAGGTTTCATTGCGGAGTTCGGCAAACACACGCATATAGACAAGCCTCACGGTCCCTTCCACGTTACTTTTATCTTTTGGGTGTGCGGGACGTGCCGGTATGATGACCGTGCCATAATGATTGGCCATATCCTCCATTACACGGTTAAGCGAAGGCTCATATCTGTCTGTCTTGACAACGGCAGCTTTAAGGTTGTCAGGGACAAGCATCTTTGGTACGCCGCCAAGATGTTTCAGGCACTGTGTTATGGCATATACAAAGTCTTCCGTGCGTTGTGAACGTACGAAGAGGATATAACCGTAGTCGCTTGCAGGCAGAGTGGCTACGAAAGCCTGGCACTGGACGACCTCACCGGTTTCCATATCAACGTATCCCATGGTATCACCGGCAAAATCGAGGAAAAGCTTTTCACCGCCAGTACGCATGTCAGCAAGTATGGTAGATGGCGATTCCTTTCCGGCCTCTGTGTTCTGATTGTAATGAAAACGGAACTGTGTCAGGCTGTAGTGGTTGTCAGGATGCTCATTACGGTATTCCTCCCAAAGAAGCTTCAGCGTGACATGCTTGCGCTTCATCTCCTCCTGAAGATATGGAAGAAGGGTTTTGAATGTTTCAAAGCGTTTGTCACTATATGCAGGATTGCCGCCCTTGAGACGGTGCTCAAGAATGGGATCGTCCAGCCTGATAAGTTCATCAAGGCTCAGGCTGTCAGCGCTGACCTTGTTCATGTAGTTGTTCACTGTCTCCTTGTTCATGCCGATTATATCGGCAGCCTTGCGGTTGGAGACTCCATTCTTCTTTAATAGAAGAAGTTGTTTGATCTGGCTCATATTCTTACTTTTTCCTGCCATAGTCGTATTGTATGAAGATTATATTCTGCATACAAGATACGGGAAAGAGTGGAAAGTGAACGGACATGCCCCGTTTTTTATGCAGGCATCGTCGTTTCTATGAGAAAGTGAACGGATATGCTCCGTTTTCCGAATGTAAACAACTGATTATTGTATTATTACATTCCCATCACTGAACGGATATACTCCGATTTTTGTATAGTAAAACGGATATTTTATCGTAATCACAAACCACTGAACGGATATGCTCCGTTTTTTGAGCGACTTTGGGCATTTTTTAGCAAAAATGAACGGATATGCTCCGTTTTTTATGCCCTTTTCAAGCCCATTTTAGCAATAATTGTGGGTGGATTATGCCGTTCTAAGTGGGTGGGTATGCTCCGTTTTCGCCA
>NZ_QTMH01000041.1:0-2809 GCF_003603065.1 Bacteroides sp. AF20-13LB
TTTTTCCAATCAAGCCGTAAAACTTCTCTGAAGCCTTAGAAATGAGTTTTTGGACGTTCTTCTTTGTTTCAATGGAACGTAGTTCTTTCTGAAGCTGAAGAAGCTGGTTTTGTACGTCCTTGTGTTTGTCTAATGCACTGGATATATCGTTTGATAGTTCCTGAAGCTGTTCTTTCGCACATTCGGTCTTGTACTGCATAGCCGATAAGTGTTTGCGGTCAGAAGAAACGCCACGTTCCATGCCCAGTGTTTCAGATGCTATGGTTTGGAGTTCTGCCATGTCATCACGCGATAAACGCACACTTTTCCCATTCGGCTGCGTCCAATCGAAAACTACATGGGCATGAAGGTTAGGTGTCCATTGCTTTGCGTTCATGTATCCTTCGTCCTTGTGTATATGGATTTGAAATGCTTCGATACCGAAACGTTCTTTGCAGACCGTGGCAAACTGCTGGAGTTCCTGCATGGTGGTTTCTTGTTTGATTACTATTACTCCCTCTCGTATGGGTGCGGCTTTAGCCTGCATCTTCTGCCCAACCGTATCGAGATATCTTTGTTTCGCACTTTCCAGCCGATGGGAGATGCTATCTCCAACCCAGCTTTCATTCAAATGACTAAGTTCGGGACGAACATAGTCCAACTCTTTTTCCCTAAAGTTGTGAATCTCACTCCCCGGCTTCACTGCTTGTACATGAATACTTGTTGCTCCCATAAGTTAACATTTTTGTGACAATCGATAACAGCCGGTGACAGCCGGCTGACAGGGGGTTAAGGGGGCTTGTCCCCTTACACACGCACCCTTTAGGGTGCTAGTGTGCTATCACCATACTGCATAGGTGCGAAGTTAGCAAATGTTCTGTAAATGCACAAATAAAGGGGAAAACATTTGGATTTGCGACAATAAAGTACTACCTTTGTTGCTGACCAAACGGTAGCCGACCGATACGGGAGAGTTACCAAAATACAAGCCGCTGGAGTTAATTGACGGACATCCGACATCTCCAGCGGCTTTATTTTTGCCTATCTGCTTCGTCTAGGCATACCAGTACCTCTACTAAAAATGTACTTCAAAGATACTTATTTTCTACCGACTTGATAGTTTTTACCCCATATTCTTGGACATTTTTCCCCCATGAGGTTATCTTTGTAGGGTGAAAGAGAAACCCATAAACGGGGATAGATTGAATGCTGGGAAGCATAAACAATCGGGGTAAGGTTAGCGAACCTTGCCTTTCATCCCCCATTATAACTTTACATAGAGGAACTTTATCTATCCCCCCCCCGCCCCCAAAGGGGGAGCGACCAAACGGCAGCTTCACTCAATGGAGTGTTACTGTTCATCAAAGCCAAGTGATAATTGTCGTTTCTCTGCTTCTTCTTTCTTTTGGGCAGCTAAAGTCTTTTTCCGAACGTATGTTTTAGCAAATGTCACTCGGTCACCATTGAATACTATCAGAGGATTAATAAACCAAAGATTATCGGCTGGTCCTCGGGCTATGATTTCAGCTTTTACAAGTTCTGCAAGTCCTTTATAAACGGCTTTGTCTGTTTTGTATTTGGTATATTCTAGGCATTTTTTTCTATTGAAGATGATTAAATCATTTTTGGGTTTCATGCAGGTCATAAAGTAACCAAAAACCCGAATAGCTGCTTGTGATAGGTCAAAGAATGCAGCAAAGTTAGAAAGATACAATTTAGTGAATTGTTCTTCATCTACTTCTATTTGACGGATAAACGAAGTCTTAAACACTTCTCCAGTTTCAGTGTCGGCTAAAGCTACTACGGCTCTCTTATCGCCACCACTATTACTCTTATACTTTTTAACAACATGATTTTCAATACCTTCTATAGCTTGTTTCATAAAAGGATTTTCTTCGTTCTTTTGAAAATCGGTTAACTTAACTGCTTTTTTATTTTCCATTTTGATGTGTTTTTGGGAAATATTATTCTCCACAAAGTAAACTATTATTTTCCATAAAAACAATATTAAGGGAAATATTATTTTCCTGTTTAGTATTATATTAGGAAATCAGTATTTTCTAGATTGGAAAATGAGAATTTCCAATATGGAAAATGCCCTATATTGTGTATCAAGTACTTAACTTATTCTATTTCTTCTATTCTTAATATACCCCCAAAACAGCACAAAATCAGTCACTTAAAAATCATCGGTCGGGGAGCGCCCAGCGGCAAGGGGCGGGACCACCCGTCCCGACGAGCGCCACACCATAAACTTTTTTTAGAATAAGCACACAACCGTTTTCCGAACCCTGCAAAATTTCTTCCGAATCCGAACGACGTAACACTCCATTGAGAGAGGCTGCCGTTTGGTCGCTCCCCCTTTGGGGGCGGGGGGGGTTACATACCCATACCGAAACCTCTGCTTCTGGTGATTTGCTTGAGTAGGTCTTTCCCCTCTTCCATAGCTTTTGATATGTTTGGGAAATGATGCCTTAAAGCCTCCAGTTGTTCGGAATTGAACAAGTCTTTCATCTTACCAAGTTCTTTTTTCAATTCCTTGGTTTCGGTCTTTAGTTCTTGGTTCTCCGTCCTTAATCGGTTACTGGTTGTCCTTGCGTTGTCCATTTGTTGTCTATAATACTCCTTGTCATTCTCGGCTTTGAATGCCTTTGTGCCGTTTTGCTCTTTTTCAAGTATAGCCTTTCCCAGTCTATCGGATAGCTGTTCATTTTCCCCCTCTAAAGCCTTTACTTTGGCTTTTAAGGCATCCTTTTCCCTATCGTTGACTGTTTTTCCAATCAAGCCGTAAAACTTCTCTGAAGCCTTAGAAATGAGTTTTTGGACGTTC
>NZ_QTMH01000042.1:0-2716 GCF_003603065.1 Bacteroides sp. AF20-13LB
AATGTAAGCACTCAATTTAGGGCATCCCCCTTCGAAAGGGCACTTTTCAGTGCCCTAAACCGAGTTTTGTTAATTAATTAGTCTTGAATTTAACATTGGCTGGTAGCCAAAGTGATTTTGTCAGGAACCATGTTAACATAATCCCTGCATCCGTTAAAGATATTTTTGAAAAAAGTTCCGATGAAGTTCCAGACAGAACTGCCATGAAGCTTTACCGTTCCAATCACACTATGATATGTTGCAGCCATCCCAGCACCGGCATCACTACCATAATGAAGTGAATTATTACGTTGGGTAGTCAGCTTTCGAATGGTTCGCTCTGCCAGATTGTTGTCTATAGGTAATTCACCATCATCCAAGTAGGCAAAAATCTCTTTCCAGAACCGGTTCAGATAATTGAGAGCTTCCCTATAATACTGACTTCTAAATTCTGAATCCTTTGACAGTTCACTGTCCAACTGACTGCGCAATTCTATCAGGAGTTCCTTCGTTTCCAGACTTTGCCTTTCCCGAAACCTTTCTTTTGGAGTTAATCCGGCATCATCGTATTTACGCTCCCTCATAAAGAACTCCTTTAAAATTTCGGAAAAGCGTTCTGCAGTCGGTTCACCACCCTGATTGGAAGCCTTGACAAACTTGTTTTTGGCATGAGACATACAAACTTGGTGTACAGTATCTTTAAAACGGGCTGATTTCAGATCATTGCCGATAAACACATAAGCATTGTATCCGTCGGACATGATACTCTTCAATTCTGCATCACCCAAAAAGTCTGTAAGTACCTCACGACCGCGCGAGCCATTCTCATAGAAGAAAATGGCTGTTTTCCGAGCCTTGTTGACCAGAACCCAAATATAGCACTTCTTATAGTGATCATATTTACGCACCTTACACCAGGTCTCATCGCAGTTCACTATCGAGTCTTTTTCCAAAGCTATGGACTTCAATACACAGACCAATTCATCCAGGTATTTCTTGCCTTTCTTAAGCCAGTTGCGCAATGTGTTTTTAGAAACGGTCATGCCCATATCTGTCAGCCATTGGTGAAGAAGACCGAAAGTCACATTCTTCACATAAACTTCATAGGCGATAGCCTGCAGAAATTCAGGAGTAGCTTTAGTACCCTCGAATCTGGTCACCACCTCCGGATGGCCTTCAGAAGGGAAATAACCCCACCTGGGCTTTTTACCAGGCTCTGCATAATGAACCATCTCAAAACATTCTTCCGTAAGGAAAGTACGGAAACTGAACACCCGTACCATTCTCCTTTCAATGATGCGACCGGGAACCTTTGTCAAGTCAGAAGGATGCTCTATTACTTCTCCGGATACTCCCGTCGTTTTATAACCGTCAGGACGATTGGACAAATCACGGCCTTTCCCGGAAGGCTCTTTAACCTCCGGTGATTGGACATGACCAACCGAATCCGTGCGAAGCGTATCATCGGTTCCATCATAATCATCCTTCTCCTTGTTCCGGTCTGAATCACCCGTCTTAGCTTTAGATTTGATCTTTTGACGTCGATCACCAAAACGTTCCTGATGGGCATAATCAAGTCTTTCCTGAAGTGATTTAATCTTACGTTCAGCCGATTTGCGAAGTTTATGCTCTTCTGACAACCGATTCTCAAGGTCAGCATGTTTCGATTCCATAGAGGACACCTGATCCTTCAGATCCTTCATCTGAGCCATAAAATCCTCCAAAACAAGCTTCATGGCATCACTTGTCAACCGAAGATCCTGATTCTGTTCGGCAAGGTATTGTATGTACCGCTCTTTCTGATCCTCTGCCATACCTGCACTATAATTTATAGGGCTGAGTGAGCAGGTTGCCCTACTCAACAACTCTCGTTTTGTTGTAATTATATCTTGCAGATCGATCATACTTAAACCTTTGATTTACAGCATTAAAGGTAATAAAATAATCGCAAAAACGCAAGTGGACAAATAGATTAATTATCTGATTTTTAATGTTTTAACTATAGGATTCTCAAGAATCAAAACCACGTCCTTCCAGTCAATCCGATAAACAGTATCTGCCCCGTTCCGCTCTACTTTCATGAACTGATAGCCTGCTACAAACTTCTTTTCGAACAGACTATATGAACGATTATCAAATGAAAACATACGGACTATCCTGCGATTTCGAGACATGACTATAAAGACGTCTCCATCATTGGGCTCACGGTGAAGCCGTTCACGAATGACAGACAACACACGGCTGTGTTTACAACGCATATCGGTAAAATCACGGACATAATAAAAATGATTCAGACCGGTAACACTCAACATAACCCCTCCAACTGCTCTACCATACGAACCAAATCCTGGTAGCTTAAATTCTTTTGGGACAAATGCAAGCCATTGCTGATACGAATCCCAACCCAAATACGAACCGGGTGATCATCTCTGCTTGGTGATACCGGTTGAGGTTGATCACTAGCCCTGGATTTTTCCTCATGACCAATTGCAGGAGCACCATCAACCTGGACTTCAACTACTTTTTTACGGGTATCCTTGTACCATTTCTGAAAGATGTTATAAGGAACTTTGTTCTTAACGCAAAACGATTGGAGAGATTCTCCATGAGGCAAAGCCTCGGTCTGGTATTGAAAGTAAAACCTTTCAAGATCTTCACTGCTATACATAAATTCTAAAATTTTTGTTCGCAGCGAAGATAGAGGTTGCAATCAATAGCCATTTTTTGACTGCTTACC
>NZ_QTMH01000043.1:0-1539 GCF_003603065.1 Bacteroides sp. AF20-13LB
ATTCCGTTACTTCGCAGGTAACGGGAATCTATATTTAATCAATTATATAAAAAGATGTTTAATACAGTTTCGATACATCTATAATTGTTTATAATATTTTAAATGAATAAAGATAAGGAGGGGCTTATAGGTGGAATTCTTATAATAGGACTAAGAAATAAGATTGAGGTGAAAGAGACTCAAAAGGTTTGCAAGACAGGGGAAAATATAAAGTCTTATTTTGTAGTACTTTGATATAAGAAAAGGTGGCTGAGAAACAAACAAGGCGATCCTTCCCTTCAAGAGAAGTCTCTTGCGGGAGGAATAAATAAGTACATATTTAGACTATTCTATCAATAAAAAGCAAAAAAACTATGCCGAAATTCCATTGCTTTTCACAAAAGAAATTACCTTCTCATTTGCCTCATCAATCTTCTTGTCGTTGAAGGGTTTGAGATAGGTTTCAGTAACATTTATCGATGAGTGTCCCATCGCTTCAGAAATAATTCCAGGGTGAATCTCGCAATAATATGCCATTGTAGCCCATGTGTGTCTTGCCGAATACGAGCTAAGATGTGAACTCATGTTTAAATGTGTTTTTAAAGTTGATAACTGATAGTTAAAACGTCTCAGAGCTGATTGATACTCTTTATAAGCCGCTTCGGTACCCTCCTTGCTATGTAATATTGGAAATAAATAAGGTGAGTTTTCGTCCTTATTGGACACCATGCGTACCAACTGCAAGGCTTCAGGGGACAGAAGTACCCGCAAGGTGTGACCAGTTTTTCTTCTACGATAGGATAATACATTCCCTTGCAGGTCTTTCTTGTGCAAGAAAGCTAAATCGACAAATGGGAGACCACGCATCATAAACATAAAAACAAATAGCATTTTGGCCTTTTGAAGGCTTGAGGAAGGAATCCTTTTGGACAAATCCATTTCTGTCCCGCGAACTAAAGTTCCTATATCCGAAGCTTCCAAAGCTCTTTTCTTGTCTGCTTTAGTTCCTGTATACACATGTTCAAATAATCTAGGAGTATAACGGACACATCGTAAATCTACAGCTCGATTGTAAGCCGAGCGAATGACTTTCATATAGGTGGAAACGGTATTCCAACTACAATCCCGTTGACGCAGGTACATTTCAAAACGTTTTAAAACCACTGAATTCAGTTTGCGCAGATGCAAATTCTGATAGTTGTTGAATACGGAAAACACATTCAATGTGGATTGGTAAATATGGGCTGTTCCCCATCTTCCATTTTTCCGAAGCTCTCCAATAATAGTTGACAGCATTTCTTGTAAGGTAATCTCTTTCATCTTCAATTTTAATTATACATTTCTTATTTATAATATGTATAAGGGTAACTCCTCTGTAATACAGAACACACGTACAAATACGCTAATAGCTGGGGCAACAACAATTCCATTAACAAAAAAGTGCGCTTAAATGCAGATTTTTCGATTAATTATAAAAAAACAGCATTATTATTTGCTCATTTATAGAAAAACGATTATGTTTGCACGGAAAATTCCTCCGTTACCTGCGAAGTAACGGAA
>NZ_QTMH01000044.1:0-1370 GCF_003603065.1 Bacteroides sp. AF20-13LB
CGGAGTAATCGGAGGCATCGTTTTCGTGATGACCGGCATGGAACACGATGGCGATAACGCTTGCTTTCTGTTCTTCGGTCAAAGTTTCGTCTTTGCCTACAATATTGCCGTCGGCAAGGAGGTAGTCCCCTACTTGCAAATTGTGATCTTTGTCAATCGTCGGTGCTCCGTCCACCTTATAGGTCTTGTATGAGCTTACGCTGATATTGTTCGGGGTGATGAAAAACTCCTTCTTGCCGTCGGCATAGCTGCCGGTGAGGGTTACGGTATTGCCTTGTCCGGGACGGACGAAGTAGCGGTATGTGCCGTCCGTATTGCGGCAGGGCTTGGCCTCTCCACTGAAATCGGCTGTAGTAGCAATCACATAGTCGGGAATGGAGGTGTCGGTGAACTTATACACCGTCTTGGGCATTTCGACTACGGCGAGTGCCATGCGGTGGGTCATGGAGAATGAGAGCGAGAGCTTGCCGTCGGCTTTGCTTCCCGAGCCCGTGGCGGTCATGAGGTCGGAGGCTGTGTAGCCTTGCGTGTAGTCGCTCTGATCAGCTTCCGGCTGCCAGTCATTGATAAGCGTGGCGAAGAAATCGCCATCGCTCGTGGTGTCGGTGGCATTTACCTTGCCCGCCATCTTCGCTGTCTCTTGATAGGGATAGTAGAGGAAATACTTCTCGCCCGCCATTCCGCCGGCAAGGGTTACGCCCGCTTCGGGTTGCCAGGTAAGACTGCCGTTCGTGCCTGCTGTGGCGGTGAGTTTCACATTGTCATAGACTATCGCCCCATTGCGCACAAGGTAGAGTCCGCAGGCGTCACTGGCGGTAAACTCGGTACGGTAACCGTCCTCGGTAGCACGGGTAGCGGCTTTCTGCGAGCCGTCAGCCGAAGTTGTCAGGGCATAGCCGCCGTCGGTGATGGTGATGGCGAGCGGTGCGGCATTGTCAGCACCGGGCAGGGGAAGCTCCTCCTGCGTGCAGCCGGTCAGCAGCAGTGCCGCCGCCCAAAGGGTATGTAGGATATTTCGTTTCATTGTCACACTTTTTATTTTAACTTTACGTTACTTGTTTTTATCTTCCTTGCGGGGCAAAGACTGCAAGCGGCCGTTGCCACAATTCCGTTTGTAAATCCGACCCGCTTCGCGGGTATTCAGCCTTTATCAACGAGCGGCTACGCCGCATAATAGATAAATAGGCTGAATAGGTAAATAGGTCAGAAAGCCAAGACCGGACGCAAGTAACTACCCCTGCTGCTCTTACGGTAGTAGTACACGTCGCCGTCGCCCACACTCACACAAAGAGCGTAGTTCGCCGGATTGCGGTAGAACTCCGAGGAGGACCAGTACCAGTCAGACTTTAAGCCTGATACCACTGTCTTGC
>NZ_QTMH01000045.1:0-553 GCF_003603065.1 Bacteroides sp. AF20-13LB
CGGCAAATGCAATCCGTCAGATGGTCGTTGATAAACCCCGAAGCTTGCAGATGGGCATAGCAAATGGTAGAGCCGAAGAACTTGAATCCCCGTTTTTTCATGTCTTTGCTCATGGCATCTGATTCGGGAGATGATACCGGAATCTCACTCAATGACTGAAAATGATTGATAATGGGGTTCCGGTCGGGGAAGAAGGATAGCGTATAGTTGTAAAAGCTGCCGAATTCTTTCTGTATGACAAGAAACTGCTTTGCATTGGTGATGGTCGACTTGATTTTCAGACGGTTTTTCACGATGCCGTCAAAGTGCATCAGCCGTTCCACGTCTTCGTCGGTCATTTGCGCCACTTGCGCGGCATCGAAATTGCAAAAGGCTTTGCGGTAGCCTTCCCGCTTTTTGAGGATGGTTATCCAGCTCAGTCCCGCCTGGGCACTTTCCAATACAAGAAACTCGAATAGTGTCTTGTCGTCTGTTACCGGTTTTCCCCACTCTTCATCGTGGTATTTCACATACAGCTCGTCGGTTCCGCACCAGCCGCAACGTCCGTTTATAA
>NZ_QTMH01000005.1:0-311333 GCF_003603065.1 Bacteroides sp. AF20-13LB
CGGAGTAATCGGAGGCATCGTTTTCGTGATGACCGGCATGGAACACGATGGCGATAACGTTCTTACCGTTCTCCGGCTGCGGCTTGGTCTCTGCCCACTCCATCGTGCCGTCGGCATAGAGCTTGCGCAGGCCACCGTCTCTCCAGGTGCCGTCGGAGTAGTAATAGTCGCCGATTTTCGGTTCTGTTTCCGTGCCGTCATAGGTGATGGTCACGCCCACATTCTCGCTGCCGCCGGCGTTCCACGTTCCGCCCTTGGCTGCGGTCACCTCTATGCCACTGGCTTTCACGGTGATGGTGTAGGCATACCGCTTGCCACCGAAAAACCCAAATTTGCCGGCAGCTTCTGTTTCGGGAGTGTAGGTAAAGTCATTGCTGCCTATGCTGATTCGGATGAGCGGCTTGCCCGTCATATCCTGCGGTGGCACTAACGCCTCGTATTTCTTCGTTGCGGCATCGTAATAGGGCTTTATCTCGCCGTCCGATTGGTCACCCGGTGATACCAAGCCGGCGGTTGAGTGCGTTAGCGGGTCTCCGAAAATGGTGACGGTCGCACCCTCCAACTCCTCTTCCGTAATGCCTTCGCCAGCTTTGAGAATTACTTCGATTTTCGCCATGCGGTGGATGAAACGGAGATTTATGGCTTGGTCATAACGCCCTATGGCACTGGCGTACAGGACATCGAAAGCGGCGTACCCGCCACTTTGGTCGGAAATATCCGTTTCCGATTCTATGTCCGGGGTCCATGCACTGACGCGGGCTTCATCGGTGTTCTTCCAATAGAAGGCATTATCGGCATCCTTCGGGCTTGCATTGCCCGATGCGTCCATCACGTATGTTTTGTTACCAAACACGCCTTCCAGTGACACTCTAATCTCCTCGCCGCCCGTCCACGCATCCTTACCTCCGGCGCGGGTCTGCGGCTGCGCCACCTCCGCCGTCAGTTGCAGCGGGTACTTGCCGTCGGGCAGGGGCGCGGTGCTTTCATCCTCACTGCTACAGGAAGCGAGCACCCCACAGATGAGCATCACAACCGGCAACCAGTCGCCGATGCGCGGCCACGGCCTTCTCGCTATGTTCCTTATTATTTTCATATTGTCTTTATTTATTTCGTTTTGTGCCACTGCCCGTTGCGACGCGGGCTGCCGCACCATTTATTATATATGGCGTGCCTCCGTCTTACGCCTGATGCACGGCAGTGGCTTTCAGACACACTACATTTTTGCATCACCCGCATGGCTACCACCGTCGTTCCAGTTTTCGATGGTGCTTCCGCTAAGGGTCAGCCCCGTCTTCTTCACCGTGATGGTGTAGGTATAAGAATAACCGGCCTCCAACGCGGGTTTGATCATGTCCTTGTTGGAGTAGCTCTGGTATTCCCCGTCATCGGGAGATATCTCAAGCACCAAAGCGTTGGCGAGTGTCTGCGGGAGCAGGATCATGGTGAAAGTCATCACGCCCGTGGCGGCGTCAAAGGTTGCCACGCACTTGTCCGTGGCCGTCTTCGGGGCACCGGTGCACTGGCGTAACATCCAGTCGCTCACAACGCTGCCCGCGGTCGCGGCGGTACCGGTCTTCACATCGAACGTTCCCTCGTGAACCAGGCCGCCCAGCTTGTAGTCGGCGAATTCCAGCACGGCAGTGTCGTCGAAACCGTCGGTGTTCGACACCTGCACCTTGAGGATAAGACGGGCCATCTTGTGCTTGAAGGAGCAGTCGCTGCCGCCCGCGGCGGTGTTGTCCGTGAAGCTGACGGTCGGGCTGTCTTTATCGGCCTTGGCTCCCGTGGCATGGATGTAGTCCACCTTCTCCTGTTCCGTGGTCGTGGGCTGGTTGCTTGTATTTACCGTAATCTTCCCGTCTGTACCAGGCAGGGTGGAGGCGTTTGCGCCCGATGCGTAAGGCGCGTAGGCGGCAAAAGTAAACTCGAGGAAAGCGTCCTCGAAGAAGATGCCGCCACCCGCCGTCATCGGGGTGAAGTCCGCGTTGGTGCCGGTACTCGTGGTTGCGTATCCCACGTTCTTGTACTTGCCGCCCATGGTCGTGGTCGTGCCAGGGGCATCCACCACCATCACGCCGATTCGGTCGGCGTTCCACCCGTTGTCCACAGCACGGGTCTTCGGCCCGCTCACGCCTGCCGTGATTCGTGCTTCCACCGGATTGTTCTGTACCTCGTTCTCTTGTGTACACGCAGCCAATAGCGTTGCCGCTGCTGCAATAATGAAAAACCTCATGTTCATTGTCATAATCTTGTTTTTTTTATTAAAAATTTATCGAAGAACCGATTTGGAAGATTTGGCATCAACTTATTGTTATTCGCTTTAATTAGGATTACAATTATAGAAAAAACTTTTATTGTGCCATAGATTGGATACTTGCGATTACAATATCCTCCTACGTAAGCTGACAACTTGCGCAAAGTAGAGGTAATCGCACTTTCCTCTGTTTCTATCCATGCAACATCTACGTCGGAAATCTTAAACATCGGACTAGCTATCACTTCCTCGGTTTGTGAATCTTTGAATTGCAGGGTAATTCCCACCATGGCTTTATAGTATGTGTTAACACCATTCTTGGTAGTAGTTATTGATTCCGTTTTAGTCGTGGTGGAAATGTTATTTATTGTTGCATCCACATAATAGTCAAAAGTGGCATTCGTTTGTTCACCAATATTCCCCATGTCGGTAGCGATTGTGCGAAAGCCGGAAGTCAATCCTCTCACAATAGCTGCCCTAACAGCATCCTTGTATTGTGGTTGTTGTGTAGTATTCTGCCCAGTAATCAAGACGTTCGCAATAGAGCCTAATGCGCTTCCAACCGTTTCCTTTCCCTCTTTCGGAGTATAGGTGAAGTTGCGCACGCCTAATGCGATGATACGATTGCGGTCTCCAGCCCAAGATACTCCGATTGATAGAAGAAGGACTAATGTGATGATGCTGCTTCTCATGTATTATTGCTTTAGATATTCGATGGTGAAATAACTATCTTGCGCATTCTTTTTCTTATCTAAAACATAAGAATAATAAGTATTAGAACTCTCTTTTTTGATATATTCTTCTACTTTGTCTTTTCCTACAGATAAATATGAATTAGTACTACCAGATGTAGCAGAATCAACAGTCTTTTTGTTTTGATCAAAGATAGCGACTGTGATTAATAGCGAATGACTACTAAATTGATAAGACTTCTTCTCTAATTCCACATTTGCTTTTAACGTACGTTTGATGGAAATCAATCCTTTGGCAGGCAAACTACTAAAATTGATTTGTTTTTTCCATTTTGTAGCAGTGATAGCTTCTGTCTTAGTCGCTCCATTCTCATCTGTGTACTCCGCAATCATGTCGCATATAGACAGTTCATCCTCCGTTGCTGCATACAAAAAAACAATAGCCCCTGTTGTTGGAACTTTAGTTTCCTCTACAGGGATATTTTTGTCATCATCATCACTGCTGCAACTGACTAAACCGGCAAATAACATAACTATCAAACCGAGCATCGAGGCTCTAAAAGTCATTTTCTTGTAATTCATAATTTGGAATTTTAAACGTTAATATTTAATGTATGTGTCTGCAAGAATAAATAACGCCAAATAAACAAGCAAGCGATTGTTTCGTTTAACAAACATAAGATAGATTTACTGAATTACTCAGAATACACTCTTTCGCTTTTTCAGCTGCCATTCCCGATTATTAATTTCCCTCCCAAATCTTCATAATCTTACCCAGATATTACCAAAAAAGAAGTAAAGCATCCTTAATTTTAGATATAAGTTGTACTTTTGATAATCATAACAACATAGTATAATGAAAAGGCATTTGCATAGAAAAATGAGAATATGGTTATGTTCGCTTGTTTGCGGATTGTGGGCGATGCCTTTGCTCGCCAACCGGTCAGCCTTGCCCGATAGCCTGATAACAGAAGATAAAGTGTACGAGTTTACTTTTTCGGACACACCTTTGGCTGAACGCATCATGATGGAACTACGGAAGAAGGGAAAGCAAGCTACTCATGAACTCGATATAACGGAAGGTGACTTGTATTATAACACCGGCCGCTTCATCATAGCTGCCAGCTTCTATAAAAACGCCCTTGCTGCAAAGGCGGTGAAGCGAGATGAGCAGATGACAATGAAGCTGCTTCATCGTTTGATTTCATGCTATGATGGCTTATATGATGAAAAGCGAAAAGCAGAGACGGTAAAGCTTTTAATGCAAAATGCCCAAGAAGCTGGAGACAGTGGTATGGAGTCGATTGCCCTATTTTATTTAGGCAAGAGCCTTCATGAACAAGGCACGAAAGAACGTGGTTATGTCTATATGTTGCAAGCCACAGAGATGATGGAGAAATCGCATTACGACAGGAAATATGACAATTTGCGTGCAAACTGCAACGATTTGCTTATCTGCTACGAGCGTGATAAAAGATACGGGGAAGCCCTTCAAGTACTTGATAAACTTGAGAAATACTTGTATGCCAAAACTCCAGGCGAGGCTGAAATGGAAGGACTCTATGAGCAAGAAAAATGCAAATGGCTTGCCCATCGTGCTGTCGTATGTTCCAAATTAGGGAAAGAAAAAGAAGCGAATGAGGCATATTCTGAATTTCAGAAGATGGGGCGTATCAATCGCCGGTACGCCTACTTGGTTGTGCCTTATCTCTTTGACTTGCATCGTTATGATGAAATCGTGGATATGTGCAAGCAACGTGAAACAGAGATGATGCATAAGAAAGATACTATCAACCTCTACATGTCTTCCACCTTAAAATTCTACGGCATGGCATATCAGGGATTGGAACAATATGACAAGGCGGCAAGCTATTTTGAGCGACTAAGCGTATTGCGGGACAGCCTGCGTGTAAGGGAGTTGCGCAGTTCCTCACAAGAGTTGTCCATCATCTACGATGTCAAAGACAAGGAGGCTCAAATCACTCACCAACGTTGGGAGCTTGTGATAGCCATCTGCATCTTGATTGCTTTAGCTATCATTGGTTGCGTGCTGGGATATAACAACCGCATCATCAGAAAGAAGAACATTTCTTTGGTTGCCAACGTGAAAGAGGCGATGAGATATAAGGAAGAGCTTGAGAAGTTAAACCGTAGTACTCTGTCCGAAAATATTGCATGGAATGACGATGAGGATCCAGACTTACTGCTGTTCGAGCAAATCAAAGTAAAAATCATTGATCAGAAATTCTTCCTCGACAACACTTTCTCCCGCAAGGCGCTCATGGGCGAATTCAATATTCCTGCTAACAAGTTCGCCGGCTTGTTCCGTCAGTTCACAGGTAAAAGTTTCAGCGAATATATCAACGATTTGCGCATCGAATATGTAGCGGAACTTTTGCTTTCGGGTAAATACGCCAGTGTAGAAGAACTATTGAAAGAATGCACTTTCATCTCCTCCACCTCGCTGTACCGTCTCTTTACAAAGAAATACGGCATGACTCCACAAAAGTTCTTGCGGAATGCACGGTTATGTTAAGCAGAAGAAAAAAGTAAGTAAAACAACGGTTGCTGTTTTTTGCTGAAAAATTAAAAGTTAAACAATAGAACCGGCAAAAGCTGGTTCGAAAACACTAAAGAGGTCATTGAAATGTTGTCAAAAACGAATGGTTAAGCATGAAGAAATGTACTGAAAAAAGAGTGCTAACCTGCTGATAATAAAGGTGGAAAGTATTGCATAATTCGTTGATTTTTAGTAAATTAGAAGTCTCCCAACTCTTCTGATTATGACTAAAGAAACACTCCTTATGCAATACCAATCCGAGTGCCTATCGGCTCTCAAATCAGTCGTGAATATACACAAACCTTTTGAAAAAACGTTCATGGATGCAATGAAATTATTCATGGCCATCCCTGATCGTATAAACTTCCTCCAATTGGGTAGGTATGGACGTTTTTCGGAACAGACCTACCGTAACCTTTTTGAGCATGAAACTTTCGACTGGTTTGCGTTCAACGGCTCTATCATCAGCAAGCATCTCACAGGTAAAAGAAAAGCCATCGCCATCGATCCTTCCTATATCCCCAAATCAGGCAAGAAGACACCTTGGATAGGTTACTTCTGGTCTGGTTGTGCAGGAGAGTACAAGCGTGGATTGGAAATCATGGGCATCGGTGTCATAGACATCGACAACCATGAATGCATGACTTTAGGTTCCATTCAGACACCGGATTGTAAAACCTTGGATAATATGGACAAGAACCTCGTTGACTGGTACAGCAGCTATCTTATCAGTAGAAAAGACAAGATACAGAGCATATCAAGAACGGTGGTTGCAGACGCATTCTTTTCCAAGGAAACATTCATAACGCCTATGTGTGAGAACGATTTCCATGTCATCAGCCGCTTTCGGAATGACGTAATCCTGTACTATCCGACATTGGAACAGAAAACAGGAAAACGTGGCCATCCAAAGTGGTTTGACGGAAGAATCGACTTTGCCAATCTGGATCTGACCCGGTGCAAGGAATACGAGGTGAACAAAGGAAAGCTATACGGATTGAGGGTATATGCAAAAGCTCTCAAAAGGTATGTTTCCTTAGCCATCTGGTATCCGATGGACGGGAGGACAGACAAGTGGCAGCTTTACTTCTCTACAGACGATTCGATGGATGGACGGGAGGTTCTGGATTATTACAGAACCAGGTTCCAATTGGAATTTTGAGAGATGGTAAGCAACATGCAGGAATCACCAACTGTCAGTCAACCGACTTCAGAAAGTTGGATTTTCACTTCAATGCATCGCTTGCTGCTGTCAACTTGGCCAAAGCGGCATGTAAGAGGCTCGGAATAACCTATTCCATATCCTCCTGCAAGTCTTTTATACACAATGCTTATATGCTTGAACGATTTATTTGCGTGTTCGGGATTAACCCAGACATGCAAGTTATTGACAAACTTTTCAAAGAACTCATTTTATTTACTGCCAGAGCCGCTTAGGCGTGGCTATTTTTTAACGAACTATTGAATTTATAAATTCTGACATATTGGCTGAATAAAGATTGCCATAGTTTTCAGCATTATACACCATAACATGGCTTCCGACAGTATTGATGAACAGCCGGTAATAGAGGTCGCGCATAGCCACCTCCTTGTTATCGGTTATTTGTTCGATAAAGGTGGAGGTGAAACGGTTGCTCATCCACACTTTCATCTCTGAGTTGAAGACATCAGCCTTGGATGTTTCGTCGCCGTTGGCCGCAGTGACGAACAGCATCCCGGGGATGCCCTCGCACTGCTTCATCACACCGCCCGAAAAACAAGCCTCCACCATCATGAGAAGTTTACGGTAACGCCTTTTGCGGTTCATATCCTCAAAAACAGAAGACAGTTTATCGCCTGTCATGGCGTAAGCTTCCTCATCCCAACACATGGCCCCCGGCACACCGTGTCCGCTCCAGAAAACGAACAGGTTGTCGTTCTCAGTAGATTCGATTACCGTGGGCAGTTTTTCGCTTTTTTCGCCACTGAGAATGGCAAGTATATCTTTTGTATTCAACGATGACATACGATAATCAATCTCTACATTTTCGTATACATTGTTTCCCCCGATAGTCACCTGTATGACTCCCTTGTTGGGATTTGATATATTATCGGCTATGTCATCCTCGACAATGAGAATGATACGGTCGTCGGTATATCCGGCTTGTCTGAGCTGCTGATAGATAGCGAGCACATCTGCCTGATGGCGGTAATTGGTCCATTCCTTGGAGGAAGCGACAAGGAGTGCCCAGTTGCCGGTATGTGCAGGGTAATTGAATTCTCCTGAATTGTCGAAATCCTGCATCCGGAAGGCTTTCCAGTTCCAACCGGCAAGTGTCGCATCCGTGCGGTTCCCCCCGTCGCTGGTGTTATAGTCAAGGATGATGTACTGTCCGTTGTAAACCTTGAAATTATAGTAAGTGGTGGCAAGTACATTGGTAAACACCTTGGCATCGAACCTTAAATGTCCTGACGCTCCACGGACATAGGGCGACTTTCCGGCAGCGAGCGCATCCACCACAAGCCCCATATCCTCACCTGTCCAGCTGCCCATGTTCAAGCCTTCACCCGAAACAACGGCCCTTAATGATTTCTGTAACGACAACTCCGGTCTGAACTGCTGGTACCATGCGGCATAGCCGATGAGCATAGCGGCATCGTAGAGCTGAGATTCTCCAAGAGTAGGCGTAGCATTGAAAAAGGTCCTGTAACTTACGTCAAACCCCGACTCAGGGTCGGCACCAAATGCGACTCCCTCTATGCCTTCGGCGGCATCACCGTGAATCTTGAGTACATCCGCACCGTAGGCGGTATCCGAAAACAACATCCGCGGTACACTGCGCCCGTTCAGACTTTGTGCTTTATGCGCTTCAAGCATCGGCTTCATCTCTTCTATTTCAGAGGGGATACATATCACATACTCTGCACCTGACTGCATGGCTTGGCGAGACACATCAGCTATATTGTCAGAGGTGTAAGCATAGCATCCCATGTTTTCCAAGCCCAGTTCGCGTGCTTGAAATGCGAACCAGTCAATGAACGTTTGTCCGTAACCGTCGTTCTCCTTGACCAAAAGTGCCACACTTTTACCCTCATAGTTAATCACCTTGGAGAGAAGCACCTCACATTGCGTAATGTCGGTCTCGGTCATCGCCCAAAGATAGCCTGTCGATGCGTATGCACGAACCAGTTGTTCGGCGGTGGCGAGAGTGAAGAATGTTTTGCCCACAATAGTCAGTTCCGCCGCGAGGATTGCCGCATTGGAAGAATACAGCCCGCCGATTACGGCATACACCTCGTCGTTGAATGCCAGCGACCGGGCAAGTTCCCGCACATCGGTCTTTGCCTCATCGTAGTATTCAAACTTTAACCTTATACCCGCTTCGTGGTTCTTGAATGCACGCTCAAAGTTGGTTGTAAACATTCCCAATGTCCTTTTCCAATGCACATCAAGCCCTTTCTCCATGGGAAGCACCACGGCAACAACCTTCTCTGTCCACTGCTTGTTGTCAGGAGACAGGGAAGGCTCATCGTCCGAACAGCTCCACAGACCAATCAGGCAGAGGAGCGGTGCAATAAGTTTAATAACCACTTGTTTCATAATACTCTTTCTCAAAAATCATAGCCTGAGGGCGCATTCCATTGACTAAGCTGCTGAAATCATTCACGTATCGGGGTGCGACCAGCCAGTCGGCATACCCGCTTTCAAGACCGTAAAGTTGGTTCTCCGGCATATCCCCTGTGACGACCCATTCCGTCAGATACCTGTAAATCAATTGGTCAATATGCTTAATGACCGAACCCGTAATCCGGTTGGAGAGGCTTGACTGATCGATGTCCATACCTGCAAGGTACGGTGAGACCTCAAATTCACGGGAGTAGCGGTATATACCGGCGTTGGAGCCACCTGCCACCGGAAAGATGAAGTCGTAATCAACCGCCCAATCGCTCATTTTCCGGTAAGCGAGCGAAGCCGACACATATCCCGTCCAATCATCCGCCAGATACTCCACATCGCAGTCGCTGCCATAGCCTGCAATAAAACCGTCCTTGGCTATGTTGATGGGGCTGTCGGTATTATTGGCAAGCAGCACCAGAGGTGTCATCTCAGAACATTTTCTTGCACATACTCCTGCAAGGTATGAAGCCCCGAACATCGAAATCTGGAAGGTATGGATGTTCTCGTCCTTATACTGTTTCCGGCTTTCAAAAAGCAGAATACTTTTGTTGGGTGTCAAGTCGTGTTCTGCCAGATAAAGTTCCGCCATTGGCTCATAATCACTGCTACCCAATACAAAAAGCACGGGTATGCTGCTTTGGGGACGTTCAAGCCAGTCCGCAAAAATTTTCTCAGCCTCTTGCAGGGATTCCGGGGAGTAGATATAGATGTCTATATCTCCGTTTTCCATCTTGAATCTCTGAACACCCTCAAGTATACGGTCATTATAGCTCATGTCACCCAATCCCCCCGGAGAGAAGAGAAAAACAATCTGTGGTGCCGGAGATTCCGGCTCCAACTCATCGGTATGATTACAGGATGACAACGCTCCTGTTACCAGGAACGTTGTCATTGCCAAGATAGCGCGGAAAGTATTGTGCATACTAATCAAACTTATGACCACATTCGGAGCATGTATATGGTCCGGATGCAAATGTTTTCCACTTATGACCACAATTGGGACATTTTTCAGTCCATCTTGCCGGGAAGTATTGGTCTATAGCAAGATTATCCCCGTCCATGTATTCCTCCGGAACGATTACGACTGTCATGTCCGGTTCTTTGAAATTCTTGAGAGCATTGAACGAAACGGTGTAAAAGATACTTTCGTCCGAACCGGGTGTGAGTGAGATTCTGCCGCAGTTGTCAGGGAGTTTGACAGTGCGTTGCTTTACGTCCCACTGATCGAGAATGAACTTCTCACACACTCCATGGGCAGCCTCCTTTGAGTCTGCTACCAATATAAACCGGGCAGCATCATCCTTTTTCTGATAGAGATTTCCGGCATCAGCTTGGTCGACTATTATCTTGTCGATATTCTCCAACATTTTTTCTCCAAACGGTCCTTGTGGCTCATCGTCGTTGCTGTAAGCAGTGAAAGCGAGCATTGCCATCACTGAAGCAAACATGATTGTTAAAAATTTCTTTACCATAACAAGTTGTTTTTTAATTGATTGTTACCCGTTGGCGGAATTAATTTAAGTTGATAAAGATGAGTAAAAAGTTGCACATATCGTTGATTTTTAGTAACTTAGCGACAATCAAAACATTAAGTTCAAACCATCGTATGTACAACCTTTATACAAAATTCGTCAAAATACTTGAGATATGCAAGCAATTCTCTGAAAATCTCGTCAATGAATCGGGTAATGTTCCACGCCGTGGTCCTGTTCCTAAGTTTTCTGACTTGGAAGTAGTGGCACTGTCCCTGACAGCAGAGACAGAGAGCATTGATAGTGAGAAGTGGTTGTTCGACTATAAATTGCAAGAGTACAAGGACTGCATTCCCAATCTCATATCAAGGAGACAGTTCAATGACCGCAGGAAGAAAACTGCAGGCTTGTGTGAGGAACTGCGCAAAAGGGTTGCCATGGAAATGGATGGTGGAGAGGAACAATTCTTTGTTGACTCCAAGCCAATAGAGGTCTGTAGGGTTGCAAGAGGGAAACGATGCAAGATGGGACGTACCGGTGATTTCTCGCAAGCTCCAGACTTCGGTTTCTGCGCTTCGCAGAACACGTATTATTTTGGTTATAAGTTACACGCTCTCTGTTGGTTATGTGGAGTTATCCATTCCTATGATCTCTCAAAGGCAAGTGCGGCTGATCTCCATTATATGAAGGATGTGAAACATGCTTATCACGACTGTAGCATCTATGGCGACAAAGGGTATATTGGAGCTGATGTACAGCTTGACTTGTTCGAAACCGCACACATAAGACTGGAGTGTCCGTATCGGCTCAACCAGAAGGACTGGAAGCCGACATTCATTCCGTTTGCAAAGGCAAGAAAGAGGATTGAGACAATATTCTCACAACTTACAGACCAGTTCTTGGCCATCAGAAACTATGCGAAAATAACGAATGGTTTGTTTGCCAGAATCATCGGCAAAATTAGTGCACTTACCATTCTGCAATACGTAAACTTCATCAACAACAAGCCCATTGGCAGAATTAAGTATGCACTAAATTAATTCCGCCAACGGGTTTATGATATATATTTGTAATTGAGCGAAATGAAAAGATTGCCATAAACAGCGATTGGCTGCCGAACATTATGTTTAGAATGAAGAAACAGGAATATAAAGAGCAAGAACGACATTATTATTTCTTCGACTATCTGTTTTGGTTGGGAGAAATAACATGGGAGCATTATCACAAGGTCAGTTTCAAACAACCCCGTGGGAGTGATATGCTGTGGGCCTGTATCACGTTTTTTATATTCATGCCGGTTCTGACCATAGGCGGTCATTTTCTGGATGACTTGGCATTCGAGGTGTTTGGAGCCGTTCTTCTAATCGTGTTCTCCGTTTCTGTCTTCATGACAGACCGTCTGTTCGGCAAAATATACCCGCCTTCCCGGCGGAAAGCGGTCATGCAGCATTATGCGGGACGCAAGTTCAGTCCCTTCCGGCGCAACCTGTTCTTTTTCCCTCTCTATTTGCTTCTTATTCCCGCAATGGTTTTATTAGGAACTGCTCTGAAATGGATAACTGAAATACTCAAATGACAAATAGAAGAAACATATTCAGCCGTTTTTTCCGCCTGTTGGTGATGCTGCATAAAATTTCCTACGCGCATTTCACGGAATGGAACAATAAAAGGAAGCGAAAGGCATTTGCTGCCGGAATATACTTCCTGAGCATCCTCCCGGAATTCGTCCTGTTGGCCGGCACATTTCTGGCGGCAAGGGGACAAGACGGGTATGTACATCTGGTAAACGTGCCACAAAAGGTTGTTTTCTACGGTCTGGCGAGTCTGGCGGTGCTGCTGTCAGCCATCCCTCTGGGATTTTTTGACGACAAGAAGATATGCAAGGAAGTCCGGCAGGAACTCCGTGAACGTCCCCGTTACTGGAAACGAGCAATAGCAGTCTATTGGGCAGTTATCGTGGCTATGGTGGTGGCGGCGAATATTGTGTTTCCCACTTTTTCGGACAAGACAATGCCGCCGGAGAATGAGCGGACTGAAGTACCGCAAAGGTGGAGGGATTACCTTTCACTACGTTTTGCCATAGTAGCCCGTCAGGAAACGCCCAATGAAGTCTTGCAGCGTCTGATCGACCAAGACGGGCGCACGACACGCTACGGGAAACCAGTCTATGCCATGCAAGTAAGAAAGGAGGACATGGCTGGAGAGTTCCGTGTAGGGTTGCTGAGCCATGCCACATTCGAGGAAATCAGAGACGGCAGACGAAAATTTGTAGAATGTACATGGGTTAAGGGATATACGCCTGACAGCATTAGGATATTGCTGACCGTTTGGTACGAAATGAAGAAAGTAGAGCTTTGTCCGGTGGACTCTTTGGAATGGACGGAGGATATGGAGTTTTAAGATTTACAGAAACATGAAAAAAGTAATAACGGCCTCCGGCAAATGCTATGGGTATAACGTTCAAGATAAATGTGCAATTTATTTTGAATGAGTATGATGAAAAGTAGAATTTTAAGCAGAAAAAAAATAAAGACTATGAACGATGAAATGTTTCAGAGAATACTTGATGAAATAAAAAGTTCGTCAAAAACGATAAATGTGCTGCCTCTGGATGAAGCAGCAAGGCAGGCAATGAAAGAGAAGTACCGGATCAAGAGCGGTAGCCTGATGGCTGCAATCCTTGAAAACACAGGTGGTATAGTCATTGACAACTGGATAAGGCTGTACGGTTCGGGAGAACTAAACTTTGTCACTAGAAACAGTCTGTTCCCGTTCAACGAGATAGTGATCGGCGAAGACATACTGGGAGGATTGTTCATCTGTCTTGACGACGGCAATATCGGCTATTTTGCCCCCGACTGTCTGGAGATGGAAGATATGGAGATAAAATTTGGACAATTCGTCTATTGGTGTCTGCATGGCGATACGGATAAGTTCTATACCGATTACAGATGGGACGGCTGGCAGAACGATGCTTCGAAACTGAAGAGCAGTGAGGGCGTAGCTTTTTATCCTTTCCTTTGGGCTGAGGCGGAAAGTCTGGAGAGCAGAGTCCGAAAAGTCGTTCCGATGGATGAAATCCTGAGACTTCAGTTTGCCTTTCTGGGCCAGAATGACAAGAATGAGTGAATTCATTGCTATCCTCTGACACAAAGCTGCAAATGCGCTTAAATTCCTCATGATTTTCATGGGAGGGGGATTTTTTGTGTTACGGAAGAACTTGTACCCCAATGTAGTGAACTGACAAAATGTTGCTAAACTATGATTAAAAGCATGGATTTCCATGTGGAAGGCGTATTGTATTACAATAGTGCCAAATTTCTGTTATTATTAACAAATTAAATGTGACCAGTTGGAATAAAATCGGTATCTTGCATTTATAAACAAAATAATGAAATTATGGGACTTGGATTCACCATTCACACTAAAATCAAGGATATTGAAAAGTTTCAACAGACTGTAGAAAGTCAGGCTGTTGAGTCCGGTTATAATGCAGAGCACGATGAATCATCTTCGACGGTAAGTTTTTGCAGGCTGGGCGACTTGTTCCTAAATTATCAACATGAGGGAGAAGGAAATACAGACAACGTCATTTCCGTAAACGGAGACTGCCAGACCAACATGCTTGGTCCCGGCTTCCACAAGGCAGCAATAGAGTTCATCGACAGACTTCAACAGGCGACCCGTACCCGGTTTGAGGTTGAAGACGAGACGGACTATTACACGGAAAGGGACTTTGAGGCCATGAAGAAGAAACATTTTCACAAGTGGCTGGCCAAACTGTTTGAAATCATCCAGGAGCAGAAGGACAAAGGCAGCACGTCTTTGTTATTCTGTTGGGATATCAATAAATATTACCCTCAATCAGACAACGGCATTGTCATTTCACCTTTGGGTTCTTTCTGTCTTTCAGAGGTCGTTAGGCGTATCCGGGAAGAAGGAATCGAATCTTTTGCCGATGATTTCTTCATCTGGAACAATTCGGAACGTGATGCACGTTTTCATAGAGGCATGGCCCTGAATGCCATGTGGGAGGACTGCTATTTCATGCCGTCAGAAAGAAGTGAAGAAGATGCCCGTATCAACGGGTACATCATAAGCGAGCTGGAAACGACAGCATCACTTGACCCGTCTCTTCCTTTCCCCAAAAAGGAATACGAGGAACTTTGCAGACTCCATGGTTGTGTTCCTGTCCCGACTGACGGGATACCGCCCTACGAAACGGAATTTGCCATCGGCTACCGGCGCGGAATTGTCAACCATAAGGTCGGGAAGATCAGGTTCAGCCTACCGGGCAGCTATCTCGAAGATACGGATGAAGGCACCCTCGTCTATTATGATGCGGCTGCAGACAACTGGCACACGGTTAGATGCACCGGATACTCTACCGATGGTGAGCCGGATTTCCTTGATGTGGAAGAGGAAATGATTGAAGAAAGGGAATTTGACGGCGGAAAATACCGCCTCTATGACATGGGTATCGACCAAGATTCAGAGGATGAAGAACCTTATCCCGTTTACAGCTGTCATGCACTGTGTCCCAACCAGTACACCCTCTTCACGTTGTGTGCCTCCCGGTTAGAGGACCTGAAAAAACTTTCAAGTGAATTCCTCCCGACTTTGGTTGCAGACCAGCCTATAGAACCGGAAAAAAAGCAAATCATATATACCGGAGAGAACATGAATGACGAATTGATGGAGCAGATAGACGAATGGCACAAGGCCGAAAAGCATCAGGAAATCATCGATGCACTGGAACAGATTCCGGAAGCCGAACGGGATTTTGAAACGACCGGCTTTCTTGCAAGGGCGTACAACAATATTGAGGAATATGCCAAAGCCGCGGAACTGCTCGAATCCGTCAGGGAGGAAGGCGCTGAAGATGAACGGTGGAATTTCAGAATGGGATATGCCCAGTATTTTCTGAACAATTATCGGGAGGCCCTGGATTATTTCAGCAAGGCAAGGGAACTTAATCCGGAAGATGAATACACCCTGAGTATCATCCGTCAGTGCAATATGCACTTGCCGTTAACCAGACGAGTGAAAGAATTCTGGAACTGGTTTGTAGAAAACGAAGAAAAGCTGTCTGGCATGATGAATCCGAAATCCATGGAGGAAGCTGATGCCTTCATGGAGTTTATCAGTAAAGGAACCAATCTGATATCGGAAGACATGCACTTCAATATCGGAGGTGACCATGAGTTCACGTTCTCGGTCGAAGGATGGCCGGATCTCTTCATCATCTATCCTTACATCATATCCTGTATGCCGGAGTGTCTGAAAGGCAAATGGAAGTTCTTCCCCTTCAACCCGGGCAAGGTCGGGTCTTTCGCATACCGTGTACACGATACCGATGTCGATATGGGCAAGATCATGGTAAAAGCATCCTATGACGAAAAAAGAGAAAACTTCAACATCAGGTATTACGACAAAAATCTTTGTGCCTTACCGGAAGAAAATAGTGACGGAAACTTTCATGTCATTTTGGAACTTGTACTGGGAGAAGGTGTCTCATTCAAATATGTCAATGGTATAGAAAGAGCGTCAGGCATTGAGGAAGGCATGATTGCCTTGTCCGGGTTGAGACAGCACATAGAGGAAACCGTGAAATCCCACGGCCATGAATTCTTCGAGAATCCGAAGGACGTTTATACGGGATATCAACTGACCCCGAAGGAAAGTGATGAACTGCGCTTCGATGTGATAGTAGGATCTACCTGTCTGAGCTCCATCGTAGCTGACTATTATCATGGTTCAACCGAGATATTTGACCATGCCAACGGTTTCGGTGCACAAGCTCTTTACATAGTCTTCCAGAATGGTGCTGGCGAAGATAATATATTGAACTTCCGTCATGATCTTGAAGACAGGATAACAGAAGAGATTCTTGAACCGGGCAATCTCGGTGTGATAACAGGGGGTGCAACCGGAACGGAATACAGCTATATCGACCTGTTTGTCTATAACCAGCAAGTATTTATCTCAACTTTGCTTCCTTTGCTTGATGAGTATCCTGAGTATTCTTTCTACCTTTCCGAATTCTGTAGGCAGGGTCAGTTATGTAGACTTTCAGACAGCGAACCATGGAAAGGAGAAAGTCCTGATGGCATTTCGTACAGTCCGGGAGATGATACATTCTTCAGTCAGATAGAAGAGTGGAATGAGAAGGACGAATACACGAAGTCTATCAGGGCTTTGGAGGCAATACCTGAAGAGCAACAAGACTACAGGATAAAAATGTTGCTTGTAAGTGCATATGAGAATTATGCCATTATCGGTGACAATGATGAAGGAACAGAACGCTGGAAAGGAGACAGAGTTCTACTAAAGGCAATAAGACTTATGGAGACCGTGCGTGACGAAGGTGAGAAAAATGCGAACTGGAACATGCGTATGGCATACGCATACCAATATCTTATGAGACAAGAAGAAAAAGCGATAGAATATGCCAAACGCTGGGCGGAACTTGATCCGGAGGACAGCAGTGCCAAGGAAGTCATCGAAGAGTGTATGGAGGAGATTTCGAAGCGGGAGAACAGTTCAAACGTGAAGGAATCCGATACAGTGGAGCCATGCGCCACAAGCAACACGCATATTGAAACAAGAGAGACTGAAAATATCGAACTAAGGGATAAGAATATGGACAACAGACAGAAAGAAGCAGCTCTGGCTGCAATGATAGCCTGGCTCTCGCACTCGCAGGAGTTGGGACATAAGCCAGCGGAGATCGAGTGTACGGGAACATTCGTACTGCACGATATGACCTACTACATTTTCAAATACAAGGATACCAAGGACAGTGAATGGCTGCTGGGCGTGAATGGTGGATACGAAGGAGACAGCTTGTCAGACTGCGGCCATACCTTCAGTGAGATGGAACCCTATGACGAAAAGACGGCTGTCAAGGATGCTACGGCCCTTGTCGAGATGGTGCGTTCCTACTGGATGGAACAGGCAAAGCAGGCCGAGGAACGTGAGAAAAAGGCCGGCACATTCGTGGGATTCGCCTTGCTCTCCGACAACAGCTGGGACAAGGAAAAATACATCAGAGATCTGAAAGAACAGTGGGACATCACCGCTGAAGAGAAATCTGACGAGGAACGGAACCCCGAGTCACTGGTCTTCGACGTGGGTGACATGATGGCGGCGGTAAGCCTGATGCCTGCCCCCGTACCTAATGGCGAAGCCGAAGAATGCGCGAAGAACAATTACATGTGGTCGGAGGCCGAAAAAACAGCCAAAGAGCATAAGGCTCACATCATGGTTGCCGTTATCGGCAAAGAGGAGTCCCTGATCGAAAGAGGTAAACTGTACGTGAAGCTGTTGTCTGTCTGCTGCCACCAGAAGAATATAACCGGTATCTATACCAGCGGTGTCGTTTTCCAGCCCCGTTTCTATGAAGGCTTTTCCGGAATGATGAAGGAGGATTCGCTGCCTATATACAACTGGATATGGTTCGGGCTTTACCGTACCGAAAAGGGAATCAGCGGCTACACCTATGGAATGGAGTGTTTCGGCAAGGACGAAATGGAGGTCCTTGACGTGGATGCCGACCCGTCAAAGGTGAGAGACTTCCTGGCCAGCATGGCAGGATATGTTCTGGAATACGATGCAGTTCTCAACGACGGAGAAACCATAGGCTTCTCTGCTGTCGATAAACATAGGATAACACGTGGACAGGGTGTTGCCCTTCCGGACAAAGTGACTCTGAAAATCTCATACGGCAGCGAAGACGATGCCGATGGCGGTCCCGATTTCCCGGATGACACGGATGAAGTGATGGACGATGCGGAAGGCCATCTGGAGAAGTTCAAAGAGAAGGATCTGCCGTTAGATACAATTACGGCCTACAATCATCTGGCAATATATCTACGCTGGTGCATGGTAAATGACCTTATGAGGGATGATTTTCTTGAACAGTTCGGAGACCTTGTGTCCCGGATCAAAAGCGGCTCGGCCGATGATGACCTGAGGGTGTTCATAAAGGACAACCTGAACGGGCAGCTTACAAGATTCCTGTTCAATAAACAGGGCCGTGCATTTGCCGACTACTATTATGGCAGTTACTATGGCGCCAACGAAACTCCATTTTATCCCGGAGACATTGACAACCACGCCCTGGATTATTTCGGTCCGGAAAGGTATCATTCCGATGAGTTCAAAGAGGAAGCATACCTGTTTGTCCCGTATGACGAGGATTATTACCAGGCAATGTCACAACGCATAGACAGACGCTTCGCCAACTGGCAGGGGCTGCATATAGACAAAGATACCGTTGAGCCAGACGAACTGGCCCGTGCCTTCATGGATTATCTTGATTGTGAATGCACCTATTTCCCATCCATGAGTGACGATGACCCTATCATGTCAGCCTATACCTATGCCCAACGGCTCGGCGTGCGGGAAGGCTTCATCCCCGTTCTGGTCAATGTCGATGAAGGTTTGTGGGAAAACATAATCGGGAACTCGGATCCTGACAGCGAAAGCTCGGATGATTACACATTCAACCGGGAAAAAGTCAATGAATTCCGCAGAAGGCTGCTTGAGGCTCCTGTCATGGACGGGAAATCCATCCTTGACAAGCTGACCGGGCAGGACAACGATGATATTGATGAAGAGCCTGAAGGCGGATTCGACAACAACCGTTATTCGAGCTACTGGAATACCGATACGAACATGACGCATCCGCTGATCCTTGCCCGTATTCCGGTCACGGAGCCGTGGAAAATATTCGCGTACCTGCCATTCGGCAACTGGAACGACTGTCCTGCAAACCCCGAACTGATGGCCATCTCAAAGTATTGGTACGAGGAATACGGTGCTGTTCCGGGAACCTTTACCAGCGACCAGCTGGAGTATGAACTTCCAGCTCCCGTTCCGGAAGACAGAGCAATGGAAGCCGCAATACAGCAATATGCTTTCTGTCCGGATATGGACCAGAGCTGTGACGGCATAGGCAGTCTTGCCGACACGTTGCGTCAATCCAGAATATGGTATTTCTGGTGGGATTAACCGATTCTTTCACATTCAAAAGCATTTCAATATGAATCAAGTATTTCAACAAGACCTAAATACAAAGGAACTGCAGCCCGGAGGACCTTTACTTATAAACCTTCTGTTCAAGGAACCGGTTGAATTGCCGGATACGCAGAGGGTGGCTGATGTATGCCGGAAGCATTTCGGCAATGTAGAATGCCGCGAAGGTGATGACAAGTCTGTCTTCATCACCGCCCTGGACCACATGGTGGAGTTTGAGGACGGGAAAGCGCCCGTGCAGTTCCTGATGACTTCGTGCATGGACTTTGACGGAAAGACCGTGGACGACTTCACCCGGAGCCAGATGTGGGACTGCCAGGAAAGCCGTGACCGTATCCTTGAGGAATGCCGGTACAGTATGCTCGCTACGGACTTCCTTGCCCGCGGCCTGTCTTCTCTGGAACGTGCCAATCTGGAAATGGACTACCTTGAAGCGCTCGCCGAACTGTTCCCGTCCTGCGAAGCGTTCTTCTTCAGCGGCAGCGGGAAACTGTTCGAGGCGGAGGAAATCCGCGGCAATCAGATAGAAGGTCCTGACCGGTTCATCCGCTATGCCGTAAACGTCCGTTTCTTCACGATTCAGGGTTCCGACGACATGCTGGTCGATACACTCGGGATGAACACGCTGTTCCTGCCTGACCTGCAGTACCACTTCCGCGGACTTGATCCGAACTGGATAGTGAACCATGCCTACAACGTGGCTTCCTATCTGCTTACAAGCGGCAACGAAATAGATTCGGGAGAAACCATCGATGGAATCAAAGACGGTGATATGGACCGCAGCATCCAGTGGAAATGCCAATACGAAGACGCGCTGATACAGCCCAAGCGTCCCGTACTTGACATCAACACGGGAGAATATGCAGCCGGGAACAGGGAATGATTTACCAATGACCAATTAACTTGTTGCGTATGCCATTGAACTTGACAGAAGAACAGATATTGCAGCTCGCTCCCGACGACTCATCTGTAAAGGCTGGCAAAGGACTTGCGACCTTGAGCAAATGGGTACTGAAGGAATGCAGCGGACGTGCCGTCTGGGGTCATTGCCAGGGAAGCGGAAAGAATCCCTACCAGACGGTGATAGACTTGAATGACATTGCGTTCAAGTGTTCCTGCCCGAGCCGCAAATTCCCGTGCAAGCATGGGCTTGGCCTGCTGTTGCTGTACGCCCGCCAGCCTGACCAGTTCACGCAGGCGGAAGAGCCGGAATGGGTGACGGCGTGGCTTGCCAAAAGAACGGAGAAGGCCGAAAAGAAGGAGCAGAAAGCCAAAAGCGAAACCCCTGTGGATGAAGCGGCTCAGGCCAAGAGGCAGGAGAAGCGGCACCAGAAGGTACTGGGAGGCATATCCGACCTTGAGGTATGGATGAAGGACCTGGTGCGCAACGGATTCCTGAATGTTCCGGAACGTGCCTATACCCTGTTTGACAACATGGCCCGGAGGATGGTGGATGCCCAGGCACCGGGACTTGCGGGGAGACTGAGAGCCATGGAGGCTATAGACTTCGACTCGGAAAGCTGGAAATCCGACCTGACGGAAAGCATGGGCAGGCTGTACCTGCTCATGCAGAGCTACAGAAACATGGACGGCCTTCCCGAAGAATGGAAGGACGAGATACGCACGCAGATCGGATATCCCCAGTCCAAGGACAACGTCCTTGCCGGAGAGCCGGTGGCGGACAGCTGGCTCGTGCTTCACAAGCAGTCCCGTAAAGTCAACGATATCAATACCGACATCTACTGGTTTTACGGAAAGGAAAGCAGACTTTTCGCCAGATACCTGAGTTTTGCCGTTGCCGGTACCTTTTCCACCGAGAACTGGATTCCGGGCAGTGCCTATAAAGGGGCGCTATGCTTTTACAACGGCACGGGTACATGCCGGCGTGCATTGTTCCGGGAGTCCGTACTCGCGGAAGAAAACTTTGTGCCGGCGTGCAGCCCTAACCTGAAGCAGGCTGCCGCGGTGTACCGCACGGCCATGCTGACGAATCCGTTTTTCGAGGACGTCCCCCTGCTTGTGGATGACGTGAGGGTTGCCCGTAACGGGAAAGACTACACGCTGCTGGACAACGCGGGCAATGCCGTCCGTGTGGCGATGCCCGAGGAAACCTTCATCGACATCCTCGCCATTACCGGCGGCAATCCGTTCGCCTCGCTGGTCATTGTAAACGGGGATATATGGGAACTGAAATCCATTTGGTACAACAAAGAATATCATACTTGGAGAGATGAACGTAACTGAACCTATCATACAGGCTGCACTGCTTGGAACAGCCAACCGTGAATTCGTTCCCGGAGCCTTTCCCGAGTCCCTTCAGACTCTGGTTGACGGGATCCACGGGAAAGCCGAAGACACGGAATCGTTCCTGTACATGACAGCCGCATCCGCCTTCGCCTACAGGCGTGCCGGATGGGAACCGGCCGGAGCGGAAGGCATTGTCCCCGTGAAAACAGCCCCGGAAGAGGAACTGCCGTATTTCGACAAGGACCGGAGTCAACTCTTTTCCAGACTCCACGGTACACGCTATATGCTAGCCTACGCCTACCGTCTGGCGCAGGGGTCGGGAAAAATCATTTCGCCCGAATACCTCCAGCCGCTTATCCGGCGTGCCTATGACCGCAACAATCCGTTGCGGTTTGAAGAACGCAGGCTGCTGAAAAATCTCGTCGGGAACAGAGGCTTATGGCTGATCAGGCAGATGGGCCTTGTCGGAGAGGAATGCGGGATCACCGATTCTTGGGATACGGCCACCCACGGCGAGCGTAAGGAGATGCTTGCCAGATTCAGGCAGCAGGATTCTGCCGCAGCCCTTGAACTGCTGCGGAAAGACTGGAAGAGCGAACCGGCCAACCAGCGCAACGAGCTGCTTGAATGTCTCCGGATAAACATCAGCAAGGCCGACGAGCTCTTCATACAGGAAGTGCTGGAGTCGGACCGCAGCTCCATTGTCAAGGAAACGGCACGGAAACTTCTGTGCATGATTCCCGATTCAGCCATGGTGATGCGCTGCTGCGAACTCCTGCGTGGACATATCAGACACAACATGCTTACCGGATGGTCATACGACGAGATCGGATACACCCCGGAGATGAAGGCCATGGGGCTGTCCGAGGTAAGCTCCAACAAGAAAGAGGGCGATTCCGAATTCATCCTGAGGCAGCTCGCCGAACGGGTGCCTTTGAGTTTCTGGTGCGAGGTATATGGCTGCGGTAAGGAAGAGGCCGCGAGAAAATTCGCCAAGCATCCCCCTTTCAGGAAGTTCCTGGAGCTGGAGGACCCGATACTCAACTTCTCGGACGGGCTGTGGGCTTTCCACACCCTGAAGGAAGACCCTTCCTATCTGCGCAAGCCGGAACTCGTGGCGATGCTCACTCCCTCCCAGCGGGAGGAAATCAGCTGGCCGGAAACGGTCCGGGATTTCGGATTCATACCCGACTCATGGTACGGCAACGACTACGAGGCATGGGGCCCGAAATTCTCTTCCAGCGTCATGTCTTGGATTCTGAAAAAGGATTACCTGTACTATGCCGCAGACATGGCGGAACGGCTTGCCATGCATATCCCGTCACATCTAAGGAACCTGATCAAGGCCAAGGCCGCCTCTTCGGCGGAGGCTTCGCCGTCCATGAACGAGTTCTGCTCGAAGATGCTGGAATTCATGGATCTTAAATCTGAAATAGACACTTTGTTAAATGAAAAATAAATATTGATATTCATATGAGCACTTTACTGAGACAACATGCCGAGCAACAGTTTGCAGAGGAACTTCATGAACTGAAAAAGAACGAGACCAACCCGATTCCCGAAAACTGGGAGATGTCACCCCAATCCGTGGTCACCTACCTCATGGGAGGGATACTGAAGAACGGTTTTGAGGTTTCACCGAAATACATAGGCAACCGCCGCCTGATGGAGATTGCCGTGGCCACCCTTGTCACCGACCGGGCGCTGCTTCTGTACGGTCTTCCCGGTACGGCCAAGAGCTGGGTCAGCGAGCACATGGCGGCAGCCATATCAGGCGATTCGACGCTGATAGTACAGGGTACCGCCGGAACGGGAGAAGAGGCCATCCGCTATGGCTGGAACTATGCCCGTCTTCTCGCCGAGGGGCCGAGTGAGGGTGCCCTGGTACAGACCCCGGTGATGAAGGCGATGCAGGAAGGCAAGATCGGCCGCATTGAGGAGCTTACCCGTATCGGTTCTGACGTGCAGGATACGCTCATCACCATCCTTTCGGAGAAGACCCTGCCCATCCCCGAGCTGAACAAGGAGGTGCAGGCCATCCGCGGATTCAACATCATAGCCACGGCCAACAATAGGGATAAAGGTGTGAATGACCTTTCAAGCGCACTGAAACGCCGTTTCAACACGGTCATCCTCCCGTTGCCCGACACGCTTGAGGAAGAAGTTGACATTGTCCGCCGCCGCGTGGAGAGCTTCGAGAAAGTGATGCAGCTGCCGGCAGAGAAACCTGCCCTTGATGAAATCCGTCGTGTCGTCACCATTTTCCGTGAGCTGCGTCAGGGAGCCACCGGCGACGGCAAGACGAAGCTCAAGAGCCCGAGCGGCACACTGAGTACGGCAGAAGCCATATCCGTGGTGAACAACGGCCTTGCCATGGCCGGCTATTTCGGTGACGGCCAGATCCATGCGGAGGACCTCGTTTCAGGCATCCTCGGTGCCGTGGTGAAAGACCCTGTACAGGACAAAGTGGTATGGCAGGAATACATGGAGACAGTGGTCAAGAACCGTGAGGGCTGGAAAGACATCTACAGGGCTTCAAGAGATATGATTTGATTGACGTATTTTGCATGAGACAAGTAATATGACAGACATTCATCTATTGGGAATACGTCATCACGGGCCGGGCTCCTGCCGGAACATCCTGCAGGAACTTGAGCGTATCCGTCCCGACCTCATACTGCTTGAGGGACCGGCGGAGGCCGAGGCTCTCATGCCGTTCGTCTCCTACGGGCAGATGAAGCCTCCGGTAGCCCTGCTCGGCTATCAACCCGATGTGCCGCAGAATGCCGTATTCTATCCGTTTGCCGACTTCTCGCCGGAATGGCAGGCTTTGCGCTATGCTCTCCGGGAGAATGTCACCTTACGCTTCTTCGATCTCCCGCTTGCCCATTCCCTTGCCTTCGAAGCGGAAAGGAAGGATGGCAACGAGCCTGTAGAAGCGGATGATGAAGCTATTAAACAGCCGGGTGATCCGTTTGACCTGCTGGCAGAAGCTGCCGGCTATACTGACGGTGAATCGTGGTGGAACATGAACATAGAACAGCGCAGAGACGGCAGCGGCATCTTCGAGGCCGTCAAGGAAGCTGTGACCGCGCTCAGGGAAGCTCTCCCGGAACATACCTCCCGCAGGAACCTTGTCCGTGAAGCGTGGATGCGTCGCATGATACGAGCGGCCCAGAAGGAACCTTTCGGGTGCATAGCCGTAATCTGCGGGGCATGGCATGTCCCGGCACTGGAGAATATGCCGAAGGTGAAGGATGACAACGAGCTGCTGAAAGGGCTCCCGAAGGTAAAGGCGGAATGCACGTGGATTCCGTGGACGTATGACAGGCTCACCTTCCGCAGCGGTTACGGGGCCGGCATAGACTCTCCGGGATGGTATCATTACCTGTGGCATCATCCGGAAGATGACGGCACCTGGTGGGTCAGCCGTATAGCGGCCCTTCTGAGGAAGAAGGACATGGACATCTCGGTGGCCCACGTAATCGAGACAGTCCGTCTGGCGCAGACGACAGCTGCGTTGCGTGGATTGCCCGCCCCGACGCTTGAGGAATACAACGAGGCGGTGACCACCGTAATGGGCTTCGGGGACGATATGCTGCTGCAGCTCGTCAGGGAATCGCTCATCGTGGGCAACTGTCTGGGCAAAGTGCCGGAAGCGGTACCCAAAGTCCCTCTCCTGATTGACGTGGAACGGCAGCAGAAACGCTTGCGTGTTCCTTTCACGGCGGAAATAAAGGAGATGACACTTGACCTGCGCAAGGAGACCGACCTGGAACGCAGCCTGTTCTTCCACCGCCTGGCCCTGCTTGACATAGACTGGGCCAAGCCGGAAACCGCAGGCGGCAAGGGTACTTTCAAGGAAAAATGGAGTCTTTACCATAGACCGGAACAGATTGTCTGCATCATAGAACGGGCAGTCTGGGGCAATACCGTGGAGGAAGCCGTGCAGAAGTACGTCTCCGACCGCATGACCGGAATCACCAGAATCCCCGAACTGACGGGACTTCTTGACCGGGTCATTCCGGCCAACCTTCCGGAGCTTGTGGAAGCGATGACCATCCGTCTTGACCGTCTGTCGGCGGCATCCACAGACATTGTGGAGATGATGGAAGCGGTTCCCGACCTGGTGAACATCGTCCGTTACGGCGATGTCCGCAATCTGGATTTCAGCAAGGTGGGCAACATGCTCCGGGCCATGGTGGCACGTATCCTTGCAGGAGGTCTGCTCGTCTGCATCAACATCGACGAGGAGGCAGCCGGAGAACTTCTTGAACACCTGTCGGCTACCAACTATGCCGTATCCACGCTTGATGACGAAGAGCTGAACGGCATGTGGTATGGGTTCGTGCAGCAGATCCGCAATTCATCAGGAGCGCATCCGCTGCTCTCCGGGTACGCGGCACGCATACTCTACGACAAGGGCAGGATATCGCGTGAAGAGATGCGTGACACCTTGAGCTTCTATTCATCGGTGGGCAACGCACCTTCCGACATCGCATACTGGTTTGAGGGATTCCTGCGTGCATCAGGTTCGGTACTGCTGCTGGACGACAACCTGTGGCAGCTCGTGAACGGCTGGCTCTGCGGTTTGAGCGACGCAAATTTCATAGAACTGCTGCCGGTGATCAGACGTACATTCAGCAATTTCACTACAGCCGAGCGCCGCAAACTCGGCGAGAAGGCCAAAGGATTCGAATTGAACGGAACCGATACCGGAATCGCCTCCGGGGAACATTCCTGCAATGACGGGGATGCATCCAAAGTAATACCCCTGCTCGGCAGACTTCTGGGAATCGGATAAAAAAGGAACAGAACATGGAAACAGAATATTTGAAAAGATGGCGTATGGCTCTCGGCGGGAATGCCGCTGACGGGACGGGTGTAACGCTGACGGTGGAAGAACAGCGCCTTGACAGTTCGCTGGAAGCCGTCTATGACAGTGACCGCCGCGGCGGACTCGGGTCGTCGGCCCCAAAGGTAAGCCGCTGGCTTGGCGATATCCGGGAGTTTTTCCCACAGACCGTCGTGCAGGTCATCCAGAGGGATGCCATCAAGCGTCTGCATATCGATTCGCTGCTTACCGAGAAGGAGATGCTGGCAACAGTTGTCCCTGACGTACATCTGGTAGCTACACTGATGTCACTCGGCAGGGCCATTCCCGAAAAGAACAAGGACATGGCCCGTCAGGTTGTACGCAAGGTCGTGGATGACCTGCTGCGGAAGCTCTCTTCCCCGACCCAGCAGGCCGTCACCGGTGCTTTGAACCGTTCGGCGAGAAGGCGCAATCCCCGTTACAACGAGATAGACTGGAAGACGACCATCATAAAGAACCTGAAGAACTACCAGCCCCAGTACAAGACCGTCATTCCGGAAGTCAGGATAGGCTACGGCAGAAAATGCAAGGCTCTGAAGGACATCATTCTCTGTCTCGACCAGAGCGGTTCGATGGGAACCTCTGTCGTATATTCCGGCATCTTCGGTTCGGTACTGGCCTCCCTGCCGTCCGTCAATACGCGTATGGTGGTGTTCGACACTTCGGTCGTTGACCTTACCGATGACCTGCAGGACCCGGTTGACCTGTTGTTCGGTGTCCAGCTCGGCGGAGGAACCGACATAGCCAGGGCCCTGACTTACTGTCAGGGTGTGATCACACGGCCGCAGGACACTGTGCTGGTACTGGTGACCGACCTCTATGAAGGCGGTGACGAGAAGGAGATGCGCAAGCGTTTCGCCTCCATTGTGGCCAGCGGTGTGCAGCTGATTGTGCTTCCGGCCCTGAACGATGACGGGGCGCCCTGCTACGACAAGCGTAATGCCGAGTATCTTGCCGGTCTGGGTGTTCCCACATTTGCCTGTACGCCTGACAAATTCCCCGACCTGATGGCTGCGGCATTGAGCAAGCAGGATATCGGGATGTGGGCATCAAAGAATATCAAAGAAAAATAGAGGAATATGGAACTTTCAGATGAACTGTACGACAGAATCGAAGAACTGTCAGAAACGGGAAATGAGGCGATGGAAAGCGAAGATTACGCGAAAGCCATCTCCTGTTTCCAAGAGGCACTGGACATCCTTCCTGAACCGAAGGAAGACTGGGAAGCATATCTCTGGCTCGTCGGCTCAATCGGTGACGCCCATTTCATGATGGGGAACTACGGCAAGTCGCTGGAGTTTTTCCGCAAATGCTACAATATCGGAGAGACAGACAATCCTTTCATCCTGCTGCGCCTTGGCGAGAACTATCTGGAAATGGAGGATGAAACCAATGCAACTGAATTTCTTCTCCGCGCCTATATGCTCGAAGGGGAAAAGATTTTCAAGGAAGACTGGAAATATTTCCAATGGCTGTCCGGGCATGTGAATCTCAAACAAAAATAATAACAAAATTATACGGCACTCATGAAAAAGGAAATAACAGACAGAATCAGGCTACTGGGCGGCAACGTAGCAAACCTGAAAGGGAATTCACTGAAAGAGGATCTCTGTGCCATTACATTCGATACGGCCTTGTTCCTTAAACCGGTGGACACGCCCTGGCTGGCTGCCGAAGATACAGAGCCGATTGAAGGTTTGGGCGATTGGGTGGATGAGCATATGGAGTTGTTCAATTCTGACAGGGAGGCGTTCTATAAGGAAATGACAGATACGTTCTTTACCTTGGATGAAGAACCTCGCCGCCAACTGTTTTGGGTTGCCAGACCATTTACGCCATTCCAAAAAGGGACACCGGATTTTGAAGAATGGAATGGTTGGTTTACGGATAATGCAGAGCTGGGTGAAATCATCAAGTATTCAAATTGTGCCACTCCGGATTTTGTAGAGCTGCTTTATACGGACGGTTATCCCAATTACTATCTCATCTGCCTGTCAGATAACGACCCTGAGAATCCTGTCGTCTGGAGTACGGATCATGAGGAATTTTTCACGGAAGTAACCAATGAGGGACGACTGAATGATTTTCTCGACAGGTTCATGACTAAGGAGGAATTCCTGAAATTGGTGAAAAGTAAACTTGAAGAGTGAATATAATAGTTGGATTAATGCTTTATTTTATAGCAAAGCTATAAGAATGGAGAAATTTCTTCAAAATAAATATAATAAGCGGTTTGCCCCCCCCCCCCCTGAAAATCAGTTTGCCACAGAACATTATCAACCTCGAAAAATAAAAATATACGACATATGAATAGAATGTTGATACTATACATTTTTTTGTTGCTTTGCGGCACGGTTTCCGCACAACAAACAGTAGAATGGAATGATTTGCAGCCCCTGACGGATGATGCACACCGCACAGTATATTATAAAAAAGACAGTAAACGGCCGTTGCAGGGAAAATATCGCATTATACGAGGGCTTGACGAAGAACACGTGAAACTTTCAGACGGCATGATAAACGGTGACTATCATCGCTACCGTGACGGGGTATTGCGTGAGTCGGGCATATATGTCAAGGGCAAGCGTAACGGTACATTCACGGAATACTACCAAGACGGCGTTACTCCTCGAAAGGAAACACCCATACTACAAGGCAAGATAGACGGAACTGTAAAGACCTATTTCCGTAACGGAAAAATAGAGATAGAAAAGGAGTACAAACAGAGTGTGGAGAACGGGCGGGAACGTCGCTTTGCCAACAAGACGGGTAAGCAGATTTTTGAATCTCATTATATCGACGGGAAAAAAGATGGCGAGGAATGGGAAATCTTCGAGGACGGCCGCGCAATACGCAGCAAGACTACATGCCACTACCGTAATGGAAAACTCGACGGTTCGTATCGTGTGGAATCAACATGGGAGGGTAAACCCTATATAACCATTGAGGGACAATACACCGACGGTGAGAAATCAGGGCAATGGATACAGCATAACTATCAAGATAATACCCAAACCTGCACATGGCATGGTGAAGGTGGGGCTTAAACTTAGATGAAAACCGTCATCATAACACTACTTTTGACGGCTGCATCGGTCATGAGTTGCAAGCCGCCTATGCCTCCGACAGACAATGAGTCCGCCTGCACATCTTCATGCAAACAAGACCAACGGACAGCGGATGTTATTGGCGAAGCGGATATAATAACGGGGATTGCTTCCGATGATTTTCCCTCCCTTTTCATACAAGGCAATCATTTCCAGTTCCAACGCAAGAATGGATTATATGCTCCTTTGGGTATTGGGTTCATGGAGGTCATAGCCGAGCAGAACCCCGTCATACCATTATACCGGACAGCAACGTGCAAGGAGCCGGAAGATAGCATTGCACTGCATCAGTATCCGTTTGACAAGGATATTGCCGAGCGGAAAAGGAAGGATGACAATCCGCAGGAATGGCAGGACGGACAGAATAACGCTTCATGCAAAGATGGCAGATATTACTATCGTTACTCTTCGGAATCAGATACGTTAATGCCCTTGGCATGGAGATCCGGAAGCAACATACATGAATACTTAGAAGAGACGGCAAGTCTGACCTACACTTTTCCCATGCTCCGTTTTAGAGTGTTGGGCTTAATGGCGGGAAGGGCTGAAATTGTACTGAACGAGGAAAGCGGAAAAACGGCATGGATCAACTGTTCATCTGGGCAGATTATGATGCATGGAAACAGGATGCAACGCAACCGCAGCCTCATGCGGATAAATGGTATTCCAGCGAAAAGAACGCATGACTTTGACACCTACTATATCTCTTGGGAAGACTATCTTCGCATGGTGACGGTAGTCTGCTTCAAGGACAATACAGAAGTCCGAAAACCGTTTGAGGTACAAGGCGATACAATAAAGAGTGAACAAGGCTGGAAATTATGGAAACAAGGAGAAGAGCTACTGATAAAAGATATTATAGAATACTACCTTGAATAATGTCGGCTGCCGGACAAACGCCGGGGAACTCTTTCGGGCGGGACGGGGCGCGGGAAGTTTCGGCGAACAGCCGAAGCCCCGTGTGTCAAAGTGCAAGCGCAAGATAGTGAAAACCCTTTCACCCACGTTAGGGATTGCAGGGGAAAAGCCACAGCATAGCGAGGACTTGTAGCGGAAAGCCCGACCCGAAGGGGGAACGCCCAAACAACCACCCGAACAAACTGCTTTTTGGCAAGGATTGCATTTATGGAAAAATACGAAGTAGATTATAGTGAGTCATCCTATTTTGTTTTTTAATACAAACAATGCGATTTCGCCCAATAGCAAAGTCAAAAAGCTACCTATCCAAAGATAATAACCTGTTGACAAATGAAAAACTCCAAGAGTGCTTTCAATGCCCCGTTCCGGGTCTACGAATATCGGATTACAGTTGGGAGATTCAGTAAATAGTATAAAATTAGCCAACTAATTCATACACAAAGTTTTGTGAATTAGCTGGTTTTTTTGTATCTTTAGGTATTCCCCCGAAATTAAGGTTTGGCATCCAAAGTGGGGGAAATTCCTAAACCAAGATATGGCTAAGATACAAAATATTTCCGAAATTCACCCAACTTTGGGCTTTACAGAATTTGATATTCTGGAAAAATACCGCAAAAGTTTTAATGAGAGTGAGCTTGGCAGGCTTCACTCAGTGTTCCCGTTTGAACGCATGGCAAAAGCCGCAGGCCTGTCGGAACAGCGTCTGGGGCGCAGGAACATTTTCAGCCCTTCGGCAAAGATTGCCCTCATGCTCCTGAAATCCTACACCGGATTCTCCGACAGACAGCTGGTGGAACATCTGAACGGCAACATACACTATCAGATGTTCTGCGGAATCATGATAGACCCGTCCTTCCCCATAACCAACTACAAGATAGTCAGTGCCATCCGCAATGAGATGGCATCCCGTCTTGACATTGAATTCCTCCAGGAAGTGCTGGCCTCACACTGGAAACCTTATCTTGAGAACCTTCACGTGTGCATGAGCGATGCCACATGCTATGAGAGCCATATGCGTTTTCCTACGGACATGAAACTTCTTTGGGAAAGCATTGAATGGCTTCACAGACATATCTGTCAGCATTGCGGGGAGCTTGGCATAAGGCGTCCGCGCAACAAATATGCGGATGTGGAAGCGTCTTATCTGTCCTACAGCAAGAAAAGAAAAAGGAAGGTTTCACGGACAAGGATGCTCAAGCGCCGTATGATCAGGCTTCTTGAAAAACTCCTCATACAGAGGGATGGAATCCATAGGAAGTACGGTGTCTCACTCCGATACACACCGGATTACCGGAAACGGCTGTCCGTCATCAGAAAGGTCCTTGTACAGGAGAAGGAAATGTTTGAAGGCCGGAAGGTCAGTGACCGCATCGTCAGCATTGACCGCCATTATGTACGTCCTATCGTAAGGGGAAAGGAAACCAAGTCTGTTGAGTTCGGTGCAAAAGTGAACAATATACAGATAGACGGCATATCGTTCATCGAACACCTCTCGTTCAAGGCTTTCAATGAGGGTATACGTCTGAAGGACTGTATCCGTATGCAGCAGAAACTCATGAACGTGAGGGTAAGATGTGTGGCTGCCGATTCCATATACGCCAACAATGCCAACAGGAAGTTTTGCACGAAATACGGAATATCCACTTCCTTCGTGTGCAAGGGAAAGGCGGCAAAGGATGAGCAGTTGAGAAGGGTTCTCAGAAGTGAACTCTCAAGGGAGAGGGCTACCCGGCTTGAAGGCAGCTTCGGCACACAGAAGCAGCATTACTCGCTCTCAAGGATAAAGGCACGGAACAGGAAGACGGAAATCCTGTGGATCTTTTTCGGAATACATACGGCAAATGCCGTACTGATGATTGACAAGATCAGGAACAGGACGGTTAAAGCGGTATGATATGATTTTACTGACAGAATCAAAAGAGGTCATCAGACTTCTTCAGGAAAGTCTTGTCTTGACGGATAAAATTATGTGAGAAAACAACGAAAAACTACAATAAAAATGGCATAGGAAGTGATGATGCGCCATCATCTTCATATGCCATCTTATTTTTTAGGGACATTTACTGAATATCCCTACAGTTTAACCTGCCAACGGGTACGATATTAATTAAACGTTTACGTCTTTTGCCGCATTAACCCAGCCTGTTGTCTCTGCATCAAACTGGATCGGATTCAACACAGCCTCTCCCTGATCAGTATAACCACCACCGAAAATCAACGTGTAGATATGACGCTTGCCCTGTTCCCATGTATCTCCGAACGGAACATAAATTGTTTTGTATTCGCTTGCTGAACCCAACAGATAAGCTCCGGACTGCCGGATTTTGCAGGCGATCTCCAGATAACATTGCTTCGCATCGTCGGCACCCTTCTTGGTTTTGCTGGCTCCGGAAACAGTCCAAGCAGTCAGCTCCTGTGGTATATTCAGCATAGGAGTATCTGTGGTAATATCGGTAGCTTCGGTATTGCTATTGACCGTGATGTTTGCGTTTTTCACTACGGTAAATGCGTGTGGAAATGCTAAATCAGACGAACTCCAACTTCCCGTTCCATCGGCTGCCGCAGGCAATGTGAAGGCGCCGGCAAATTTGAAATTATGAATCTTGATCACGTCGATGTCCACCTGCATGTTATCGTATTGGGTCTTTGCTTTGAATACGACCTGTGACAGAATATGTTTGAAATTAAATTTCACTATTCCGTTGTTCATGTCTTTTGTCTGGCCTTTGGCCATGGCATACATCACGTCGTAGTTTGCATGAGTACCGGCTCCATACTCATCCATGCAGGTATAACTTATCTTTTGGACATCCTTGGTGGCTTCCCAACTATAAAACACCATCATGTCTTCACTAACCGTTCCGGGATTGAACGCGTAAAAGTCCAAAGCCTCGGTAGGCCAATAACGAAGGTCGTTCGCATCGTCATAATCCCACTTACCATTTTTGTACACGATCTTCACTCCGTCATGTTCAAATTCCGTGTCGTTCTTTCCCATGAAGGCAGTACCATCCGCCGTAAAAGCGAACACGTCGAAATCGGTGTTCTTCAAGTTGGTGTTGGTAGTAGGGGTAGCCCTCGTTTCCGCCGCATTACTTAACACGTTAAAACCAATCGCATTTCGTGAGGAGGTTTCCACATTCGCAATCTCCTCTTCTGAGCAACTCATCAGTAGTACTCCAAAAATTGCCCAAAGCATTACTGTACTTTTTTTCATAAAATGAATAAAATTGTTAATAAATATAATTAATAAAACTCGATTACAACACTATATCCACATTCACATCATCCCAATCATCAACGTCCACATCAAATCCCGGACCGCCACTTCCCGGCTCGGATGGTACCTCATAATCAAAATTCAACACCAGATGCACATCACCGACATGCCCCGCTACCGGGACATCATGCACTTGGTCGCTCACGTCCTGTTCCAATACAGACATGCTGCCGGAACGGTTCTTGAGATACAGCCGGAAAACATTGGGCTCTCCTTCAAGTGCGGAATGTCCAAACGTATAGAATCCGCCTATAATCTGATTCCGTGAAACCATTCCATCAAAGAGCAGGCTCTCCGAAAGACCGGCGGGCAAACTGTCGCCGGACATGTTAAGCGAGCCGGACATGCCGGAAAGAGCAGCCCGCAAATCCGCCACCCTGTCCAGTCCCCGAATTCCGTTCACCTCATACGTGTAGTGACATACCATGTTTACGGGAGTTAGCCGTATTATCTTCGTGCTTCCTTCCGGAATGTCCTTGAGGATAACTCTGTCTATATGGTCGCCACACAGCCAGGGTGGGGTGACGGCCATTGTCTGGTTATCCGGCGACCGAACATCACGCGTATCGGCAGTAAAAAGCGTGTAACTGCCGTTTTCTTTCCAAACCATCCCGTCGGTATCGTAGTTGAAGCAAATTACCCGGTAATCATTCTCGGGGAGCTCCACTTCCCCATCCTCTCCTCCGGGGAAATCAAATATCCACGTGTTGCTTTCATCATCGGTCGGATAAAATACGACCCTCATGCCTTCAGGCTTGTCATGATTGGAAATCTTGGTCCAGTCGAATACTACCCGCACCGTGGCAAAGTGCGGATGATCGTAACATAAATCCTTATGCTCACAAGCCGTCAGTCCCATCCATAAAAATATGAACACCAGACTAAAGCGTATCAGTATCACTGCCTGCCTCCTTTCTTCCGGCTATAATTCCCCCGCCCGATCAACCACACCAAAGAGATACCCGCCTTGGTCGGGCCGAACCAGCAGCGTTTTTTAGTGGTCTGCCATACATAGTGACCGTCCAAAGGGATGTACTCCTTGTACAATCCTCCAAGGTAGCCGATTCCCAACGTGAAATCCACATTGAACCGATGTCCCACAGGTAACGAGTAGCCGTAAGCCACGCCTCCCCCGTAACTCCATTTATCCCCCAAGTAACCTTTCCCACCCAATTCGAAATCATAGGTGACGATCTGCCCGTACAATCCGACATGATGCCCGGAAAACGGTTTTTCCACCGCTCTCCGACCGAACCAGCGGCGCAACTCCACATCTCCCCCATAGATACGCCAATAATTATGCTTCCGATCACTTTTCCACCAGGCATACATCCAATTCCCGGCCACAGACCAGTTCTTCCCCAAACAGAACTCAACCCCGATGTCAGGTATCAAAACAGCGTCATAAAGCAAGTTTGTTTTCACCGCCATGCAAAACGGCCGTTTCTTTACCGGAGCTATGACGGTAACGGTATCACGGATGCACAACGTATCACGTGTATGTATATATACCGTATCTCTGACGGGATTTATCGGATCACTATCATAGCATATTTTCACCATCGACGAACGAAGTTTCGGAAAATGGAATTTATACAAATATGAGTATGGCCTCCCCCCTTTCAGTCTTTTCAGTTCTCCCCCCAAATAAGGGCTGTCCTGGTTTTCCAAACGGACGATCTTCTCCAACAAACGAAGGACATCCTCCCTCTCCGGAACATTCACATCCGCTCTCACCATCGTTATAAGTCCGTTCCAGTCACTTCCCGAAAAATGAAAATCCATCTCCAATACCGGAATCTTTATATAAGGTGATATATACCGCCACAAAACCTCTGCTCGTTTTTCAGACAGCCTTCCATTCAACAGCCCCCCTCCTTCCGGGGAAGCTCCTCCTATTATTTGAATTTTCCTGATAAGACGGACGGAGTCGTTCAATGCGGAACAGATTTTAGCAAACCGCTCCATCTCGTTCCCATTGTCAAGTAAACATGTATCTATATTTACCTTTCCTTGATGAAAATAGATCCTTACCGAATCACGCTTCTCCTGAGCGGATATTTCTCCGCTTATACTCAACACGAGCACGAACAATACACATTTAATATAAAAAAACATCTTTTCGTCATTTAATCATTTGTTAATATGACAATCCAAACCCAGGCTTTTACACCCCTTGAATTTCGACCGCAAAATACACATCTATAAACCAACCTCCAAAGCAAAAAACAAGTATTTTAAACTTATAAATACTTAAAAAGACGACCACACAACAACTACAACACTTACCACAGCAGCCAATCATGCTTACACAACAACTAAAAATACTTAACATCATAAAGAAAAGTACTTAAACATACAAAAAAAACAGTTATCTTTGCAAGAAACATCATACTTAATAACACTTAAAACAATAAAATACATGATATTCAGCACAAAAGCCGCCTCTTTTCTAAGTTCAATAAAAACTCAAACTTACGACAAAAAAGAAAGAGAAATGATAATAACGTATCAACAAAAACGAGTCTTTCATCTATCCCTGCTCATGCTGGTCTTATGCGCACCCATATACATATATTCAGTTCCATTTCCCAATGAACAGTTTTATTATATTAACAGCGTATTATTCCTGTTTATCATTATGTGCACTCTCGCTTATTTTAAAAAGAGAGTAAATCTGACCACGACCTTTTCCATTATACTGATAGCCATACATATCGAGATTTTTATCGAAATAATTTATTGCTCAATATGTAGCGGATATGAATATAGTTATCAAAGAGCATTGATAATGAGTAACATTACTATCTCTCTCTTATTTACCATGCTTTCCATCTGTGCCTATATGAGTAATATCTCCATCCTATTGTCCTCCCTTACCATAGCTTCCTATACAATCTGCACACTTATCACCGACGAACCGTTCCTATACAGTTATCTGCCTTTGATCATCATCATATACACCATGATCCCCTTATTAGGAAGATCCTTACACAGTAATATCAGCAGCTTGCTAAAAAGTAGCAACTTGCTAAAAGAGGAAGAGGAAATGCTTTTGAAACGTCTCCAAATGAAAAAGGAAGAACTATTCGCGTTCGCCGAGTTGTTAAGCGAGAATAACCCGGAAGAAAAGACAAGCTCCCTGTTAAACATAATAGGGGAACAATCCAAAGAAAATCTTTTTACAGCCCTTGCCGCATACCAGAAAAAGGAAAAAAGTAAACTTGATACAATCAGGAGAATATATCCCAATTTATCCCCGTCCGAATTAAACATCTGCCGTTTAATACTGCAAGACAAGACCGTCAGCCAAATATGCGAATTATTACATCGGAGTAGCGGAAACATAACCAGCCAACGAGCGAACATACGTGCCAAACTCGGACTGAAAAAAAGCGACAATTTAAAAGAAGCATTACAAGAACGCATGAGGCTGTATGAAGAAGAACACCGGCAAGAGGACTTTTCAGCCATGCGTTAGGGATTGCAGAGTAAAGCCCACAGCCTTTAGGCGAGGACTTGAAACGTAAAGCCCGACCGTCCCACGGGAACGCCCAAAAGAAAAAAAATCCCCCGAACATTCATCCGGGGGACATTCAGGTCGTCACGTCAATTGTAATATATCTGTTATTTAATTTTTCACCTGAAAACTAATCCCGGGGAAACCATTGCATGAATATTCATCTGCCTTTAACACATCTAAAAGCAAAAAGTCCCTTGGCGCACCGGCGTCACAGGAACTTTTCACATATAAAAGACACATGTTCTTTCACTGTATGCGTATATATTCCGAATACCTGATTTCCACATACGGGTTGTCACTGGAAATGGACTGATGGATAGCCTTTACACGCTTCCAGAACCACCATCCCTTGTATTCTACCCAAACCGCCTGATTGAGGGTTACCGGAACTTTGATGTCGCCTTTGAGCCGTTTGTTCTCGATCAACCCGGTAAGTTGGATATACGGTGTAACCATCTCCACCTTCTGCCGCAGCAGTGGAACGGTATCACGGATAATGAGCGTGTCACGGATGGCGGCATCTATCGGGGCTTTCACTTCGACTTCATGCCGTGCAGCCACTTCGAGGTTCCTGATTTTCACGCCTAGCCTTTCGATGGTCTCGGCATCCTTGGCACGGAACTCTTTATACTCATCTATAGTCAGCCGCAATGCCTTGGCATCGAGGACCATCGTCGCTGAATCGATCTGCATCCGCTTCACATCGGAAAGCAGTGCGGTGCTGTTCATGCGGAATCGGTCGCGTTCTTCCGTGAGGCGTATTGTCCGCCGGTGCTGCAGCCAGAGGATGCTACAGAGCAGCAACACCGTTGCCAGAAGTATTCTGTTTAATCTACTCATATGATACTGATTCTTCGGGGATGAACCACAGAAATTCATCCATATAGATTTCTTCCAACAATACAAGGCCGCCCCGGTTCTTTTTTCGGTTCTGCGGGAGGTCTTCAACGACCAGTCCACGGCGACCGACCAGTTCGTCCAACCTCATTTCGGAGAGTTCAGGCGAAGCGATGATGGTAACGTATGCATTCTTTTTCATAACTGGTCTTTCCACGATGTTTTTACTTGTGCGTTCCCTGACATTTGAGAAGTTCACGGATATCGGCACGGATTTCGTGCAGGTCATTCTGTACCGTGTTGAGCTGCATCATGGTTGCCTCGAACACGGACTTGTCCAGCTTCATGGCGTTGATACGGTCATACTGGTTCTTGATTTCCACTTCCAAACCGATACATTTGGTTTCCAGTTCTGCAATTTGGGCGGTGTTGTTGACATGCTGTATGTACAGTGTCAGCGAGAACGAGAGTACCACGACAATGATCTTGAAGTACTTCATTACAAATTCTTTGAGTTGTTCCATATCTTATTCCATTAAAAGTGAGAATGCGTCCCTGATAGCCCTCAGCAGAGTCTCGGCTGCCGCACTATCCCGGAACCCATAGATGACAAGCGCGATCATCATCGCCAGATAGACCCACCAGGCGATTTCTTCCTTAGTGATTTTACGTTTCCGCTTCGCCATCTTTTACAGGATTTTGGGGTACGATTACATTGAAGATAACATTGCCGTCGCTGCCTTCGATACGCAGGCGGTTCTCCTCCTTGTGCCTGATGGGGAAGATATCCATCAGCGCCTTGGCGGCATTGACCGACACGGCCCTGAGCGGTGCCGGAGAGAGCGGCACACCGAAACGGTCTGTATAGTCCGAAGTGGCCGTCTCGTCCATGATTGCCTTGAGAGTCTCGGTCACCTGCAGCTTTACAGCCATCGTCTCCATCTCGAACCGTTCCGAGGAGAGCAATGCCTTGATATGTGCCAGCACATGCGGTTTGTTCATCAGGTAATTGGCCGAAGCATACGGGTTCTTCACCGTATCCTCACCGAATACCTCCACAAAGCATTTTTTCGGCCGTCCGGCATATTCCAGCCCGCCGTTCACATAGAGGTTGCAGAATTGCAGCTCCTGCTCCGTGAGCGGTTTCTCTTCCGGCCTATCCTGCGTGTTCGTTATCTTGTCTGACATCGGTTCTTCCTTCCTTTTCTGAAAGAGTAGCGGGTTTGTATCCCGGAGGTTTTACAAAATCCGCCTTTTCATTGAGCAACTGCTCCATTAATGCGTCATAGAATACCTGGGCCAACGCATCGGCACACGCCTCCGCATCCGCTAGCGAGTTGATGAGCCGCAGGTTGAACTTGATTTCCAGGTCGTAGCCCGATATGAACGCCATCAGTTCGTTCCCGTCATAGCCCAGCGCCCCGTAGGTCATCCGGTCCGCCGTACGGAATGTAATGGTCTCGGGAATCTGTTCCCGGTCAATGCCTTGGGCTTCCTTATTCGTGTCCATACTCATATCTTGAAATATTTACGGGTTTTCTCTTTCTTCTGCGTAGCGATTGCCGCCCCTTCCGTCTGGCGCAGACGGGAGGTATAGACCCCCAGGATGTCAAGCGTGGCCGTCACATCCGCAGCCGCATCGTGGGCATCGTCCAGTTCCACCCCCAATTTTGAGGCTACCAGTTCCAGTTTATACGAAGTAACCTCCGGATCAGCGGCAAAAGCCAACCGTCCCATGACAAGCGTGTCGATGTAGTGCGGCTGGAAGTTGCCGTAATAGTCCTTGGTACCGGAAAAGGTCTTTTCAAACTCGGCGGCCAGTCCGGCATAGTTCATCAGCTGTTGCAGGAATCCGATATCGAAAGCGATGTTCTGTCCGACCAGCACGGGCTTGCACTGATAGCCCTTCGAGAGGGTGCTGCGTTTGGCGAAGGCGATGACTTCTCCGGCGACTTTCTTCATGTCCACACCCTGTGTGCGCAGCATCTCCATGGTAATGGCGGAATAGTCCAATGCCGTCTGTTCGTACTTCATCGGGACATATTCCGGTTCTTTCGCCTGTTCATGGCGGGTACGCAACACCTTGCGTCGGGGAAGCCCCGCGTCCTGTTTCCCGTAGGGGGCGATATACGCCTGATAGCGGTCGAATACCTGCCATGTGTCGAAACGGACGGCTTGCAGGGCGATCTGTGTACAGGCGCATTCACGGCAGTCCAGCCCTCCGGTCTCGAAGTCCAGCCCGATGCCTACATATATCTTCTGTTCTGTCTTGGGTGCCATATCTTTTCAGGATTGAATGAATAACAATGAGTTCCTATAGGTCTGTAATGTATTGCATCCGTTGTAGTCGCTGTAACGGATGACGGCAGTGAGGATGACCACCCGGTCTTTGAGCGACTGGATCACGGTGTGGTGTTCCATGTAATAGTCGTTCCAGCATACACATTCCGCCAGACGGTTGTTCTGGGAGAGTGTCAGCTTGGCGAAACGCTTCCGGCTTCCCGTCTCCCTGTCCTTGTAGGTATGTTCGGTTACATCCACCACCGTGGCGCAGACAGTCGCACGCCTGCCGTCGTTCTCGTCCCGTGCCACCTCGTCCAGGGTCAGGTAAGAGGCTTTTCCCTTGACCTGCCTGCGGGCTTCCGAATTGTTGAAGATGCGGCGATAATCGATGCTGCCTATGCCCGACACGGCAATCTGCTGCTGCGACCAGAAGAAATGCCGCCCGCGCATGTCCTGCGGGAAGTCTTTTTCAGAAAGGGAGAATCCCAGTTCCCGTGCTGCGCGTTCGAGCAGCGCGCAGCGTTCGGTAACCGCCCCGACTTTTTCGATACGGTCGAAGCATCCGGCAAGGATCATGTGCTTGACATGCCGGGCGTTCACGGGGACTTTCACGGCCTCTTCCGCGTTGTCGGGGTCGTCCCAGTAACTGTATTTCTTGAGTTTGTAACGGAATATGCGGTGGATGAAGTTCTCGATACCGGTATATGCCCCGCCCCGGTCGCGTTCCGTGACGATGTATTCCACTGTCTTGACACCGACCTGTTTGATACGGGTAAGCGACCAGAAGATTTCATCGGTGGCATAGTCGGTGAAGAACTCCGTCCCGGAGCGGTTGATGTCCGGCGGCACGATCTTGGCCGACGAGCAGCGTTCCATCTCCGCCATCAACGAAGGAATCTCCTTGTCGTCCGCCCATTGCAATGCCACCGTGTAGAATGCCGAGGGGTAATTGGCCTTGAGCCATGCCCCGCAATAGGCTGTAAGGGCGTATGCCGCGGCATGGGAACGGTTGAACGAATATTTCCCGGCTACCTCTATCTTGTGCCAGATTTCCTCCGCCTCATAGTCCGGGCATCCGTTCCCGACGGCTCCGGCAATGAAATCCGCCTTCAGCGTGGCCATCAGGTCGGCTTTCTTCTTTCCTATGGCCTTGCGCAGATAGTCGGTCTTCCCGAGGTCGAATCCCCCGAGCGTATGAGCAACGGACATGAACTGCTCCTGGTAGACCATGATTCCGAAAGTGTTCTTCGTTGCTTCATAACAGCCGTAGTTATAGACCGGGGCCACTTCGCCACGCCTGAAACGGACATAATCATCGGTGGCACCGATGTCGAGTGTGGCGGGACGGTACAGGGCATTGATGGCGATCAGGTCCTCGATACACTCCGGCTGTACATCCTGGATAAACCGGGTAATGCCCGGCGAAGAGAACTGGAACACATTCTGCGTGTTGCCGTCCGAGAGCAGTCGGTAGGTCTTCCCGTCTTCCAGCATATCCTGCGTAATACGCCCGATAGTAAGTTCCTGCCCGAAATTCCGGTTGACCAACGCGATGACGGCACTCAGTTTGGCAAGTTCCTTTGTCGCCAGCACATCCTCCTTCAACAATCCGATCTCATCGACCGAATAGCCGTCGAACTCCGATACCAGTGCCCCGTCCATCTTACGGACCGGCAGGAAATCGAAGCATTCGGCGGGCCTGCCGTCCCGCGTGTCCGGTGTGACAACGATGGCCGAGGCGTGTATGGAGGCCGCTTTGGGCTGTCCGAGCAATCCTTGCACGTCCTCGATGACCAGCGGATAGGTCTGGATAAAGTCCCGAAGTTTTCTGTTGAAGGCAGCCTGTCTGAACAGTCCTGTCCAGTCCGTGCCGTCATCTATCATGGCGGTAATATAGTTCACGATGGAGTGAGGCACGCGGTGTACGCGTGCCACGTCCTTCAAGGCGGCTTTCAGTTTCATCGTGGTAAAGGTGCCGGCGGAAAAGACACGCTGGCGGCCGTCCGCGTTGTACCGTTCTTCCAGGTAATCCTTGATCTCCTGCCGCCGGTCGGAGGCATAGTCGACATCTATGTCCGGCAGCGAAGCGTGGCCGCCTTCTGTCAGTCCTTTGTCCACAAAGGCATCCATGACCGTCAGCGGTCCGTCTGCTTTCCTGATTCTTATATGTGTTACTTTCATCTGATATATTTCTTGTATCGTATTATCGCGCTTACCGTCTGGCGGCTGACACCGTACTGTTTTGCCAGGCTGTTCTGGGAAGCCTGGCCGGAGGAATACCTCACCCGTATCTCTTCCGCCTGCCCGTTGGTCAGTTTGGCGTTCACGCTTTTCTCGCCGTAATCCCGTTTGAGGCCACCCGCTATGGCATGTTCCATATTCCGCTGGTGCGTACACATTTCCAGGTTATCCGCACGGTTGTTGTCGCGGTTCCCGTCGATATGGTTCACCTCCAGTCCCGGATTCCAGTCGGGCAGGAAGTGCTGTGCCACCAGACGGTGCACGGAGAACTTCTTTCCGACACCGCCCTTGTAGAGTCGGACACAGTCATAGAGCGAAGTCGTCCCACACCAATGACACATGATACGTTCGGGTTGTGTCCAGGTGATACCGTCATGCGAAACTTGCCGTTCCAGACTCTTGACACGCCCGAGGTTGCTGATCTTGTACTTTCCTTCATAGTTCTTGATATCCACCCAGATTTCCCGGGTGTCAGCCATGGGTTATACGGTTTAGTGCTGTCTGAAAAATTCCCAGGTCTATCTCCACGCCGATGAACCGGCGTCCCGTATTCCGGCAGGCCACGGCTGTACTGCCGCTGCCCATCGCAAAGTCGAGGACGATGTCTCCTTCGTCGGTGTAGGTGCGTATCAGGTATTCCAGCAGGGCGACAGGTTTCTGTGTCGCGTGCAGGCAGGAGAGCTGCTTGTCCGTCTTGAATTTCAGCACACTGCGCGGATAGCGTTCCGTGGATATGTAATCCCGGAAATTATCGTGCTTCCGGTATATCTCGCCGGCATCGCATTTCCGCTGGTGTTCGGCCATCACGACCTTGCGCTTGTGCCCGTCCGTCTTGATCGGATGATACTTCGGCAACCTGTCGTAAAAGACCAGAATGTCCTCGTGCGCCTTCATCGGCATACGCCTGGCGTTTAGGAAGCCTGTCGCCTGCGTCTTCTCCCATACCCAGGCATACCGCAGCCTGCGGAGATTGGAGCTGCCCAGCAGGCTCGTAAAAGGATGCTGGCAGAACAGCAGTACGGGAGTGTCAGGTCTGGATATGCCCTGTACAGCATTCCACATCCCGGGGATGTCTATCACGGCGTCCCATCGACAATGTGTCGTACCGTATGGAGGGTCTGACAATACCATGTCGGCAGTGATGCCTTCTTCAGCCAGCAGGGGCAGCACATCGAGTGCATCGCCCCGGTAAAGGTCGCAACCGTCATAGGGACGGTGGTGTTCGTAGGTCGGATTCATGGGTTTCGAGTTCCTTTAGGTTCCACAAGCAATCTCGGCGGTCAAAAAGGATTTCGTCGCCACACATCAATTCATCTGCGTATATCGTCCGCTCTTCTCCGTTACGGATTACCCGCATCCGGGCATCCGTGCACAGACGGTAAGTCTTGCCTTCAGATTCCATCTCCACATAGCGTTCGCCCTTGCCGAGTGTGATGTCCGGGGCAAGCACCGTCAGTTCGTCTTTCCAGCTGAGCCCGCAGCGTTCCGGCACGAGGAAGCGCGAGAAGATAAGGTCGTATTTCAGCGGGTCGATGGAGGTTATGCCAAGCAAGTAGGAAACCAGCGAGCCCCCGGCGGAACCGCGACCTATACCAGTTGCGATGCCTCTCCGGTGCGCCTCCCGCACCATATCCCACTGCACCAGGAAATAGTCCACATTGTCGGTCGATTCAATGATATAGACTTCCTCGTCCAGCCGTTCCCGATAGCGTTCCCGCTCCGGTTCCGGCACTTTCCGGTCCAGCCCGTCGTCAAGCAGTCGGAGGAACATCGTACGGCGGTCACCATACCGTTCCCGCTCTTCCGGTCGCATACGGTATTCCGGCATGAACATTCGCCCGGTCTCGAATGAGGCGTCCGCACGTCCGGCAATCTCCACCGTGGGACGGCACATGCGCCTAAACAGGGAATCGAAGTCCCATTGCCCGGAGAACAGAGGACGGAGCGTGTCATACAATTCATCCGCTGTCTTGAAATACTGGTCATCGCTCTGTTCATGGGCGGTTCCCGTGGCAATCTTGTTCACCACGATTCTGTACCCTGCATCGTCCTTGTCCATGTAGTAGCAGTCCGGAATCAGGACTGGTTCTACTGTAAATGAATCCGTGTCGGCATCATAACAGTTGCCGAAATAATATTTCAGGGCTTCCAGTTGCTCCCTGTCAATGCGGTCCGCCTTGTATTCGTTGGCATCAATCTGGTAATAGACCGCTTCGGCACCTTTTCGGATACGCTCCACCTGTTTGGGATGTCCGGTCATCCAGTAGACTGAACGGGTGGCAAAGACCGGCACACAACCTGCGGCATACATCAGCAGCTGTTCATAGCGGAGGGTGTTGTCTTCCGAATCGACCATGACGGCCCGTTGGATGCGCAGCAGATTATGCAGTCCCTCGTTATCCAAGGCATAAATCTTCAGCCCGACACGTTCTTCTTCGTGCGTCATTGTCAGCGAGTAGCCGAATATATGTTTCAGCCCGGTATTGGCGCACTCCTTCTGAAGGTTCAGCGTGGCGGCCATTGTATTACGGTCGCAGATGCCGACAGCCGTATGCCCGAGCCATTTCGCCTTGCGGCACAAATCTTCCGGCGAGCCGCAGGCGTTCAGCAGTTCGTAGGAGGTATGGATGCCGAGGTTCACGAAAGGTACATCGTGTACTGGAGGCTTGGGTCGGCCGATATATCTCAGCAGGTTGAAACGGAATTCTTCCCGCAAGTCATAATAGTACCAGTTCCTGCCGAACGGGAAGGCCACATGGAAGATTCCTTCTTCCATCAGCACATCCGGACTTTCCATCAGGTTGAACACGAGCTTGTCCCCGTCGCTGCGGAAAATGGATTCCACTCCCGACAGGTCGGCCGTGAAAAGCCGCCCGAAGCCGGGAATATCCACCACTTCCGTATCGACCGGGATATAGGTTATCCGTTGTGCATCGAGCCATGAGAAAAGTTCTTGTATCATCTTTCCTGTACTTTTTTGAGTTTGTATTCAAGGACGGACAGCAGGCGGCAGGCGAAAATCCCGTAGATTTCCGCTTCCGTGAGTTCGTCCCAGTCTTTGGCGGCATCGGCAATGTCCGCGATGAAAACCTCGAAATAGGGTTTCAGCCGTTCCGCCGTCCGCTTTACCGACTCGACGGCATCACCATCGTAACCGATGACTACAGTTCTGACGCCTTTCGATTGCAGCTTGTAGATCTGTACATCGGATATTTTCTTTCCGAAAGTGGCCACGGCTGCGACATGGGAATTGTCATAGAGTTCGAGTCTGCGGGTCAGGGCGATGACATCGAAAATACCTTCCGCGAGGATGACCGTATCGGTTTCATCCATACGGACGGCATCGTAGTTATAAAGGAGTTTGGAAAAGTCGTTTTCCGTGGAGTTCCGGTAACGCAGGATCCTGTACCCGCCGCTATGTCTGGTCTTGCGGTTGTGGGCGTCTATATCCTCTTTCGGCCAGGTATGGCGGGAGACATAGCCGACAACCGTACAGTCATCGATGACCGGAAAAACGACATAGTCAGCGTAGCGCGGATTGAGCCTGCCGGTTATCCCGACCGGGAAATACTCGTAATCGTCGAAACAGAAGCCGCGCCGCTGCAAATACGGATGCCGGAAAGTGCGCTTGTAAAAGTCCGGCAATTCGACCGGCACCAGTTCGTCGTCTATTTCTTCCGCCTCGTCCTTCTCCAGCAGGTGCAGGTTCAACGGTGCGGCAATGTCGGCTGTCTGCAAAACCATCAGGTCCATGCGACCGATAGCCGCCAGAAGTTGCTCCAATGTACGGGTGGATGCCCCGCAGGAGAAGCAGTGGGCCATGAAAGGCCAGCGGTGGGCAGTCGCCTTGCCGATGTAGATACCGAACTTACCGCCCGACTTTCCGCAGAACGGGCAGCGCGGAACGATAAGGTTCTTACCGCTCCCGTCCCGTTTGGCACCCGTCTCGCGGGTTATCTCCGAAACCAGATATTGATATTCCTGTACCGACAGTTCCATATTAAGGTATAGTCGTGACCGCTACAGGTTGGTTTGAAATGTTTGGAAAAAGAATCCGGATTAGCCCAATAAAAATAGACCGGCAGAATCATGGAAGGTCTGTTCCACCCAAAGGAAAAGAGAAATTGTCTTCCCGGCTGGACAAAAAAGACTGCTTTTGTCCAATCGATAAAACAATATATAAATAAGGAGATTGAAAATCAGCATTGGCTGATTTTCAGGTGTAGAGATGTACTTTTCTAAAATGATCACTCTCTACATAAAAAAAGCGTATTTTTTGTGCAGTACAATAAATATACTGAATGAAAAGTATCGTTTTCCAATTACTACAGATAATGGATTTGTATTTGCGAGGTCATTCGAACTTTCCTCGAACAAAGGTCGTATGATATCTCGAACGCCAAGACCCGTGAGCGGAAACTGAAAGCCTTGGAGGCGGCAGAGGAATTGAAATGTGAAAACCTGCTGTTGATAACATGGGGAACGGACGATATGGCGGAATACAAAGGGCATACAATAAAAATCGTATCTGTCCGGAATTGGTTTTACGCATGTAAGCTGCCATATATTCTCAACATTCCAGTCGTTACAAGTCAAAAAGCCACCGACACACCGCATCCGGATCGATGGCTTTTTATTCCCTGTTCAGATTCAGTGTCCTCTGCCCGTCATAGAACACCTCATTGTCGTAGTCGGTGGCAATCCTGATAGTGTCTCCTTTCTTGAAGAACCGGCTTTTGGCCACGTGCAGGCGCATAACGTTCTCCTTTCTTTCAGCCGATGACTGGTTGAGCGAAACAAGGTGCGTGCACGGGCGGGCCAGACCTTTGGCCTCCGAACAGTTGTACTCGGTCAGCACGTTCCGCTCGTCATTCAGCCACTCCCGGTCTTCGATGGTAGACTGGTAAGTCACCACCATCCATACCTTTTCGTCCGCCGCCAGGTCCTTCAGGTCATTAGCCACCGCGATACGCTTCGCCCGTTCATGGTCGGCTCCCCATGAACGGCGGTTGGCATCCGTCAGCAAGTCCATCGAATCCACAATCACGATGTCCGGATTATATCCTTTGAGCTTCCTGTATTCCGAAATGCCGTTCTTGATGTCGAGTGTCGAGACCTGGGCATTGAAACGCGGGTAACTGCGCACCGTGATGCTTCCGGCATACGAGGCGACCAGTTTTTCCAGATGTCTCATCTCCGTATCCGAAATCTTTCCCCGCTCGTAATAGTAGGCGTTCCTGGAAATCAGTCCGCCGGAATAGGCGTTCAACGCCTCTTCTTCCGAACCTTCCAGCTGGAAATGCAGCACATGCAGCCCGTCATCGATATCCGCCCTGACACCGATCCATTTGGCGATGTGTGACTTTCCCACGCCTGTGCTGGCCAGGAAACAGGTCAGCTGACCTCGCAGGTTACGTCCGGCATTGAGCGCATCCAGATACGGGATATAGAAGCGGGACACACGAGGGGCGGCCGAGCGTTCCTCTTCCTCCTCGCGCCGGCGGTTCCTCTCGAAACGCTCCTTGAAAGTCGCGGCCACATCGACGAACGAGGTGCTCTTCAGCGTGAACCCTGCCAGCCACTCGGCATATTCCCGAAGAGTCTTCTCCGCCTTGTCCTGTTTGTTCTCGTTATACAGTTTCCCGACCTCCGCATAGACCGACTGCAACCGGACCCCCTTGATGTAGGACTCCAGCATGTCGGTCATCACCTCGGCACTCTGTCCCTCGTCATACTCCCGGAAAGTGTCTATCAGCTCGATGGCGTCGTAATCCTCATGGAAGGTCTGTGCCAGCACGGCATACGACGGCGGTGTCTTGTATGTCTTGAAGTGTACGGCTATCGCCTCCTGTACCTGCTGGAACGAACGGTCCGGCAGGTATTCCTTGCGCATATGCCGGGCTAGGACGGCACACAACGGTTCCTGTCTGAGCGCCGTGGCATAGAGTTCATACAGGAACTCGGCACTGAGCGGATTGACGGCACTCATGGCTTCGCCTCCTTTTTCCGCCACGCCTCACAGCGGATACGGTACAGTTCCGGATAGCGCGCCTGTGTCCTTCTGCGGCACGGCTCCGCTTTCGCACATTTTGAGCATGACGGGGAGAAAGGCGTCCACATCAGCGTGGAGAGCGCACAGATGAGATATCCCGCTTCGGTGGAGAGCAGTCGCCGCTTGGTCGTCTCCTCGTATTCCGGATAAATAAAACGCCCGAACGGATGGCTGCGGCGGTCTTCCACTGCCCGCGCCAAATCATGCCGTGACAGCCCGAAACTCTTCAGCCACCGGTCCTCCCGGTAGCGGCGTTCCTTTCCCGAGCGGAGATAGCGGTCGATGGCTTTCTTTCCGAATGAATGCGAGACGTTCCATTTCCTGCGATACGCGGTATCATATCCGGAAATGGCATATGTCTGGCAGATACAGAAGTCGGACAGGCGTTCCGCACTGACGGAGACGACCTCCCGGCACAAGCCGTCGAAACACATCCCGAGCTGCCTGTCCGACTTGCCGCCGGTAGGGAACACAAAATCCGCCCACACCGTGGTGCGGACCAGCCGTGTAAAGAGCCTCCGGCATCCGTCAATCCATTCTTTTCTCTCCATCGCGTGTCAATAGTTTGCGCAGCTGCGTCTTGGCTAGGAAGATGCGGCTTTTTACCGTTTCTACGTTCCTGGTCTGCAAAGTACCGTTGTTATAGGTGATTTCCATGATTTCCCCGAGTTTGTAACCAGCCTGCTGCAAGAGCAGGGCTTCCCGGTAAATCGGTTTGAGCCGGTCCAGTGCCCAGAGGATGTCATCGTTATAGAACTCGCGGTAGTTGTCCATCCCCATGCTGTTTCCCGACGGTTCGTCCTCATCCGACAGCGAAGAGGATATTTCCGAAATGTCGATATTGTCGTCCGGGGGCATGCGGTTCCTGTTGCGGTTGTTCAGGTCCGCCACAAGCCGTTTGGTCACGGCATAGATCCAGGTCTTTACCGGACGGGCCGGGTCATAACTGTCCATATACTTGAAGAAGTTGGCCAACGCCTCGAGGTAGTTGTCCTCGATGTCCTCCTGGTTATAGGTATATTTGATACAAATGCTGTATATCAGATTCTTGTGCGGCATCACATATTTTCTGAGAAGTTCCGCCCTCTGTCTCGCGGATTCGTCTTCAGGCTGGAGAACCGCAATAAACACATCTTTCTTTTCCACGTTTCCACTGACTGAAAAGGTTGATAATGAATCTCATGTCCTAATCTGTCAGCTACCGTGAGCGTCAATTGAAAAAACGGGCGGCAGCATTACCGCCGCCCGAAAAAAATCCAAACCGTTGTCGGCTTGTCACAGCCTGTGCCTGCGGATGTAATAGTAGAAGAGGTGGCAGGCATCCGCCGCGTTGTCATCCACCGGGACAATACCGTACCTGTCCTTGCAGGCCGCGACCATCTGCGTCTTGGTGGCGTGTCCGTCTCCCGTCGCCCATTTCTTGAGGACAGCCGGGTTGACGAACTCCGGTTCCGGGATATCCAGTTCATCGCACACTTCGAGCAGGACGCCCCTGAGTTCCGAGAGCCGCCGCATGTCGTAGAAATGGCGGTTCACGCTCACATCCTCGGCCACGACGCGGCGGATGCCGTAACGACGGAGTAGCGAGAGCAGCGTAGTCCTGAAAGCGCCGTGCATCTTGTTGCCGTTGCGCCGTTTGCTTTCGGTGAAGTTCCATGTCCCGGCCTCATGCAGGGAGAAGTATCCGGTATGCGTGGCAATGTCCAGCGCCAGTACCTGCTCCCGGGTCAGTACGCTATTCTCCGAGTCTTGATTCGCCATTCTCTTTCACGATTACCAGTTTATGCGGATACCCCTCCGCCACATTCCCGTGCGAGACGACCAGCACGGTACCGCCGAGCGAGTTCAGCGCCTCGAACATGGAGGCCAGCCCCGCTTCATCGACCGCCTCAAGTATCTCGTCCAGCACGAGCAGGTCCAGTCCTTTGTCCCCGTCGCAGTTGCTGTTCACGAGTTTCTGCATGGCAAGGATGGTCGCCAAATTCACACGGGCGGCTTCGCCTGCCGAGAACTTGCCGAACGAGCCGCAGTCCATGCCGTCGCGCAACAGCGAGATGGAGATTTTCTCCCTTACCTTACCGCTCTTGAGAATGGTATACCCGTCGAAGCGGATACGGATGTCGCTGCCGATGTTTTGCAGGAACTCGTTGGTAATACGGCTGAGCGCCTCGATTTTCGTGTTGGCCAGATAGGTCTTGAACTGCACGAACCGTTCCCGCTGTATCTCCAGTGCACGGACCCGGGTATCGACGGCCGTCTTGCGCCCTGCCGCCTCGTTAGACTTTCCGCGCGTTTCACGGAGAGTGTCCTTGAGCGATTGTATGAGGTCGGGTGAAGCCGCCTCATCCAGCTCCCGGATCGTGGCCTGCAAAGTGTCGATGGCGCAGGCCGCGGCCTGTATATCTTCCTTGCCTACCCGTATGCCGCGGTTCAGTGCGGCATTGCGCTCGTCTATGAATCCGAACACCTCGTCGAATACCTTGCGGCGGACACCTTCGATTTCACTTTGCAGGGCGGTAATTTCGGAAGCGATGCGTTTATGCCCGCTTTCCACCTCTTCCACGTGGCGGGTGGCATTCCTGACGGCCCGTTCGTGCCCGGCCAGCTGCTCCTCCCATCCGGTGCGTCTGCCTTCCAATATCCGGCGCTCATGGTTCAGCCGGTTCTGCTGCAACTCCACGGCATCCGTCTCCTCCTGCTTCTCATCGATACGGCCGTTGATTTCCGTGAGCTGCCGTTGACGGAGCTTCAGTTCCTTCATGCCGGCCTTGATGTCGAACTGTGGTTCTGCCACCAGAAACTCATACCCGCAGAAAGGACAGGTGATGGAGCCGGCCAGTTTGTTCGAGAGGCCGTCAATACCGGCAGAAACGATACGCCGTTTATGGCGCAGTTCCTCGATGCTGCCGGACAGGTCGCGCAGACGGATGTCGATTTCCCGCAGTCTCTCCGCAGTCGTATCGGACTGATCCCTGTATGCCTCACAGAATGCGGCATACTCCTTCTTGAACTGTTCCCAGCCGTCAGTCCTGTTTTTCAGTTCCTGTTCCGCCTGTTTCAAGACGGCATCGCAATCCTTCAACCGCTCTGTGGCGGTCTGTAACCGTCCTTTCTTTTCGGCAATGACCTTGTCCCAGTCCGTCTGCCGGGCATCGGGAAAGAGGGACATCATTTCCGCTATCTTTTCCAGACATGCTTCCAATGCGGTATCTCCGGCTTCCAGTTCCTGCAAAGCCTCGTCCGCCCGCTGCACTCCGGCAAGCTGTTCCTCAAGCCTGTCCACGTTCTCGTGCCCGGTACGGATCTGCTCCCTCTTGGCCGCTATGGCCGTTTCCAGTCCCATGATACGTTCCACACGGGTACGCCCCCGCTCGGCTCCGGCTTCCTCCTCCTTGCGTATCTGCTCCTGTAACATCCCGATACGCCCGTCCAACCCGGCCAGTTCCAGTTCCACCTGCCGTTTCTTTTCAGAGAGCGGCACGATGTCTTCCTCCACTTGGGCTATGGCTTCATCCACCAGGATACCGTTGGAAAAGCGGTTGATGACCTCTTTCTTCTCCTTGTCCGATGACGAGAGGAAATCCTCATACCGGTATTTGGAAAGGATGAAATTGTTGAGCAGCTCGTCGCGTGTGACACCCAGTTTGTCAAGAATATACCGATTATAGGCGTCAACCGAAGGTTGTACCGCCTCGTCGGTCATCACCTGCCTGCCCCCACGGTAAAGCGTGCAGCTGACAGAGGAGGCCCCCTTGCGCGGGATACGGCGGTTGACGAGCAGTTCCTCGGCGGCGGAATCGTTGATGAAATGTAAGGCGACGCGGCATTCTTCCGCCGCATCGTTGATAATCTCCTCTGAGCGTATCTTTCTAAGCGGGCTGCCCGTGATACCCACGGCGATGCATTCCAACAGGGCAGACTTGCCGGCCCCGTTCGACTGCTGGGAGTCATTGTCCCGGTTATCGCCGAAAATCAATGTCGTCACGCCTTGCCGCAGCGTGTAGGACAGCGAACGGAAGGCGCAGAGATTTTCGGCTTCTATCGTCTTTAATTTCCACATGATCTGTTTTCTATTTTAGATAAATACTCCAATCCCATCGACACATCCTCGATCTGTTTCTCCCGGCAGAAGTCCTCGTAGGTTTCCCGGATGCGGCGGCTGTCGAATTTCTCGAAGAGCGAAGAGGATACCGCTTCCGGCGGCTGCTCGTCATCGGCAACCAGTTCCACCTTCGCCGCTCCGGCTTCCAGCAAGACGGCCTTGTCCACCGATTTCATCGCGGCGGCAGGTGCATGGATACGCACCTTGACCTTGTAGCGGCCGTCGGCCTCCATTTCACGCAGCTCGTCCATCAGGTGCAGCCCGGCACGTTCCGCCGGCACATCCATGACACGGTACCGCATGTTCACGCGGTTCTTGACAAACTCGTGCGTGCCGTCCGTGTACAGCACCGTGTATCCTTTCTCCTCGTCCTCCCCGAAGTTGTGCTGGCGCGAGGAACCGATATATTCGATTCCCGTCCCCGGAATGACGGTACGGTTGTGGTAATGGCCGACAAAGACCTTGTCGAAAGGAGAGAATATCCTGGCAGGCAGCTCCTTCTCCGAAGGCTGTGCCAATGCCCCGTTGATACCCTCATGGATGTAGAGGAAGTGCTCCGGTTTTCCGGAAAGCGCTTCCGCAGCCAATCGTCCGAGCCTTTCGGCAAAAGAGCCGTCTTCCGGAAAATAGCTCATTACATGGAGCGTGAACTTCCATTCCGGGCGGCACAGGGTCAGGTACTCATCCACGACAGTCACATTCGGATGCCGGTCGAAGACATGACAATATCCGCGCAGGGATTCCTGGTTCACCTTGTCGTGGTTCCCTTCCGCCAGCGTGACATGGATGCCATGGTCCGCGGCGGATACAAGCATATCCCTGACGGCCAGCAGGACATCGAGTGTCTGGGCGGCACGGGAAAAGAACAGGTCTCCTCCGACAACCACTTCCCGGATATCCCGTTCCCTGCAAATCCCCATGGCCTCCTGCCAGTTGGCCTGGAATGCAGGGATGTTGTCTTTCGAGATGTGGATGTCATTCAATAACAAAAGGCAGGGTTTGTTCTCTTTCATACTAAGCGATTGTGATTAGGACGGGAGGCCCTGATGCCTCCCGTCGGATTAGAATTCAAGAACTTGTGAAAGGCTTATCTGCGGCGGCGGGGACGCCCGGCACGCTCTTCCGTTTCCTCCGGCTGCTCTTCTTCCTCCCCGGGGGCATCCTCCGGTTCGTCACCGGGCTTCGGACCCTCCATCTCGCTTTCGATCAGGTCGAGCAGTTCACGGTTGCTCGTGGAGCGTGTGACACGCACGGAGAGTCCTTCCTGCTCGATGTAGCCGCGGATCATCGCACGCAGCTCCTGGCCCTCCTCGGTCTTGTCACCGAGTTCCTGCCGCTGAAGCTCGTCATAACGTTCGAAAAGGTCGTCCAGCGAGATGCCTCCGCCTTCACGCCCGTTTTCCCTGTTATCTTTCGTACGGCGGTCGAACGAGAACGCGGATGTGTCCTCCTTGGGCAGTTCACCGTCCAGCGTGTCGATGACCGTCTTCATTTCATCCGTCTCCATGAGCGACATGCCGTAGATGCCGTCGCACTGTTTGAGGAACTCGACGGTGGCTCCCAGATGATAACGGGTGTAGCGGTAGATGATTTCCGGGATACGCGGCGCACCCATCAGGGCGGTCAGCTCCTCCTTGGTCAACGGTACCGGTTCCGATTCGTTGTCAATGGAAATGACATACTCGGTCTTGGCTCCGTTCTTGCGCTTTTCAATCTCCACCGGATAGGCGTCATACACCGAGGAAACCGGGCACGGGTAAGACGGATTCTTGGCCAGTTTCTTGCTCCACAGCTTGAACTTCCTCTCATCCAGGTCCTTAAACTGGGCATGGGAAAGGGTCATCATCTGCACGCCTTTGGCACGTTCACCCAGGTCGAATACATAGAGACAGTGGCCATAACTGTATTTCAGACCGCCTCCGAACGAGCCCCCGGCAATCTTTTCCGCCAGTTTGTCGTCCCCGTCCTCTTTTGCGGCTTCGACGGCCATGCGGCGGTAGGTCTCGATGGGATCAACGCTATATCCGGCATCGGTAGCGCGGGTGACAGTGACATACATCTTCTGGGGCTTGTTCCCCGTAGCGGGTTTCTCCAGCTCCAGAAGCAGCTGGTGGACGGGATACTCATAGCCCGGACGTGTCGGCGAGCCGTCCGGATTGGGAGCGATGGGCAGGATACGGAGACGGTAAGTCCCGAACTTGTCCATGCGGAAGAACTCCGTACGGGCGAAAGCCCTGTTCTCCTCCTGGGCACGCAACTGTGCCTCCTGATAAGATTCCTGAACGCCGAGGAACATTTCCTCGACAGACATGCCTTCCATGCCGTTGTTCTTTTCTTCTTCTTGCATAAACGCTTTGTTTTATGGATTTAAAAATGCCCGAAGAATGCGACACGGCATACCCGCATCGCAAAGAAACTGGTAACAGGACGGACGGGTTCGGTTGCACCGTCCGCGTTCAACTGATAAAACTGGGAGAGGATGTCTCGCTGACCGTATCCCGAAAGAGGATACTCATTTGATAATATGGAAAGGTCTTGCAGCGACCGTGGAATACAAAATTAGGCAAATCACCCGGAACAGCCATACATGTACATGAATGTTTGTCACCGGTATTGTCCTTCAACGCATTACCGTTTCATTTTAAGAATGCTTTTAATCTCCCCGAGCAGTCTGTCGCCGCCCGGCGCGTTCCGCGCTTCGGCAAGCAACCTTCTGCGGTTCCGGCGGATATACTCTTCTCTCTTGCGGCGGCATATGCCTTCATAGTAGGCTTTGCGCCCCGGCGTGAGCCGTTTCCCGCGTCGGCAATAGACCCCGTCCCGGCGGTACTCGTCCAGGTAGCGGCGGAACTTCGCCTTGCCGCAGGAAGGGTCTTTCGATGCCTCCGCCACCGACCGTATGACCTGCCAGTCCGGCTCGAAGGGCTGCTGCGTGGCGCATAACCTGCGGAGCAGATGATAGACTACCGGCATCTCATACCGGAGCATGAAGCCTATCCGTGTCTCGTCGAAAGGAAAGCGCTTAAGCGTCCCCTGCGGTCTTCCGTCTTCTCGCTTTCGGGGCTTCTGCTGCCGGGGAGACGGTTTCTTCTGCGGCTGCCGCCTGATTTTCTTCTGTTTCATGATGTTGCGGTTGAATGGTTTGCTGTACGGTTTCACGGACGGGAGCGTTCCTGCGCTCCGCAATCCTCCGTCGGCTTTCGATATCGCCGTTTACATTGAGTTTATGTTTCATGACTATACAAAATAGGTGAAGTTGAGTTCTACATTGACATTGTACATACCGCGCTCGTAAAGCTGTATCCTGCGCGAACCGCCGTAGATGGTGAACGAGGAGCCCCGGTTGTACTTGTGGTCATCGTTCCAGTCAGCGGCGCTGCAGCGCACGCTGTATCTCGGGGGCTGTATCTTGTTCGGGATGACGGCCACGATGCCGCCCCAGTTGCTGCCGTCCCTGCGTGCGGTATTGATATACCCCTGTATGGACACGATATTCCCGATCTGGCGGACAAACAGCCCCTGGGTATCTGTTCCCGAGCCGCTGTTTTCCATCCGTATCCATCCTGTATCCGCCAGCAGGGGCTGGTATTCTTCCGCATAGGCGGCACCGATAGCGCGGCAGGCCTGCCGTTTCGCCTCCGCTGTCGGCAAGGACAGGTCGGAAAGTTTGCCGTCCTTGCGCAGGTAGTCCTTGACGATTTCGTCTTTGGACAGCACGTCCAACTTGTTCCGCAGGAGCTGCCGGGCTTCCATGGGGGATTTTCCTTGCCCGGTCAAAAAGTCGATGTAATCCTGGAACAGGTTTTCAAGCGCGGCGAAGCGGGCGTCCGCCCCGGCCTTGGTATACAGGTTCAGGTTGGTAGCGATGGTATCCTTTTCGGAAGCGTTGTAGCCGCCCATCAGCCGTTCCGCCTTTTTCTTGAGTTCCCTGACAACCTGCGAGGTCATCACGTATCCCTCGACCTGCGCGTGCGAAATGCCACCTTCATCTATGTAGGCGAACGAACCGGTCTTGATTTCCAGCAGTTTGTCCCTGAGTTCGGGTGTGAAGACAATGCCCTCGTAAGCGGAGTCAGTCCCGAGCTTGCCGTCCATCATCCGGTCTATCTCGGCCGTGGAATAGACTTCGAGGTTCTTGCGTGCCTTGCCCTTGTCCGGAAGGTCGGACAGGTTCGAGGTCTTGGCCAGTTTCAGCTCCCCGGTACCTTTCTTTTCGGCATCGAGGGTATCCCTGACGGCCGCCTGCCGCTTTGCTTTCAGTTCGGCGGCTTCCTCTGCCGTCAGCCCGCTGATCTCGTCCGCCGTCAGGCGCACCAGCTCCTTCAATCCTTCGGAGATTTCCAGAAATACCTCCCCGGCTTCCGCTTTGGAATAGACATCGATATTCTTCCGGGCGGCAGCCTTGTCCATGACATCGGAAAGGTTCCCGTCGGCGGAGAGTTTCATTTTCAAAGCCGCCGCGACGGTTCCCGATGTGACATAACCTTCGCCGCCCTCCGTCAGTTCTCCGGTAGTGATAGCCGCCAGTTTCTTCCTGTATTCGGTCGTGAAGTCTTCGGTAGAGAGCTGTTTGCCTTCTACCACATCCACTTTCTTTCCCATCGCCTCCGTAAAGGCCCTGACGGTCACATAGGTGTCGGACACGGATTTTCCGTTGATTTTAAGCGTACCGAGCACATCCACCGCTCCCAAAGGGGCAAGCACGATGTCGCCCAGAGCGTTCCTCAGCGCAAAACGGAAACTGTCAGCGGTGTCGAAGCCGACGGTGGCGAGCAGCGCGGCGGCACTGTCGCGCCAGGTAATCAGGTTTGTCAGCCTGGCATTGTCTTTCGTATAGGCGGTATTCTGAATATCGATACCCCGTCCGGTGCTTTGCAGGGAGAGCAGTCCGCCGACCTGCAGGGTGGCGGTACGCCCGATGACTTTCAAAACAGGTGTGGTGCAGGCTTTTCCGTCATGCACGGCAAAGTCACGGTATTTTGTTCCGCCGCCCTCCGTGCCGTGGTAATTGATACGGATACAACCCTCATCCGTCACATCCGAGGTGTTATAGATGTCGTATCCCTTGATGCGGACAGCCCCGATCCGGGCGTTTTCATTCAGCGAAGTACCGCAGGATATGCCGTCTTCCGTAACCCTGGCCAGTTCCTTGCCTTGTTTCATGAAACTGAACGTGCCGTCCGTCCGGATGACAATCTCGTTGACAAGCAGACCGTGCAGGTAGGCACCGATGGCGGCATGGCCGTCCGCCTTGACGATGCCTTTGAGCATGTAGCCGTTCCCGCCGCTGACGGAGACGGCGGTCTTGGAGCTGATTTCTTTCTGCCCGGTGAACGTTCCGGCCAGCACCAGATCCTTCTTGACGGTCTGCCGGGCAAAAGGTGTATCGAGCAGGACAGCATAGCGGCCGAAGAACTTGTCGATGAACCGGGGTGCATAGCTCTCCGTCACCTCGATGGCCGCCGGCAGTTTGTCAGTAACCGGATCGACCGTATCCGGGACAGCCTTGGCTCCGGCACAGAGATAACAGGTACGCCCGCGCTTGTTGACCTCATTGGCGTAGACCACCGATTCATGCCGGTTGATTTCGTATATATAATAGGGATAGACAGCATCGGCGCAGCCGTCGAAACGGCGTACCTTTCCGCCGAGCCAGACATAACCCGGGGAGACGCGGGGACCCTCGATCTCGCATCCGGAGATGATGAAGTCCGAGCAGCCGTCAAAAACGGCACTCATGCTGAGAGCCAGTTCCTGCAAGTTCAGGATATCGTCCGAGTAGGTATACCGTCCGCCGGTTTCCGCAATATATTCTTTCATTGTCCTGTATTCTTATTGGGGGTGTATTCGTCTTCGTCGATCTTGATCAGGTAGGTCTTGCCTGCTGTCTTATAGGTGTTCACCACATAGGAAAGCATATAGACCAGTTCCCGCGGAGGTATGGTGACGGGCGGGACGCAGACCATGAAGCTGACCTTGTTGATCAGCTTCTCTTCCGCCAGCAGGTAGAACGGACGGGGGCGTTCCGCCTCATTGTCCGTTGTAACCTGTTCCCCGTTGTACCATACGGTGAAAGGACGCTGGTATTCCGCCCCTTCGTGGTACAGGTCCACACCGACACTCGTGCTGTCCTTGATGAAGATGCGGTCCTTGCCGTCCTTGATGTATTTACCGAACCGGTAGTTCAGGAACCACTCGAAATAGATGACCTGTGAGGTCATGCGCGCCTCGATGTGCCGTTCCCTCGTGAAACTGCGGAACCACTCGTTGGTGCGTTGCAGCGGGTAGAGGCAGCTCTGCACGAACAGGATGAATTTCCGTCCCGACAGATAGTGCGGGACAAGGCGGTTTACGGTGCGGTCTATGGATAACTTATACCTCATGGTTTTCTATTTTCAGGATGATGGCCTCACGGAAGTTGGGCAGGCCGGCCTCCTCGTCCTTGCCGGATGATTCTTTCAGGTATCCCGATGCGGTATGGGTCATGCGGGCGACACGCTGCGGGGGCCGGATATGGCCGTCGGTATCGTGGCTGGCTATGAAGATTCCCTGTTCGGGTACCGCATTCTCGTCAATATGGACATCGGTCACATGTTCCGCACGACGTACGGCATCCGTCAGACGGGAGACATAGACGGCGGCATCGAAGTCGATTTCCATCATATAGGCGTTCAGCTGCTCCTCGATGGCGTCATATACCTCGGATTCAGGTACGGCCCCGTCATGGAAGACCGTCAGGCGCGGTATCAGCACATCGCCCTTGGTGGAGATGACCTCCACCCGTGTTCCGGCAAACTTCAACTTGCCGATATAGGCATTGATGGGTACCAGGTCTTCAGGCGGTATGGCGGAAAGGTTGCCTTTCGTGCCGGTAGCTACTTTCAGGATCAGCTTGCTGTCCAGGTTCCGGTCATCGGTACTCTCCACATACGATACCTGTGTGATGATGCGTTTGGTTTCGTCGACATTCGGATAGCCGAACGCCAGCCCGTCTTCCCGCACCGTCAGTTCGTCTCCCTGCTGGTACTGCAGCAGGGCGTTGGCATAATAGGCAGGCGTACCGTTGATACGCCCGTTGATGGCTTCGGAAATATCCACCGCGAAGACATCCAGCAGGGTCTCGAAACTGTATATGGCTGCCGCCACTACCCACAGGATGCCGTTCATGACGGACAGTTTGGAGTCGCTGGCAAACTCTGCCAGCTCCAGCCTCTGGTTGCGTTCCGCAACGGCCTCGTTGTATATTTCCTTGATCGTACGGCTCATTCCACTGTATAAGTTTTATTGTCGATGATAAACTCCCAGGCTCCGCCCTCGTTCCAGCTCTCCTCATGCAGGATGACCCATATGGCCTCCATACCCGATATGATACGGTAGCGTCCGGTCGTTTCGTCCCGGTCCGGCTCCCTGTAAGTCCCCGTCGGGGAAACAGGCAGTGTCATCCGGCAGTTACGCCGGTTGCCGTAGCATTCCACGATAGCCATCAGGTATTTGTCCAATACGGTCGGTTTGATTCGCACCTCCGACAGGTCGAGTTCCATCAGACCACGGCATTCGATGAGCGGCAAGAGGTCGGATACCATGCTTCCGGACAGGTCTATCCGGTAAGTGCCCGACAAAATCCGGAAACCGTCCAGTGCAAGCGTGCACCCCCGGAGCGTCAGTTCTTCCACATGCAGCTCACGGAGAAGGATGACGGACGAAGGGGTCATGCCGCTCCAGTCGATATGGCGGAACGAGGCATCGGCAAACCATCGGATTTTGCGCTTGTGGCGCACACGGCTGTCGAACGTATGGTGTAGCGTGTACGGTATATGGCCGAGAATGACGGTTTCCGCTGCACTATCATCGCCCCAGTCGATTTCCAACGTTCCCGTTCCGGAAACCTCGCACTGCACGGACACAAGTGCCGCTGACAACGAAAAAACGGCCGTCTGCGGGCAAGTGAAATGTTTGGGATAGACATGTCGTTCACCGTTGGAGGGTACAATGCCGTGCATCTCGTTATAGGCGACCACATCGGCATTGATGATGAATCCGTCGGTATAGGTCAATTCCTGCCCGGTGCGGAGTTCCGTTTCCAGTGAAAGACCCGGATTGTTGATAAGCAGGTCCACAATCCCTTCGATGCTCCCGTACAGATGCAGGGCGACATCATAGATATTTTGTCCGGTGATGACTCGGTAATTACCCATGGTTGTCCTCCTTCTCCTCGGTTTCCAGCAACAGTTCTCCCGTTGCCGAGTCTATATAGGCGTTCTTGATGACGACCTTGTCCGCACCAAACTCCGCCTGCAGTTTGGCAGCCAGACCGTTGTTCTCCATGTTGGAGTGCAGGAAGTCTATCAGCCCCACACCGGTAGTCGGATGCTGGTAGAGATTGCCGGCCACGGCCTTGAGCAGGAATGTCCCGTTCTGCATCTTGGAGGCTCCGATCCCGAAGTCCGTCTCCTCGCCGCTGTAGACAACCAGGCAGTCTTCCCTGATCAGCAGGTTATAGAGGCCGTCTTCATTCAAGGCATAGAGCGAAGGCAGGGTCACCGCCTGCCTCGTCCCGTCACCATATTCCTGCATGACAGGAAACCAGCATTTGCTGGTGGCTGCGCAACGCACATATTCCACGCCGCCGGACCCGCTTTCCATGGCAATCCGTACCGTCAATAACCGGTTGTCGGGCGTATAGGGAATACGGATATGAATACCTTTTGCATCGCTATACGATGAGAGGAAGTCCGCCGGTACGGTTATCTCCCCGTGGCGGAAGTCCGCATTGTCGGCATCTTCCACGCTGTCAAGCAGGCGGAAGTTATGGAAAGTCTTTCCGGCAACCCGTCCGGACATTTCCACTTCCCCGTATTCGGCATCCATTATGATATCCTCTCTGGCCATGGTGTTGATATAAAAATCCCGGCCGCACCCAAGAGTACGACCGGGGTACTCTTTGTGTAAAGAGTAGCGGCAGACAGAAATTTCGGTTTATGCGTTGGAGATTTCGTTATAAATCGCCTCCACGGTGCCCCACATATCGTCGGGCAGTTCCTCGTCCGAGATCTTCTCGCAGGCGGCTTGCAGGTAGGCCATCTCGTCGGCGGAGAACTCTACCTCCAAGGGATGCTCTTTCTCCACGTCCCACTCGATACGCTTGTCTTCCGCATTTTCACGAAGGTTGATGGCTTTACGTTCCTCGTCACCGATGGCGATTTTACGCAGGATTTCCTTTTTGAGGTTGAATTCCTTAAAGTTGCCACGTGCCGGCAGGAAGGTCGGCAGGTAAAGGCGGTCCTTGACACTCAGTTCCATTATGATTCTTTTTTAGGATTGATACTTTCACGGATATATTGCTGCATCTTGTCGAAATCCCGGAATATGGGACCCAGTTCCCTTCCAGCGGGAAGATTACAGGAGATGTTCCCCTGTTCCATGTAGATAATCCCGACGGGGGGTATGTTCCCTTCCGTATCGGCTTCCTTCTCATTCACGGAAACATGAAGACGGTTCAGCTCGTCATTGACAATAGAATACTCCAATACATAGGAGGCGTTCTCCGTTTTTTCTTCAGCGGTCTTGGTGACAGTGATGTTGGTAATGTTCATACGCTTTGGCTTTTTAATAAGTATAGGGCAAGGCTATGGATTCCGGTTACTAGCTGTTGTAATTTAATGCCTGATAGTGGAATGACGGGTAGTTGCAGCAAAGAAGGGTCAGTGAATCCCCTCTCTCCATACCGTAGTTTGTCGTGCCCCCGTTCTGGTTCCTCACATTCATGATATTCACGTGTCCACCCCAGTTATAACTGTAGAACAACGTGAACACGTAAGCGAAATCCGATGGAAGGCTCGAATACCCGAACATGCTCGCGACTGACGATGCGCTGGGGAGGCTGACATTATAGGTGGCATTGGCATAGATGCAGAAGATGTTGGCGGCGGAGAAGTCAATGGAATACCCGGAGCCCGTAAAATATACGGTCTTCATCTTGATGCCTATGGCGGCAGGACCGACCAATGCCGCGTTGGACCACACACCATAATTCCTGTATCCATTCTTTACCTCGATATACAGCCCGTAGTTGTTCAGGTATGAATTATACTTGTTGTTCACGATTCTGCCGGTGGCGCATGTACCACCTGTGGATGCCGGAAACGTGTTCGCCCCGAAAAGGACATAGGAGGTGGTGTTTCCCACGCGGAACAGGTCATTGTAAATGGCCAGTCCACCCCCGGAACCGCTACCCGAAGCGGTAGAGCCGATACGTCCCTGACCGATGGAAAAGCCCCCGATGGTCCCGGCGTTGGCATTGATCGTTCCGGTCATGGTCACGTTACCGCCGGCGTCCCACTTGATATTCTGGTTGGCAAGATACCCGGAACCGTCAGCTGCAAACGAGATCTTCCCGCATCCGAACGTGGCGGAACCGTCAGTCTTCAGACCCCAGTAATCTTTTCCCGAGGAAGGATTGTCATGATAGATATAGCCGGATGCACTGATGACAATGCGGTGTCCGGAACTTGGGGCGGATGCTGTAAGCGAGCTTGTTCCGATTGCCCACCCGCCGATCTTACCGGCCACGGCCGTGATGCCTGTCCTGTCAAGGGTCACTTTGACAGCGTTGTTCGCATCCCTGACGGAGACACTTCCGTTATAGGAACTTCCGCCAACCACCAACGCACTGTCCACGATTATCTGGTTCGCCTTCACGGTACCGGTGTATACCCCATTAGCGTCAATGGTGGTGGTATATTTTTCCGTCGATGTCAGGTCAAAGACCGTTGCATAGGCCACATACCAGGTCAGCGGGGTGGAAGCCGTTCCCTGTGCCCCGTCGATATAGAAGTAATGGGTGCTGGAGAAATTCGAGGTCCCGCAGACGACCTTGTAGATGTACTCCTTCCAGTCTCCCGTACCGGCCGTGGGGGTGAGCCAGCGACTTGAGCCGCCTGTGCCGATGCTGTTGGTCGCCCAACAGATGTTGCGTCCGGCCGGTATCTTGGCGATGATACGGGCGACCAGTACCTTGCGCGAGCTGCAAGTCGTTCCGAAATAGAATCCCCCGTTGCCGGGGCTGGCCGTACCCTTGGTTTGTATCTTCAGTACGTACTTGCTGTCATTGGGGGCGGCCGTGTCCTGCTCCCGGGTAATCGTCACCATGCCGTTACCGGAATTGTTATAGACGGCAGTGCCGTTGTTCCCTTTCCAGAAAGTGGGGTCACGGTAAAGCATCTTGCCGAACGCCATGGCCGAGGCAAGTTCCTGGGCGGTCGTGATTCCGGTCGTCCATTGGGCAGACACGGAAGAGGCGAAAATAACGGAACCGGAAGCGTTCCATGAGATATTACCTCCCGCAATCTGCCCGCTGCCGTCGTTGTTCAGTTTCCATTTTGTACCGTTCGTGATCGAACCGTCCGAGCCCAACGAGATGTTGTTCTTCCAGATGTGGTTATGGTCGAATGCCCACCCAGCAATGCGGTTATAGACCTCCTTCGCTCCGCTTTTGGTATAATTGGCCGACAGGCAGAAGTATTCCAGATGGTCCCAGGACATCATCTGTATGCCGATGAATCCGGTCTTGACCGTATTCCCGCTTGCCGCAATCTGTCCGAAGACAATATGGCCGGCATTGCTGCTCTGATGCCAGGTCAGCGTAATGCCCAATGGTTTGTACCCTCCCGTGTACCAGTAACCGCTTCCGGCTGATGCCGAGCGGATCTGCAAGGGTATGGCACCGGCTGTTCCGACACTGCCGACGGTGATGTTGTCGCTCCCGATGGTAAAGCCCCCGATTTTCCCCTTGGTGAAGGTACAGCTCAGACCGTTGATATAGGCCGTATTGATGATCGAGGATTTGATACTGGCCGCATCAAGTTTGGAGGCATTGATACTGCCCGCCGCAATACGGTCAGCCGAGAGTGTCCCGGCCTTGATGCTGGATGCGTTGATGCTGACGGCATTGACCTGCGCCGCCGTCAATGTTCCGGTGTAAATTCCCGTAGAGCCGATATAAGTCAACGGATGGGCGGCAAGGGTACTGTCGCTGCCTTGCGCCAATGCGATAAAGCGCCTGCGCCGTATCTCTTCCTCCACGGAAGCGGTCAGCGTACGGGGAGCCGGGGCGTTCGCTTTCGTGGAACCGCTCTGGAAAATCAAATCCGAGTTATAGGCGATTTGGGGAGCCGCCGGTATGGGGGACGGGCTCATGGCACTGCTGACGATCGGTTGGTCGGAATAGATATGGTAGACCGCACCGCCCGTCCCGCCGCCACGCAGGAACACGGCGAACATGCAGTTGTTACCGCACAGGGCGGCCCCGGCAAACATGCGGCAGTACATCTCGGAAAGCTCGTAGATGTCCCAAGAATAGGCGATACCGCCCCAACCGCCGAAATTGGCCTTGACAAGCAGGATCAATCCGCCTTTATGGGTGGAGGTGTTCCAACTGTCAGGAGCCTGCTCGCTATAACCGCGACGGATCAGGATATCCCGCTTGACGGTTTGCTCGCCGCCTTTGAAAATGACAGGATAATACACGTCTTCCTCTCCGTTGATGACAATCTTATGGTAGTAAGGATAGCCGTAATTGGATTTCCGAGCCGCCTCTATGTCGTTTTTCCACAGCAGGGAGACAGCGGGGGAAAACGAGACTTTCCCGGCTGCATCCCACGAAATGTTTCCGGAAGCGATCTGACCGCTGCCGTCATTGTTCAGCTTCCATTTTGTACCGTTCGTTATCGAACCGTCACCGCCCAACACCACGTTGCCTTTCCGGATGGAAGACACATCTATCGTCCACCCGGCGATATTGTTCTGTGAACCGAGACGGGCGATACATGCCCCCGCGCTGTTGGTCGCGTACAGCCCGAAATCACTGTCGCTGCCATAATACAGCTGTACCCGTTGTCCGGCTGTCGCGCTGGAGTTCAATCCATAGACCACCAAGCGCCTGTTCCCGCTGTCAAGCAGGATATGGCTGCCGCTCAATGCCGTCGCTCCGATCATCCAGCCTCCAATCTTGCCCTTGGTGACATTCAGCGTAAGGGCTTCGATGTTGCCTGCCGTAACCAGCGAGGCTTTCACGCTGGCCGTATCCAGTTTGGAGGCATTGATGCTGCCCGCCGCTATACGGTCGGCGGAAATGGTACCGGCAGTAATCTGACCGGCGGTAATGCTCCCGGTATAAATACCTGCCGCGGTGATTTTGGTCAGTTTGGGGTAGGTGTTACCACCCAGAGCGGTGGTTATGGAATCAATCGGGGCTGTCCATTGAAGGGAAACGGAAGCGGCGAAAGTAACATTTCCGGAAGCGTCCCACACGATATTGCCGCCCGCCACCGCACCGGCTCCCGTCGATTCAAGACGCCATTTATAGCCACGGATACCCGTTGATCCGACAGTCATCGATCCGGATGCCGCCGTATAGGTATTGGCAGCATTCTTCTTCGTTCCGCGATAGATGCTGTCACTGTCGATACTCCACCCTCCGATGCTTCCCTTGGTGGTCGTGAGGGTCAGGGCATTGATGTTTCCGGCGGTGATGAGCGAGGCTTTCAGGGAGGCCACGTCGATACGAGAAGCTGAAATCGTGCCCGAGGTGATTTGTGTGGCATCGAGATGCAACGTTTTCACGGTATCGGCGGAGAGTTTTCCGGTAAAGATGCCGTCCTTATCGATATAGGCCGCACCGGCCCAGTTCAGGCTGACATCAGCCCCGAACTCGATTTTGCCGGTGGAAGCGTTGTATTTGATGGACTGGCTGCCGTTGCCTAACTGCACGTTGCCCCCGTTGTCCACGTAGAAGGTCTTGTAACCGTCCTTGAAGCCATAGATGCCGTTGACAGTTTCGACAGTAACCGTTCCGGAAGCTGTCTTTACGGAAAGTGGGAATGAACCGATGGCGATACCGGAAACAGTGCCGTCGCTGTTCTTGATGCCGGTGAACAGTTTCGGGGTAATGACCGTGTTGTTGTTGATAAGTGTCTTGCCCGTGTTCCACTCCTTGACCCAGTCGAGCATGGAGGCATCTGCACCGTCTTTTCCCGGCGTACCGGATTTGGCTTTCGACCAGACAAATGACAGGGTATAGGTAGCTCCGGATATGATGACGGGAATGGAAACCGTACCATGGTCGGCCAGCGTGGCCGTACCCGCCGCAATGTTATAGGTAATGGTCTTGTTGCTGTTGTTGACGGATATGGAAGAGAACCCGGCAGGTTTGACAACCGGTCCGATGGAGAATCCGTAAAAATCGGAATCCCCGAGCGTTACCTGGATGGTGGAAGTGACGGATACGGCGGAGGGTATCTTCCCGTCCGCATCCGCGGGGAAGACATATTCTCCGAGCGACTGGCTGATGGTATAGCCGTCTTTCTGTATGTGGATTGTCGCCTGCCCCCGGGCGACCAGTGTCTTTACCATATATGCTCTTTACGGAAAGTATAGGCCAAAAGAATGGTAGCAGGTTGCCGTCACAAATAAGAATATTGCCATTCAATAAATACGGCGACCGATTCATACCGGTCACCGTCCATTAAAATCAATAACGTTTCTATATTATTTCGATACCTCGCACATGAGTACGCCCTTGCCGGTCACATCCGCTTTCGATACGGTGATGGATTTTCCCGTATAGGTCTTTATGACCGATGTTCCGGCCGAGTTCCACAATTTCCATGTATAAGTATAGGCTGTGCCGTTCGCATCCAGTTCCTCTCCGTTGCGGTACAGTACCGCCTTGGCATCGACATCGTTGCCGTTGTTCTTTATCGTGAACCCTTTCTGGCTGACAAGATCCACCGTGATGGGGTCCGACATGTCCGTGAACGAGATGATATCGCAGACCACCTTGTTTGCCGAACTGTTGCCCGCTGATGTATCCGTATCCTTGATGGCGCATTTGAATGTCTCGAAATTCAGCACGGCATCCGCCGTAATGGTAATCTCGTTCGTGGTCCAGCCTGCCGTCACTCCACGGGGATTGGCGGAAGTCAGGCAGGCCCATCCGGCCCCCAGCATTGCATTGTAATACGGACAGGATACCGGACTGCCAGAAGCGCTGGTTCCCGTGAGTGCCGAAGTCAGCGTTACCACTTTGGTTGAAGCGCTTACTGCCGATATGGTGTACTGCACGGACCCGATAGAGATTTTACCCCCGGCTTCCATATTGGTGACGGAAGCGACGGTAACGGTGGTCGCACCGGTTTTTGCCTCGGCTGTAAGGGTCGTGTTGGCGAATACCGCAGAGTCCTTGATGCCCCAGGCATAGGTCACATTGGTCGTATCGATGGTGGCGCCCCGCCACAGGTCGCAGTGCGCCTTGAGCGTAGCCACTTCATCGTTCTTGAAGACAATGCCGTCGGGGGCATAAGCCACGGCGGCAATCATCGCCCCCGCGTTCAGATGCTGGGTGAACTGTACCTCCGCACGGAAAGGAATCTCCAGCCCGTTGGCATCGATGTAGATTGCCTCGAAAGTATACCGTACCTGCGGGGCGGAAACGGTCATGTGGTTTGCCTTGACGGTCAGGGCGTATTTGGCGGAAGCGGCGCCGATCGTGCAGCTGTCCTGTCCGGAAGTTATGACCGTGCCGTCCTTGTACCATTTGGCGGAACCGCTCTTGACACCGGCTGTCAATGTCGCCGCGTTGCCGACGGATGAGATCTGGTCTACGGCCGCCTTGCCGCTGACAAACAGAGAAGGGGTCAATATCAGGTACGGGGATGCCGCCCACGAGGGGGCATACGCGCCGGTATCCTTGTTGAATACCTGGGTCAGCGGTTGCGAGGAACCGATAAACGCCTGTAAGGAGACAGCATCATTCTGGTCGATGATGGTGACTTGTCCGCGTGCTACTTTGATTGCCATATGCTTATTGTAATGTTGTTGATATATTCACTTCACAGTCGAAAACGGCCTTGCACCACACGTCCCCGCCGGTTATCTCTATCTCCCTGCCGTAACGCGGTGCGGCGTTCCATATCCTGTCACTCTCCGTATCGCGGCTCGTCCGTATCCAGCGGAAATTGCCGTCGGGAATGAGCGATGTAATCTCTTCACCGCCCCTGTACACCCTGGCACGGAGTACCGTCGAGACGATTCCGTTGCGGAATGTCGTGCCGTTTTCAGACTCCACATAAACAGTATAGGAGGGAGATCCGTCGTAAAGTTTGAAAAAGGTATGGGTCGCACTGATTTTTTCATTACGGTATGTTGCCGTGTAGCGGAGGGTCAGCACGTCGCGCCCTTCCCAGCCATGAAACGGGGGTGTCATTTCAAATACGGTGGCATTGCATCCGGCATCTTTCCATATGCCGTCAACGGCAAGGTATTCCCACTGCCGACTTTCCGGCTCGAAATTGTATTCGGTCGCCACAAGCGGGATATTCTCCGGCTCGCATGCGCCTGAAAGCTCGTCCTTGAAATGGAACGCCGTGCCGCCTGTCAGGGAGACGGAACGGGGCTTGAGCAGTTCCTGCGCCTCCTCATCGAGGTCTTCCCAGCGGATGGTCACATCGCGCAGTTCGATGGTATCCTTGCCCCACTTGAACCGTCCCGAGGCGAAATGGCCCGTCCCGTCCGGATGGATGACGAAAGAACCGTCCCGTGAAACGATCGAGCCGTCTTCGTTCAGCCGCAACAGGGGATTCTGTATGGTACCCCCGATACCTCCCTTATTGAACCAGGCACCGTAATCGTCCGTGTAGGACAAGGCTTCATCGGTCGCCTGATAGGGGGTCACGTTCCTTCCGGCCTCCAATTGAGGGGCGGACAACGACAGGGGGACGGAAGCGGCAATGCCGAGACACATGACGGGGGAATCTGACCCGCGTATGAGGAACGGGACATTATAACGGACCCATCCTTTACCGGCAGCCACCGTCCGATCACCGACAAGATGTTCATCCTGATAGAACCGGATGGCTGCCGTATCTTCCGCTTTTATCCAGACTGAGAAACAATAACAGACTCCTGTATGAGCCTCCCGCCAGGCGGCACTTTGCGCACCAAGAAGACTGTCTCCGGCTATCCGTACACACCGCCCGAGTCCGGCGGGAGATGTTTCATCCAGCTCTTCCGAATGGCTGAACCGGCAGGACAGGCTGTCGGGTATGACATTCTTGTGGATTTTGCCCACATAAAACGTGCTTGAAAAACCGTTCTCGTCTCCCGCGGTAAGCGTGCCGGCTATATTGACATTGCGTGTGGCATAGAGATTCTGGAAATAGGCCCCGTAACCATCCAACATGCCGAAGACCGGATCGATGATGCCGCTGACCTTTCCCACACGGGCCTTGCTCGCCTCGCTGAAAGCGGATACGGAGGCAAGACGAACAATGTTCAGGTCGGCGACCTCGCACCAGTCCCACTCGGAGGCCAGGCTTGATGTCAGGTCAAGAAACAGGCTCCGGCTGTACTGTGCCGGGTAATCCACGGTGATGACCCATAACTTGTACTTCCATTCCCGGCCGATGGAGATTTCATCTTCCGCATCCGTCTTTTCACGGTTCGTATAGCCGAATCGGATCGGTACGGAACCTGATGTTTTGGAAGACCTGACCTTGAACGATACCAGCAGGCGCTCCGGGTATCCGACCGGTTCTTCCAATGTCAGCATCAGCCCGAAGGAATCGTTTCCTGCCGGTTCCGCGTTGCGGATAATGCGGACAATGCGTGTCGCTTCCGAATCGGCATCCAGATATTCCGTTTGCAGCATGCTGCCATAAACGGCGTACCTGGACTTGTCCGGCACTCCCGCCATGCCTCCGTCCATGACGGGATAGCACAGGGAGCGTTCGGTCGCCATGCCGTCGATGACATCCATATAGGGTGAATCGCTGTCAGAAGCCGTCAGGTACAAGGCGCCGCTACGTGCCGTATCGAACAGGTTGGTAATCCGCACGAAGTCCAGCAGTTCACCGCCCTGCGGTTCGTCCCCGTCCAGCAATGCCCCGATGAAATAAGGGGCGTCCTTGTCTCCGACAAGCTCCGTTCCGGTTTCTGTCACGCACATCAGCGAATAGACGGTACGCTCCCGTTCGGCATATTGCCTGCGGATGATATCCCCGGCTTGCAGTCCCTGTGTCTTCTGCGAGTCGGGGGCGATACGGATCTTGTATGTCGGATAACGGAATACGGACATGGATTATGACAGTTTTTCCACGGTGTCTCCCGAACAGCTGTCGCTGATCCAGAAGGAACCGTTGGTTACCGAAGTCTTTTCGACCTCGAACTCATAGGCGCGGAACTTACGGCGGGCCACCACCTCGTCGAATGTGGCGGAGACGCCTCCTGTCGTCCGGTTCCGGCGGACAGCCCATCCGCTTCCGGAAAGGCCCGGGGAAAAGAACTCCGAAGAGAGCGACCCGGTAAAGACGCTGTTTCCGTAATGCCGGATACCGTCCTCCACCGCTTGCAGGCGTAACGCCTCTGTCAAGTATAGGATTCTGTCAGTAATCCGGGTGGGCGACGCATGGATTCCGATATGCCCGGCTGCTTCCAACGGAACAGCGACCGTAACGAAATCGGCATCGGTGCGGATATGGAACGATTCGCTGTGACGGTTCTGCGGGGCATAACAGCTCACGGACGGACGGTGTGAAAAATCCGTGCTGTGAGGGATAGCCGTCCTTACGTCCTCTTCCTCGTAGATTACCTCGGAAGAAAGCGATACGCGCTCCCTGTCGCCTGTGAACATAAATCCCTCTGCTGTGCCCATCCGCAAGCGCTTGTGGATAACGATACCTTCATCGGAAGTGTCTACCCGGTATGAGGAGAGCAGGTCGGCGCCGTAGTTGTGGCGGACAGTCAGCGAGCCCGGAAAACAAGCCTTTCCGTAAGGGGAAAGCATCAGACACTCGCCGTCCACGTCCGATATGCCGGAGAACAGGCGTATCTTCGGGGTATGGTCGCCGCCTAAAAGAAGGTCACCACCGATACTCCCGAGCTGTATCTTGTCCTTGTCGGTACAGAGCAGTACGGGAACATCTCCGATCCGGATGCCGAACCCGTCCAGGAACGAGAGGAACCCGCCGAGCGCGACATCCTCTTCCGAAAACGAAAGCAGACATTTCCCTTTGTCGCCCAGTTCCACGCCTTGCAAGGCTTTCAGTCCGCCATCCATGACCGTACTCCCTCGCACCGTCAGATTCCGTCTCACCATGCCGTCCCGCATCATCCAATCCACCGTGTCCGTATTGGCGTTGCCACGATGATAGACATCCTGCCCGCCCACGGCCAGCCGTGTCGGGGAGATGGATATTCCTGTATCCTCGTCCCCGATAATCCATGCCCCTTTGGAATGTACCGTCGCATCCAGAAAGTCTATATGGGAAGCGTTGATTGTAGCGGTGGCCTTGTCCGCGTCGTAACGGAGCAACTGCCTGCCGCCGATATGCAGGCTGTCGCCCCCGACTTTCAGGTTGCCGGTAATCCTGATACCGTACTCGATGGCAGTTACCACACCTTCCGGATCGGTAATGTCCTGCGAATAGGTTTCCAGGATACGGGTGTTTCCAATGCCGGCTTCGAAACCGTAATTGGCACTGAGCTTGCCGGTCATGTCACCGCCCGATTTTTTCAGGTAATCCAACAGCAAGCCACCGCTTCCGGAACCGCCTTCTCCCGTAACGGCTCCGGCAATGGCGGATGCAAAACCGTAAGCGGTATTCTTCAGTCTCAGGCTGGTCTCGTCGCCTTCCTCGATGCCGTAAGGATGCTCGTCGTCCTTTTTCTGCTGGGCATTGAAAAAGTTATGGTACAGCTGTGCATAGATGGAATAGCACAGGCTCTCCTTGTCGAGGGTTTCTATATCGGGATGCAGTTGTACGCTCATTTGGTATAGCTGGTCTTGGAAAGAAATTTCTGGATACGTGATGTCAGCGAGATGAAGTTCGGCATATTGATCGGCGACATCGTGCCCATCAGTGTGGGAGTCATGATTTTCGAACATTCCGTCAGGAAGTCGAGCATCAGCCGGGCAAGCTCATTACCCAGAACCAGCGGCTCGGTGGCATTCTCGTCACCGAGCGTCACCTTGTTGTCGGCAACGGCAACGGTCGTGGAATTGACCTTTTGTACCACTTTATCTGCTGTCTGTCTGACTTCAGACTTGTCCACCGTATGCGTGATGCTTTCCGCATCGATAACGGTTGTCGCTTCCTTGTCCTTGTCATTCCTAACGGTTGTTGTGACGGCCGTCGGCGTATAGTGGGTGGAGGTCTCGTTACCGGTGGTTTCCAGTTCGTCGTAGTCCGGGGAAGAGTCGTTTTCCGGATCCAGTTCCTCCATTTCGGTCACGCCGATGACGGTTTCCGTGCGGGCATTGAGCCGCAGGATATCCACATGGGAGAAGTTAACCACATAGGCATAACGGGTGGCGGCATCCATGAAGATGGTCACGTCGGAAAAAAGTGCGGGGACGATCAGGAAGCCGCCTTCGCTGTTGGTGGCGGCCGAGAGCAACACGCCTTTATGGATAACAGGTTCGGCGGAGGCCGTCTCGTCCGGGTACTCGCCGACATCAATGGTACCGCCGTAGTCGGAAAACTCCTCGTCCGAGGGGTTGTCGTGTATCTTGGCGACATAGCCGTGTATCATGCGGGCCGTACCGATACCGGACATGCCTCCGGGAGCCAGATTGATACGCTCCATACTCCGTCCCAAGGCTATCTTGCGGATAGCCTCACGGATAAGCAACTGGTTGGATTTGTCTGAAGACATGAGTTTTTTGAAAGAATAGGAGGAGCATAGTTTATTGGTTGCCAATTATTTTGTACTTTTGCAAAGACAATGATATTACTTATGAAACAAGAAATTTTAGAATCCTATATTACATATATATTTGATTTCTTTCAAAAATCAAGATGCTTTAAAGCCGGGCAAGGTAACATGCTCAGAAATTTTAGATTTGCAGCTGAAAAGCAATTTACTCGTAATCAATTGGGTATATTGTATTTCCTGGTAAATACCCTCATTGATAATGGCTATCTCTACTTAAAAGATAGAGATTTTATAGCTCTTACGGAGAATGGTGCCGATGTTATAAATGGGGGAGAGTGTGTTATTCCTAAAATTTCCCTTGAGCGGACAATTTATGAAAAAGAGACCAGTAGATCAGATATATATGAACAGCTTTGGAATATTATCGGATCGAACAAAGAAAATGATTATGCGCCGCTGTATGTAGATGGACCATTGTTTTATAATACAATCAGGCCATATTTAACAACATTGTCGTTACCTCATACATATGGGGAATATATGGCAGAATTGCGGGAAAAGGAAGAATTTACATCAAGAATTAAATGGTATAGGACTTTATTTTTAGCTCTTGATGAGAATGATGTACAAAAATTCCTCAAAGATTTGTCTATCAAAATAAACAGGCTGCTGCTAATGAATACTCCAAAAGATGCGATACAAGAAGCTTTGAATCCTTGGGCAGATGTAGACATTCCTACAATCGATAATACGCCTCTGCCTGAAATTCTCAATAAAGTGGCGGAAGAACCAATTGTGAATAAAAACAAGCCGTTTGTGTTGATTTCGTATGCGTGGGAGGTAGAAGACAATGTCTTTATGAATTGGATTCAAACTTTCGCCAAAGATTTGCGAAGACGAGGGATTGATGCTCAAATAGACCAGTATCAACCTCATGGAACTGACTTGCCTAAATTTATGCTTGAAAGCATCCGTAAGGCAACTAAAGTTCTGTGCATTCTGACTCCAAAGTATAAAGAGAAAGCTGAATCCGGTAAAGGAGGTGCCGCTTATGAAGGGGGTATAATATCACATGAAATATATAACAATCAGGGAACCACTAAATTTATACCGGTTGTACGCAAAGGGTCTTTTGAAACTTCGACACCGGATTTCATTAGTGGAAGAAAAGGTTTTGATTGCTCTACTGACGATAAATACAATAGCGAACTTCCGAATATTATCAAGGTAATAAACGAAGAACCATTGATAGAAATTCCTCCTGTTGAATAACGGTAAATCTTATTTCCTAATTTTATACGGAATACTCAGTTGTTGCCTGTATCCACCCACCCCGAAAGTAGTCGTTACCTCTTCCACGAGGTATACGCCGTTCTTGGAAGGATTACGGTAGTCGATCAGTTCCACCTGTACGGCAGGAGACAGTCCGAAATCCCCGAATACTGTCACATTGCCGGTGATTCCGTTCAGATTGTAATTCCGAAAGTATTCCGTCGTCTCTTCTACAAGCCGGTCGGAATTGATTCCGACATGAGGTGACATATATGGTACGATGGTATATGTGGATAAATCCACCTTGGTCCTGGTCTTCGCTCCTGATGCCGTCGTGTTGCCCGTTACTTTGTGCGTCTTTTTTGAAATCTGCGTGGCATTGACCGTCTGAAACTCCTTGCTGCCCGGCGTCGCCGGGTCGTATTCAGGATTCATGCGTACTGTCACCTCAAAGAATTTTTCATCCGTCCCGAGTGCCTTGCCCGTCACCGCCAAAAACTTCGGATCGGTCTTGACCACTTTCAGGTTGCTCTGCGCCACATGCTCGTTGAAGTATATCCTGTACGGTCCTGTCGATTCATCCTCCGGGAATACCGGCTGAGCCTTGCTGGACGAATAAGGACGCCCGACGGCAATGGACGGTATGGCCCCGTCATCATCGGCATCGTATTTTAAAAAACAGTAGACCTTGTACTTCGACCATTCGGAAAGGATATCCGCTACCGTGAAGTTGTCCGTGACCTTTACCTTGCCGATATGTATCTCAAACCGCTTCGTATCCGAGTGTATCCTGAAGCCGGTATCTTTCAGGATATTATACTTGCCTTCCAGCACCTCGTTCACCGTCGTCCCTTTCGCCGGGGTCTCGAAATGAGGTGCCTGTTTCAGTTTGAGTTTGTAGGCCATATTCTCACACTGGATTTCCAGCGTGCTGTCCGAATTGTATCCGGTAATGTATCCGTCGAACATATTTTTCAGCACGCCGTTGTAGCCCAGCTTGATATTGATGCGCTGTCCGACCTTGAATGTCGTCTCGTCAACCAGACGCTGCGCGCTGCGTTTCTCGATGATGACACCGTCCTGCATCACCTCCGTCGTTATCCTCGACACGTCCTTGCCCTCCAATGTCACGTTCCCGATAATCGTGGAGCGGCATACCGACCCTTTCGGGAATATCACTTTGGCCGTTCCGATCAGCTTCTTGTAACTCTCGTTGATTTCGAGCGACTGGACTTCCGTAATCTCCACGCCGTTCTGTATCCTCATCGGATTGGATGGGTCGGCATCCCCGATGGTGATGCGACAGCAGAGGATATCCATTGCAGCTATACCCATAAACGTGTCAGTTTAAGCAACGAGGCGGGGTCGATGACCTCCGTACCGAATTTAACATACTTGATCCACTTGTTCGTGTGCTTGATGGCCGTGTCCACCTTTTCCTGTTCCGCCAGTTTCAGTTCCACGGCTTCCGATGGCTCCACGGCGACACAGTTCAGCGAATACGGCTGCACGTTCCGGCAATCCGTAGGCTGTAAGGTATAGCCCTGTATAATCAACCGTGAAATGTTGAACTGGCGCAATACCGTGTTGTCGCAATCGATGACACCCTTGTATTGTACCAGCCTGATAAACTTGGACACTTCCGCCTCGGGATACACGTCCGGGTATTTGGAGGTGATCTTGCCGTTGATGGTAATCTCGAGGTCACCCCCGGATATATATTCCTTGCGGGTATAGTCCCGCCCCTGTACCCGGGTCAGCAGGATATTGTTCCGGCTGCTGACCTGTACCTGCGGTCCCAGGTCCACGAATGTCACCAGTCCATACCGGCTGTTCGGCAAAACCTTGCACTCGCTGTTGTCATAATACTTCCCCTCCTCTGATATGGACAGTTCCAGAAAATCCGCCACTGTCCGGCCGACGATGGAATCGATATGGTTTTTCTTCTGCGCCACCGCCTGCTGTTCCCTGATGAGCTGGTAGTACTGTCCGGTCTTGTTCGCAAGGCTGGACTGCGACTGTGTCTGAAGATATTTGTCCCGCACCTGCTGTTCCCAGTATTTGAGGTATCGGGGATAGGAACGTAGCAACCCGTAAGCCGTCTGCGAGGCAACCTGTATGGCTGCCCGTTTGAGCAGGTCATGGTGCCTGGAGAAGTAATGTACCTGCCCGTCCTGCAATTCGGCAAGCCCCATGCCCAACGCCAGACGCGTGGCGTTGCTGATGTATCCGCCAAGCGAACCGTGGTTGAGTATGCCTCCGCTCAACAAAGTCGAGGCCGCGATTTGTATCAGTCTTCCCATAATCCTTTCATTTTATGCGTTCCAGGAGGCATCGAAGTCATGCACGACATCGATGAGCGCCTGTGCCAGTTGTTCTTTCAGGTTCTGTATCTCTTCCGTCTGCCCCTCCTTCGACTTCATCAGGTCGATGGTCCTGACACTGAGCAGGCTCTCTATGTTCACGATGACCTGTTTAGGTGCCGCCGAGGACAACCGCCCCGTGCCGGAATAGTTGCCGCCGGCCCCTCCGTCATCCAGATGCGTGTTGGTAATCGGGTTGGCAGCAAACGGACGTGTATCGTTGGAATCCGGTTCGTTGCCGTACTGGTCGGGAGTGAAGCCCGCCACGCGGAGGATGTTCTCGGCTGCCTCCGCCGAACCTCCGAAAGTCTGCCGGAGCGATGAAAAGAACTTCACGAGTGTCGTATGTGCCAGCTTGCGATGCGCGATGTTGTCTATACGCTGCGCATCGGTGGCGTTCTGCCCCAGTGCCCGCTGTTTCCATAGCCCGTTTTCGTCCTGCTCGAATCCCCAGGCCCTGAACTGGTCAAAGTCGAACCCTCCCTTACGCATCAGCTCATGCGCATTGGCGGCACTCGATATGGCATTCCGATAAGCGGTGGCGGCACGCACAATCTCCGGAACGGTCTGCGTGTTCATGTACCGGGCATAGTCGTATGTGCGGGCGGCAACCGCTTCCGACCTGTCCCCGATATCATTCACATAGACGGCCTTGCCATCCTGCATACGCCACAAAGACTTGTCGAGATCCTTCTCCTGTTGCCCGAAACGCTCCTTTACCGTCTTGAGGAAAGCGTCCACTTCCAATACCGTACCCATCTTCCCGAACTCGGCGTACGCGGCATCGATACGTGTCTGGCTGTCGCGTTTGGCAAGGGTGACAAGCGCATCCCTTATGTCATCCTGACGGGCTTTGTCCATGTTATACACATGGTCTCGCGATACCATCCCCTCAGATGAAGCGATGGCAAATTCCCCCAAGAACCCGGCCCACCAGTTGGATGTGAAGGCTCCGATTTTATGTCCCGAAGCCTCTTCGATACTTTTGCCGGCAACGACCTCGTCCACGGCACGCTTTGTCTTGACAGCCATGTTATAGGTCTCGCTCAGGGAGGAGTAAAGTGCCTCTATGGACGGATAACGGTACTTGCGGTTCGATTCGATCTCTTCCAGTACGGCATCCTTCGCCTCCTTTATCTTCCAGGTCTTGTAAGCCACCCATCCCAAAGTCCCGACCAATGCGGCTATACCTGCCGTGGCGGCAACCGCGCCTGTACTGATGGCACTCAACGAGGCGGCAGCACCGGTCAGTCCGCTGCCGGTAGCCACCTGTGTGGCAAACAGCGACTGCAGGACTCCTTTGGCTCCGATGACACCGCCCCCGGCCATCAAGGCGCGGTTCATCGCTCCCCGTCCCGCCACGCCTGCGGACTGCATGGCCGACACGATGGCCCGCTTCTGGGCAAACGAAACCTTGCCGATACCACCCGCCCCCAGCAGCCCCTGCACGGCACTGATTGATGTCGTGGCCGCAGACTGTTTGCCGATAAACCCCATGGCGATGCCGATATTCGTCAGGGCTCCCGCCACCTTGAACAGCCGGGTCGCGACAACGCCTGTAAAGACAAGCGGTTCTATCCAATGGAAATTGCGGGTCACCCATGCGCCGATATTGCCGATCACGGTGAAGATGTCCAACAAGGCATTCCCGATGGACACCAGGCCACGGGTAAATTCCGGAGCCTTGAACTTTGCCAGAAAAGTGCGGAGCACAGTGCGGATAGAGGGTTCCAACACCTCGTATGCCTGCATGAACCCTTCGGTCAGCTGGGAGGTCACCTGCGCCCACAATCCCTTGGTCGTATTCTGCTTTACCAATGCCAGTTCTGAGGAAACGCCCTGGGACCCCCGGTTATATGAAGTCAGTTCTCGTAGTTTGTCGTAGTTCTTCAGGAACATCATCGCCGCGTTACCGCCAATTTTCCCGAAGATTGCCTGGACATCCGCCATCGACGCGCCCTTCTTGTTCAATTCCTCGAAAATGTCCGCTATAGGACGGAGTTTCTCGACCTGCACCCCCTCGATGTCGCGCATTTCCGTGAACCGGATGCCCAGGCGGTCCAGAACTTCCTGTGCCTCCTTGGTAGGTTTGGCAAAACGTGTGGAAAGAGCACGCAACGAGGTTCCCGCCAGCGTTCCCTTCAGACCCATATTGCCCAAAAGACCGATGGCGGCACTGCTTTCCGTGAAGTCCACGCCCGCCATACGCAGGTAACCGGCAGCCATCTTGTATGACTCCGCCATCTCCACGATATTCACATTCGAGCGGGAAATGGTGGAGGAGATAATGTCCGCCACGCTGTCCATGCTGTCGTTATGGATATCATAACCGGCCATGATGTTCGTGGCCAGGTCGGCGATATACGACACGTCGTTGTCACCGATAAGTGCCAGGTTCGTGATCGGGCGGATGGACTTGTTGATTGTCTCGATATTCATGCCCGCCATCGACAGGTATTTGACGGCACCGGCAATCTCCACGGCTGTGTATTTCGTGTCGATGCCGATTTTACGGACATGACGGGCCATACTGTCAAAACGGGTCTCGAATGTCTTGAGGTCGCTGTCCGCCACACGGAGGATGGAATGTGCCGATTCCATGATGTTGGAATAGTCGATGGCCTTCGTCAGTTCCGAACGGATCAGGCTGTAACCCATATAGGCATTGAGCATCGAAGCGAACGGGAGGTTCCTGAGTGACGGCGCTTTCGAATACTGGATACGGTTGATGGCGGCACGGCGTTTACTGCGGTAGAGCGTACCGGCTGCAGTATGTTCCCGCTGCATGAGCCTGACGGACTGCATCGCATTGCGCTGTTCCTGCCGTCTTGCAGCCTGCTCGGCCTTTATACGTTCCGTTTCTGCCTTACGGCGTGCCTGTTCTGCCTGCCGGCGTATTTTCTCCGCAGCACGGGCGGCATTCTTGCACTCCCGTTCTTTAGCCCGCGCTTCATCGGCACGCCGCTTTTCCGCCGCGGCGGTTTCTGCCAGAGCCGCCTTACGGCGCTGGTCTGCGGTAAAGAGCTCCTCCGCGTGGACCAGTTTCTGGCGATGCAGCTGCTGTCCTGCATAAAGCCGTTCCATCAGTTTTTGCCGGGCCTTTTCGGGCATTACGAAGGCCTGCGGAGCATATGGCACCGGAACGGAAGGTGTGAGTCCTTCGGATGGTATGCCTCCCTGCATGTTGAAAGAAATGACAGAAGCACTTTTGATACGACCCAATAGGGAAAGTATCTGCTGCAACCTGTTTTCCGCCGTCCCGGTCTTGATTTGCAGTTCCCGGTCACGTTCCATGGAAACCAGGGCGGAGTTGATTTTCCCGATGGCTTTGGTAATGCGTTTCTGCGCGTCTGCCATCGTGCCAACGGACGAGGCGGCATTCTTTTCGATCTCCGCTTTGCGCATCTCGGCAGCCTTTTTCTCGTAAAGGCTTTTGGCGTTGGCCTTGATTTTCTTGCTGTCCAAAGCCTGACCGGCATTGATGGTCAGGCTGATGCCTTTGGAAAGCGTGGAAATATCCGTGAGTAACCCCTTGATACGTTCCAGCTTCTCTTCGCTTTTTTTCGTATCGATGGTCAGGCGGTAATCGAAATTACGTTTCTTGCCGTTCTTGGTGCGGAACACGCGGTCTATCTCGTCCATCATATTCTTGATGTTCGTGACGGCCGGAGTCAGGGACGCTTTCGCCTGTACCAGCTTGCCTACCGCCTCACCGAAGGCGATAACCTGCTTGGTGCCCTGAGAGGCATCCACGTTGATGGAGTAGTTGACCTGATAGTTCTGTTCCTGAGCCATGGTAATGGGTACTGCGTTAAAAGAATAGTCTTTCCGCAAGGGCGGAGATTATGAAACGAAGGCCGCCGCAAACCGGAAGCTTACGGCGGCAGGTCAAGGAGTCCTCTCCGGCAATGACATCGGAACGGGCATACGGCTGATGAGCATCTGCTCGTGCAGCCACAACGCCTCTTCGGAAAGCATCGCGAACTCCTCGTCGGAAATCGTGTCGAGGTTGACGCCGGGAAAGTAGTGGCGGACATAGATCATCCGCTGGCGGATGCGCTGCTCGTCGGTCACTACCCACCGGCTTATAAGTTTACCAGGACACTCTGGCGGGTGGTGATCAGCTCGGAAAGCTGTCCCATCAGACCGAACAGGAAGAGCGACTCGTCGTCCACGAGTTCCTTATCTCCGTCCACGAAGCAGTCGCGGGCCAACGTGCGCATGGCGATTACCTCGTCCTTTTTGGAAGCGGCCATGAATTTGCTGAACTGCGGAAAGCTCGGTTCGGACATGTAGGCCACATAAATCTCTTTCTCGCCGTTTGCGGTGTCTCCGAAAACGACCATCGGACAAATCTTGCGGAGTTTCTTCTCCTCTTTCAGTTTGAGGGCTTTTTCCTTGATCTTGATCTCCTGTTCCAATGAAAGCATTTTTTCGTCCATATCGAATTTGTTTTGATTCACCGAAAGAGTAGGACAAAGAATCGTGGAAAGGTTGAAGACACGGTTCTTATTCACTTGTAATCCATATGTTATACAAAAAACTTCTTTGCTCCTGATATTCCCAGATCAGTCTTTAAAGGAAATTTCGCTGAATATATTTCATATATTTCTTTGATATATAGTATATAATCGTTAATTTTGCATATTCTCAAACATAAATGATTATGTGCAAAATAGATGATTTTATAGATGTGACAAGCCGGTACATCGCTGAATTGCTTGATTTGAGGGCGGACATCAGGCCGGTCGAAAAGGATGTCTTGCATACATTCCCAGCCAATATTACTGCCGGTTATACATTTTGTACGGCTAACTTGTTGGGGCATGACGTAGTTCTTCTGTATAGTGCAGACAGTTCTGCATATACTCCGGGGCAGATGCGGAAACAAAAAGAACTGGTTGAGCGAAAAGCCCAATGCCCGGTAATATTTGTATTGCGTACAGTGGCGGCCTATAATGTACGGCGTCTTGTCAGACATCGTGTAAATTTCATCATACCGCAAAAGCAAATGTTCATACCGGATTTGTTGATAGATTTGAAACCGCATAAAAATAATATCGGGGGAGGTGAAGAAACGCAGATTCCTGCAATTGCCCAATGCATAATCCTTTATCATCTTGAAGTAAAGTCTCTCGAAGGGAAAGGAACTTATGATATTGCAGATCTTTTCAACGTGTCGTATGCCAATGTAAACCGGGCGGTCAGATGGCTGAAAGATAAAGAAGTTATCGCTTTATCCGGCGGCAAGACAAAGAGTATGATATTTCAGTTCAAAAAGCGTGAATTATGGGACAGGATGTTGCCGTTCCTGGCGAACCCCATCGAGCGGATTGTATATACCGATAGTCTGCCTGATGAAGTATTTTGTATTAGTGGAGTAAATGCCTTGTCGGAATATTCAATGCTGAACAAGGAAAAAAATGACACTTATGCCATTGCAAAAGAAGAAGCTCGACGGTTGCAAATCCGGACAGACAAGGAATATGGCGAGACCCGCATAGAGATATGGCGTTACAATCCATGTTTTTTCTCAAAAAACGGCATTGTAGACAAATTGTCTTTATTTCTGGCCATGAAGGATATGGATGATGAACGCATTCAAATAGAATTGGAAACTATGATAAATAATATGATATGGTAAGAGGAATTGATAAATTCAGGGAGTTTTTCACCGGATATGAAGGAAACTATGTCATCATAGGTGGTACTGCCTGTGAAATGCATGAAGAAATATATGCACAAACTCCAAGGGCGACCAAGGACATAGACATTATACTGATTGTGGAGGCGCTGTCTTCGGATTTTGCTGCAAAATTCTGGGAGTTTGTAAAAACCGCAGGGTACAGACAAAGGAATAAGGGAACCGGGAACGGGGAATGCAGGCATGAATATTACAGGTTCAAGGAACCGGGAAATCCGGATTTCCCGTATCAGATAGAACTCTTTTCACGAAATATCGGGGTTGTCAAATTCCCGGACGATGCCCACATTACCCCCATTCCGGTTGATGATGACCTGTCAAGTCTGTCAGCCATTTTGATGGATGATGACTATTATAATTATACCATTGAACACAGCACGTTGGAGGAGGGCGTACATATTGCGAACATTGAAAGTCTTATCTGTCTGAAATGCAGGGCCTATTTAGAAATGACCGAGCGGAAAAGCAATGGAGAACAAGTGGACAGCAAACATATCGTCAAGCACAAGAAAGATGTATTCCGGCTGGTTGCCATGCTTGCTCCTGCCGACACCTACGAAGTTCCTGATTCGCTTAAACAAGATGTTGACAGGTTTTGCCTGGCTGTCAAAGAAGAAGTGCCAAACTCTGATTTTTTCAAATCGGCAGGACTTAAAAGCATTTCCGGAGAACAGTTATTGGAACAACTTGAAGCCAATTTCATAACACAACAATGAGAATCCAATACGCATCCGACCTGCATCTCGAGTTTCGGGAGAACAGCAGTTTTTTGAAGCACAACCCGCTGGCTGTTGCCGGAGAAGTGCTTGTCCTTGCCGGAGATATAGGATATATCGGAGATGAGAACTACTCCAGACATCCGTTCTGGGACTGGGCTTCCGGAAATTACAGCCGGGTCATCGTGGTTCCCGGAAACCACGAGTTTTACAAGATGTTCGACATAGACAAGCTGTATAACGGCTGGTCGCTCAAAATCAGGGAAAACATCACCTGCCACTATAATGCCGTTATCCCATTGGGTAACGATATAGAATTGATCGCTACCACACTGTGGTCACATATCCTGTTGCAGGATGCCTATGAAACTGAGGCAGCCATCACGGATTTCCGCAGGATGCGTTACGGCAGCGAACCGCTGGACTGGACAAGGTTCAATGACGAACATTCGCGCTGTTTCCGTTTTCTGGAACAGAGCGTAAAACAAAGTACTGCCAGACATCTCATTGTCGCCACTCATCATGTACCGTCATTCGAACTGATGGCGCCGGAGTTCAAGGGCAGTCCGCTCAATGGGGCATTTACCGTGGAGCTTGGCGGTTTCATTGCAGACAGCCCGATTGAATACTGGATATATGGCCACTCGCACCGCAATATCAATAAGGTCATCGGAAACACCCGGTGCATATGCAACCAGTTGGGCTATGTGTTCAGTAACGAGCATACGTCATTCGATAAGGAAGCGCATATTTCGATTTAAGTCTGCCATACATAAATCCCGTCTGTCAGCCAAGGTCAATATCCGGCAAACAGACGGGTTATTATGTAACAAATTTATGGTTGACTATTGAAGTCGTGGCTTCACCAACTTCCCGTCGATACCGCATGTTTCCAGAACCGCGGTATTTTCTTTGTTGAAGGCGATCAGGCATGACGGCGCTCCGGCCGTACCACCCTGTTCCCCCGTAACATGGTAAAAACTGAGCCGTCCCTTGATAAAGAGTATTGAATCGGCGTTTGGGAATATCAGTTCGTGGAACAGGCGCGTGTCCGTGCGGGCAAAAGTGAGCGCGACGGCATTCCTGTGTTCGACACACCTGCGGATAAACCGGACAATCAGTGCAGTGTCATAGGGAGGATTGCAGAACACACGTCCGAACCAGGGTTGTTGCAGGCCGTCATCCTCAATGGTATAGTGATGTCGCGCCGTATCCCATGGGCGGTTTACGGGCGAACACGGATCCAAATCGAACGGCCCCAGCCTCCGAAGCAGGCAGGGAGGCGTGAGCCATTCGTTCTTTCCGGTAGAAGATTTCCCCTCGAAAGTTACATCCATGACAGCTTAGATTGTATCACCCGAGCCGATTTGGATATCGAACGGGTTGAGATCGAATTCATGGGTGATATTGGTATCATCCTGCTGTGACTCGAGACAATCCTCCGTGAAGATGCAACCTTTGAGCGTTACGGTCGTCGTTGTCCAGTCCTCGCCGGCCATCGGGTTGGCAAAGCTGATAATCAGGTCGAACTCGCCGATTTCGAGCAGCGAGCCGTACACCGAACGCAACAGCTGTTGCGTGGCATAGTCCATCGTGATGCTCGCCGTATAGGTAATGTTCCCGAACCCCCTCGACACCGGCCGTCCTCCCATGCCGTAGTTACTTTCGACCTTGCGCTTCTTCGACCATTTGATGGCCGACACGCCTTCAAGGGTCGTGGAACCTTCATCGATTCCCAGGGCGGTCGATGACAGGGTTATCATCGACCACGAGTATGCTACATTGTTGATTATTGCCATATGCTATGTCTTATTTGCGGTTAATGACAGTCCTTCCTCTACATAAATCTTCACGGCCACGCCCACCGGGACAAGGACATAGGAGATGCGCAGCGTGTCGTCCACCAACACGTTCTGGTTCGGGTCGATAGTGACGGCGTATCCTGAAATTTCCTGCGCCGCCTGCATCTTGGCCAGTATATCCCCGATGAGTGTCTTGAAAGCTGTAATCTTCGACGGGGCGAGGAACCCGGTTGAAGGATTGACCATCAGCGGTGAGTTCACATACGGCAGCAGGGCTGCACGCACGGCACGGCGGCTCTTGTTGATGGTGCGGTTCCGGGCAATGGTACGGAAATCCCCATGTGAGCATGTCTGGTCTTTCGAGATGTAGATCCCGTTCTCGCGGCCGGCATACTTGATGGGAAAAATATACCCCTTATCGTCGAGTTCGTCCAGCAGTGACGGGGAGAGTGACTCGTACCGGTTCAGGCTGAGGAAGTTCTCCTCTGCCTCGTCGAGGTTGATGTCCCCGAACCCCAACTCTATTTCCTGGAAATCGTCCGCGAAGAGATTGAACTGCTTGACCCATGCGATGGATTCGTGCACGTTGGCCTTTGCTATGGCTCCCATAACCGCTCCCAAAAATCCCACGGGCGTATGGTTCCTGTTGCACATCTGCATCGTGGAGATCTTTTCGTGATGCGCCTGGCCGAATATACAGCTGATACGGCTTGATTCACAGATGCATGAAGGTATTTTATTCAGGTCAATCTGACGCCCCTCAGTCGTATCCGCCCCCGTATTGGAAGGATTGGCGGAAAGGATGAGCGAGAGCGGCTGGTTCTGCTCCGCAAGCCCCACGGCCACGTCGTTGAGCCCCTTTACCAGATTGAGGTTGTATTGTTCCGATGCGCCGTTCGCTTTCCACAGCGGCTGTTCCGTCCATATGCCTATCTGGTTGATCATACCCCCGGCAGCACGCTGCATGATTTCCAGCGCATCCCAGTTCGCCGAACAGTCCGCGAACATCACGTAGAGTTTTCCTGAACCGCCCGGATTGCCGGACATGCGGAAAAATTCACGGATATGGTATGCCGGGATGCCGTGCAGGAAATTGACATTCATCTCCTCCTCGTCGGTTGCCTCCACACGTTCGATGATACCGAAGTCGTTCACGGCGGACTTGAACGAGGTGATGTAGCAGACATCGCCAGGCTTGAGCCTGGTCTCATTGGTTTTACCATACCCCTCCGTGAAAAGCGTCGGCTGGAGGGACACGTCGAACAGCAGTCCCGTCACCTTCTCGCCCGACGAGCCGGTATCGTAAGGAATATTGCCGTCCACATCCTTGATAAATACATTACCGAGTGCCATTATGATTTCTTTTTAAGTTCGTTGTAGAAAGGATTCCTGTAGAGTACGGCCTTGCCCCTGATGGCGGCCGCCGTGTCCGGCGCATAGGTTCCTCCGTGCGTGTCGATGTACAGCGACGGATATGCCGGGAACTTTTTCAACAGGGACAGGATGTGAGGCTCTGTCGTCTCCTCCGACCCTGCATTCCCTTTCCCCGCGGTCTTGGCCGGCAGCCTGTCTTCAGTCTCGCCGCCTGTCCCGAGGTTTTCCGATGCCGTTTCCGGAACGGGCACCGCCTGAGCCTCCGGTGCAGGAATATTATTGTTGTCTGTCTGCGGAGTTTCCTCCGTGTTGATTTTCTTTGCCATAACAGTAGAATGAAAATGGGGAACGGGGCCTTGCCTCCGCTCCCCGGGTGGATATTGAGAATGAAGAAAGGTGTGTTATTCGCTCTTCTTGTAGGCGGTATGGACCACGATCTCCGCCGGGCGGACGATGTTCACGTCCATTTTCATGCGCATCTGGAAAAAGAACAGCTCGGAGTTGGCCTGCAGACGGTCGATTTTCAGGATGTCCGTGTCGTTCGCGTAATCCACCCCCATCCACAGGTTGGAGTCCATGCCGGTGGAGAACTCGCCGAGCACCATCGTGTGTTCGGGGATTCCCACGACCGGGACGATGCGCTTGCCCTTGAAGCGATAGCGGTTGACCTCGGTATTCTCGGAATACTTGACCTGCTTGTCCGAGATATATTGGTCATACGCGTCCCAGGCGTCCCATCCGACCACAAAGGTCAGAGATGTCTTCTTTCGGATCTGCTTCGGACATTTCCTCCACATCGCATAGAGCGCCGCCTCCACCGCGGCCCCGTCCGTCAGCTCGGTCGTTCCCGAAATGATGCACTGCCCTCCGGCAACCACCTCGGCATCGGAGGAGTTCACATTGTCGAGGATCCGTTTGATGACCCCGTCAAAATATTTCTCCTTGTTGGCTCCGATTTTCGTGCAGCCTTCCGGTGCGGTAATCTTGGCCACCGTCTCTCCTCCGCGGGCGGAAGTCCAGATGGCGTTTCCGATATACTCGTTTTTCTTGTCCATAAGGAGACGGAGCATCGTCGCCTGGATTTTCGGGTCGAGCTCGCGGAACACGAGATTGCCTTCCGGCTGCGCGAAACGCCAGTACTTCTCGTAGTCCCTCGGGTTAAACTCGAGATAGACCATAAAATCGGACGGCTCAAGATGGCGTTCGGTGAACTGGTACTCGTTCGTGCCGTCATCGCCCTTGGCTCCGTGGATGGGTTGTGGGGTCGGCACGTTGTCCTGGATAATGTTGCCCAGCTTGATGGCAGGAAGCGTATAGCGGTGCTGGATGCCCGTCTTGATATGAATCAGTCCCTCGCGGACTGTATCATTGCCCTGCACGGTATAGGTCAGCAAGTCCTCAAGTACTTCGCCGCTATACCCGTTTTGAAGAAAGTTTACTGTATCAGCCATTGTCGTTTTAAGTTTTCCGTTGAAGAATGAAACTCGGCCGACTGGCGGATACCTGCTGTTTCCGCGCGAGACACTGCGGTCTCCGGCATGTCAGTTAAAATCGGGCGGACGCCCGCGGATAGTCTGTCAGAGCTTTCGGAACTTGAAATCCGCACCGACCACTTCCGCCACCTTCTCGGCCATCAGCTGTTCGGCGGTCTTTGTCGCTTCCGCCGTGGCCTGGATGTTGGCAGGGTCATCGGCGATTTCCTTCGAGATTTTCTCCCGCGCGGGAATGGAAGCCAGCGTGCTTTCCGCCAACTCGAAGTTGGAACCGGCCATCTCCACCCACTGCGTTTTCGCCTCACGGTCAATCTTGCCTTCTGCAATGGCATTCTCCACCAATGTCTCGATACGGGAAGCCTGCTCGTCCTTCTCTTTCTGCTCGTAGGCGGAAAGGCGTGCCGTCGCTGCGGCCAGGTCTGTCTGCAAGTTCCGGATGGAGGCGTCTTTTCCGGCGATGACGGTCTGCGCGTCGCTCAGTGATTTCTGTATTTCTCTGTATTTGGGTTCCATCGCGGCCAGTTCAGAGATACGTGCCATCACGTCCTTGACCTCACCGTCCTTCATGCCCAGCGAGGCTGCAATCGCCCCGTACTCAAAGCCTTGTGTCTTGTTTTCGTTTGCCATATCGTTTTCCGTTTCTGTAAGAGTAGGTTCAATGCCTTTGAAAGGTTTATTTCCCGCGCTGACACGGCTCATCAGTTCCTGGATGGCGGCCGTATCGGTCAATCCTTCTATCTCGTCATGCACTTTACGGCAAAGCTGCTTCGAGGTATGGATGACATGCTCCGCAGGTATGATGCCGGCCTTGACGGCAGCCTGTGCGTCGAAATAGGTCCCGTCCTTTCCTGCCTGTCCGTCCATGATGGCCCGCACATGCTCCGCTTTCAGGCCGAACCGTTTCCGGTAAATCGTCTCGATCTGTTTGGTAAAAGCCGTTACCATGTCCGACGGTTCCCCTCCGTCATCGTCCGGCAACATCGGGTTATGAATCATCAGTATGGCATAATCACGCATGAGAGAACGCTTGCCCGCCGCCCAGATGATGGAGGCCATCGATGCCGCGACCCCTTCGATGATACATTCCGTATCCACCGTGGCATTGGCGATGGTGGAATAGGTGGACATGCCGTAAAGGACACTGCCGCCCTCCGAGTTGATCAACACGCGGATACAGGAGGGACGGATGATATTTTCCAAAAAGTCGAACTCGTCATTGAAACGTGAGGTCGTCTCTTCCGTCACGCGACCGAAGAAACGGATAACAGCCGGCTGGCCTGCCTTCGCCTCTCCGACGACATATTGAAGTGTGTTCATATCCATATGCAAGGGTTATTTGAACAAGAGTAGGCGGTGGAAAAAGAAAAGGTTTTGCACTGCTATTTATGGAAGTGGAAATATGAGAATCCATCCATTTATGGAAATGCGATTATCTTTACAGTATAATAGATTGTTCAAATTACAGACCGGTTGCAACTATTTGTATCAAGACCGGCATGCTGAACATTCTAAATTCAGCAAGTACAGAAAATGTATCATGAGTCTTGTATTATCTGCTGATTCATGTCTGTTTATACGCAGTGCGGATAAATCTCCTGCATGGATTTCAATTTTCCGATCCAGTATCCGAAAAACCAGATACTTCGTCATGTTCCGGACGCGGATGGAAGCCGTGTCCGCCGCTGTCATGTTGCGGCGCATCGCTGTGTTGGGTGAACGGGGGCATGACCACATACCTTTTTACCCAGTCCCTGTATTTCCACGCGGAAGATTCCCTGAACCATACCTCGTAGTCTATCCAGTACGCCTGCAACATATTGGTTGAAAGCGGCATGTCGAAATAGGTCAGGTTGCACCGCTCGCTCAGCGCCGGCTCATGGTTCTTGGCATCCTGTATGGCTACATTGAGCCGCTGGAAGACCAGAAACGCCTCGCATTCCTTGTCTTCGTCCGCATTGTTGAGCGTATTCAGGATAAACCGCACGCGCATGGTGGCGCGTCCCTCACCGATACGCTGTTGCTGTACCAGGTACCTCACGTTGATAAAGTGGATGAACACGGCAGGGAACACAGTCTCATACTCCGTGTTATCGTCACGGACAATGCGGGCGAACTGGCCGTTGTCGATAGCGACGGTTTTGAACAGGGGCGGCGACAACGGGTCGTCCGGATTCTCCCGCAGGGTCAGGACAGCCCGCTTAACGGCCCGGTATATCTCCACGAAAGGGTTCGCGGAAACTTCTTCAGGCAGGCTCTCCGCCGGTGCCGACGGTTGTGCGGGCTGTGGTGCTGGGTGTTTGTCTTTTATCATAACGGCTGGTGTGGAAATCCTTTAAAAATCATATCTATGAAATGGGCGGCGATATAGTCGTCCGTCTTCGGTGAGAATCCGATGAACTGCCGGTGTACGGGACGGCGCGTGGAATACTGGTTTACCGTGTACAGCCCGAACTTCGGATCGGTATTGTGTATGGCGGCATAATGCCCGTAACGCTCCTTGCTGCGTCCCCGCTTGCCCTTGACTGGAAAGCTCTTTTCCGTAGTCCACATGCAATACCTGGCGCCTTTCCGGAAGATGCGCGTACGGTCCGAACGCCGTCCCACTATGTCTGTCCGGCCGGCTTCCGACTGTATGCTCCGGGCCAGAGTCCCCGTATCGTTCATGAGAGGATGGGTGAACCTCTTTCCCCATTTGGAGGTACGAGGCGCCCATTTGCTACCGTTGAATCCCCCCGAAGCGAATGAGGACACGAACTGCTGCCTGGTATAGTCACCGGCAGCAGTTGCGAAGTCGAATACGTTGAACTCCAGCCGGCTGGCCATGACGCGCGTACTGGTCCTGCTTACCCAGTGGCTGCAAAACTCATCAAGCGTTATCTTGGGCATAGGCGAACTTTCCTTTAATGCGTTTCACAATATCATTCATGTAACCCGGAAGCGGGACGGAGAAATAGCGGTGCGCATCGGAAAAGATACGCCCGCCGGTTGCCAGGCTCTCCCGGAAGACCGGATCCACCTTTTCCAGATAGTCTCCCTTATCCGGCAAAGCCGCCCGGACAGCGGCGAACCCCTCCGCGACCAGAAAGCAGCGGCATCCCCATTCGATCGGCGGTATCAGCTCCGGAGGAAACTCGGATTTGCGGAAGGAAATCCCTTCCAATGAAAGATGCCAGGCACGTACCCGTTCATCGCCTTGTGTCATGTAGGTAAGCACGGTATCCATATCCACCGCCATCCACCATGCGGCCATCGAGGCCGCGAAGAATACCTGGTTGTTCTCTTCCTCCGCATGGACGAGGTTATACCTGCGGCATATCTTTTCGTATGCTTCCATGTCCTGTTCATCCGCTGTCTCGGGCAGTTCCCCGAGCATGGCATACTCCTCTGCCGCGGCAAAATCCACCAGGTTGTCTATAGCTGCAATCAGGATGTCACGCTGCTGCCGTTCCCTCTCTGTTGTAAAGGAGTTGTGATTTTTCAGTATCTCCAATGCCCGGTCCATATCGATTCGCAGACCTGTCAGCGCACGGTCTATGAGGAAAGAGGCACGCAGGGTGATGATGTCCTCTATAATGTCGAGACGTTCCGCGCTGTTCTCCCAATAGAGGATCAGCCTGCGGAATGCATCGAAAATGACACGATACTCCTTTTCCGTATCGGATTCCGTGGTTGCAGATGCCCTGACAGCCCTGAACGGAGCGTTGTCCGGGAGCGGAAGACGGGCTTCTATTCCGCTCCCCGCAGAAAATTTCCGACCTTCGCCCCCCGGGGGCGTCCGTAACGCCGGAAATACTCCTCGTCCGACATGATGCCCCGGTCGTTGTGGCTGAGACCGGATGAGCCGCCTTCGGCTCCGAAACCTAATCCCGGGATAACATTGAGCTGCCGGCCCACATTGATACCGAACTCTTTCTCGATCTCATCGGCCGCCACTTCATATTTGTCCGTGATCAGCGAATAGAGCTTGATGCGGTCCTCGTTGCTCATCTCTATCCGGTTCGAATACCGGAACTCCAATCCTCCGGGGATATACCCGATAGCCACCAGGCGGGGGATTATCTCCTCGTTCATGACGTTTTCGATATACCGACGGTAGACTTCGATACGGTCGCGGAAAATGTCCTGGTGTGCTTTCGTGGAACCCACGTACGACTGCATCCCTCCGGCCATCGACTCGGAGCCGAGCACGAGGTTGGCAACTTCCTTGTTCACAAACTCGATAAGCCCGGTATATATCTTTTCCGAGTTGGACATGGTGAATGTCTTGATATCGACCTCGTCCTCAATGCCGGTAACCACCACCTTGTTCTGTGCCGCGTTGGCTATCTCGTTAGCCAGCCTCTTGCGGTCGGCGTTGCTCTCGCTGACCGTCTTTCCGTGGATAATCGGCTGTCCGTAAGTATGGGAAAAGTTCACATAGTTGGCCACCGTGAATTTCTTGGCCAGTATCAAAGGGGTCGTGGCGGAAAAAAGTCCCAAGTCGCCGGAGTTTACCAGTACATAACAACGGTAATATGCCGGGTCATGTAAATCCCAATGCGGCTCCCACAGTCCCTGCCGCTTCAGTACCGTTTTCTGGTCCGGCAACACATTACGCCGTTCGATGATGTTGACTTCCGCCAGCCTGCCCGTTCTGGGGTCAGTATGCGGCATGATTTCAAGCAGGGTGTACCCGTAGAGCTTGGATTCCACTATGCCCTTGATTATCTTGTCGAACTGCGAACCCTGTATCTTCAGGGAGTTCGCCACGTCCTTGATGTATTTTCCCTTTTCGTTTACACGGGCAAGCATATAGCGGTCGCCGAGAATCTGGCTTTCCAGTGTCTCGACAACGGAACGTATATGAGCGTCCTGTTGCAGGCAGGCTTCATACAGGTCAATGAGCCGGGCGCGGTCATCGAGAATATATCCCGAGCCGGTATCCTGACGGCATGAACGGTAGCGGTTGTTGCGCTCGATTTCGCGGACATACTCCTGAATTGTCTTTTTGGAGGTCTTAAAAATACTCTCCAAGAGTTCCCCGTTAAATGATTTGTCCGATGTAGCCATAATTTTTTTGTTTCTTGTTCAAAGAGTAGAGACAATCCTCAAGAGAGGTTTTTACGGCTAAAAGAATATATGGAGAACGGGACTCTTAATGCTTGATTTACAAACCGAAATATACAACTTAAATATATAGATATTTCGGTTTTATTTATGTTGTAAATATCTTATTATCAGTGATTAACAATTTATTAAAAGTGTAATTTATGTATATATTTATAGTGTATTTCATATTAAAAAGATATATCTTTGCACCACGTTAGATACAAATCCAAGAACAATGAAAAAGAGAACATGAAAGAAGAAAAGATTCCCTGCCGGATAATCCGGTACAGGGAGTTCCCCGATCTGCTTTTCGGAACGTTACGGGAAGACGGACCGGTCTATTTCGACGCGACACGCTTCATCCAGGCCAAAGGAGATGCACGCCGGCATAATGTCCGTGATTTCCGTGTCGCTTTCCATCACTGGGCAACGGCGTTGGCAGACGCCTACGGAATAGACAGGGAAAAGATGATCATCCGTGACGAGGCGTCGGGACACCTGTTAATTGATGAATGTCTGGCTCTATTATTTGTCGTTTACATCGATCCCGCGTTCGGTGTCTACCTTCTGGAGCGCGTGGACGAACTGCTGTCCGGTGGATTTACGGTTTCAGACACTTGGCTGGTACAGGCTGCCGGTCTTAGATTTACAAAGGAGGAATTAACGCAAATTTTAGAACAACATGAGACGCAGCACATTTAAACGACCCAAGATGGTGCTCATCTTCAACGGGGCACAGGTTCTTGTAGCGGTCACGCGCTCGCTGCACAGCGCGGCGGAATTGACAAAAGGCAACTTGCAGGCTATCTCATTCTGTTGCACGGGCAAGTATGTATGCAGCGGCGGACTCTATTTCAGGCATCTGCATCCGGATGTGGAAATCGAGCTGGCCGACCTCGGCACACTGATGCTGAAAGATTATGACGCCCTTTGCGGCGAGAAACGCACGTACTATCCGGTGCGCAAGATGGCACATAAGAGAGCCTTGCTTGAAAACAAACGTAAGTCTGATAACCAAAAGAAAGGAGGAAATACCTATGAGGGAAAATAGGAATGTTCCGTTCCGGGACTGGAACATAAGGGTTTCCCGGAACCATAACGGCCAGCTCCATATCTGCGCCGTGGATATATGCGATATACTCAAGCGGGACGAACTGCTTGAAAACGGCGCCATCGCCCGTGTTTGCCCGACGGCATTGAAAATCAGTTTCCGGAAAAACGGCAGGGAACAGTGGGGTTTCCGTCCCATCGATATGCGCCGGCTTTTACAACTGGTACGCAAGGAGACTATTATACCCCGTGACCTGCTTGATGAATTGGAAGTGTGGGGCAACAAGCTTCTGGAACTGGAAGCCGGGGAGCTGCACGCCGTCCCGCAGGACGACATCGTCATGCACTTCGAGGAAGGGTTCCCCGTCACGTTCCGGCGTGTCGGCGACAAGCTGATGGTCAACGCCACGCAGATCACGATGCACTTCGGGAAAATCCCGTCTGAATGGCTACGCATCGCTTCCACGGATATGCTCCGCAGGGAAATGGCCGGCAACGGACATACCGGGAAATACGAGTCGCAAGTCTTCACCACACGGGGGCGGGGGCACGGTGCGACCTGGTTGGAATCACCGCTTGTCATACCGTTGGCCAGATGGATCGCCCCTGACCTGTCTTTGGCGGAATGGTTGGGCGAGGCTATCGGCAAACTCTCCGTGAAACGAGGGAAGACAATCGTACGCGAACGCCCCAGGGTGGCGGCACCCGGTCTGCCCTGTATGGATTGTCCCATGCCGCAGGATATGGAATCGGCGACGAGACTGATTCTGGAACTGCGGAAGGTGGTGAGTGAATCCCTGCCGAAAATCGTATTCTACGAGGAGTTTATCGAGAACAGGGACTGGTTCAAGAGCACGCGCATCGCTGACGAACTCGGCATATCGCCGCGACAGTTGCACCAGTTCCTTGCCGAAGAGGGCATCTGCAAGTACGAGAAGCGGCAATGGGTGGTCTTTCCTTCCTGCCGGGCCTGGCAATGCGATGTGCCTTACACGTGGGAGAACAGCCGGGGCAAGGTATATACTTTCGGATCCACCAAACGATGGACACAGGCCGGACGGGAGTGTATCATAGAACTGTGGCGCAAGAGGAACCCTGAATACTGCCCACCGGGTGCATAGCGATGGAAACGGCATTACAGCGGATCATCCGCAAGACAGGAAGACGGCCGGTAGAGTGCCGTTGCCGTCTGTGCAGGCAGCAATGCCGGATACCGTGCCTCGGTACGCCGGAAGACATCCTCCGGTTGCTGAAAGCCGGATACAGGGAGCGTCTTGCACCCACTCGGTGGGCGGTAGGCCTGCTGTTAGGAAAAATCCCGTATATCGTGCCGATGGTACAGGCGAAACAGGAAGCAGGCGGGTGCACATTCTTTCAGGACGGACTGTGTGAACTGCATGCGGCAGGGCTCAAGCCCACTGAAGGCAGGTTGTCGCACCATACCATCACCATGGAGAACCTGAAGTTCGGAATGTCGCTCTCGTGGAACGTGGCCAAAGAATGGCTGGACGAGCGGAACTTCGACACGATACGGGAGATTGTCCGGATAATGGGAAAATAGATGAGGGACGGTTTCATGAATGAAGTATCAGTATAACCGGTTGATTCCTCCTTTGCCGATTTCATGGAACCGCCTCTTATTAATTCATACCATTTGCAAACAGTTCGTATTAGTCGCGGCTATCCTTTATCAGGAAAACATTTAAACGCGAATGATATGAAACTGAAAAGCAGAATGACCGTCGGGGAGATGTCGGAACACCTGACGGAACATACCGGCAAGTTCGCCAACCGCGTATCCGTGGGGCGTTACGCCAAAAAACTGGGATACGCCGTGTATAAACCGATGATAAACGGCAGGATATGCCAGTTCTATGTCAATCCGTCGATTAAGGATGACGGGGAAGCGGAAACATTACGGACGAACGAACGCGAAAACGGACATGAAAGGGAATGACGACAAAAGGCAACACGTGATACCGTTTATGAAATGCTTCACCGGGCTGGTCGGCGCGTTCACCCCGGAAGAGGTCATCTTCATGCTGTACATGGCAGACCGTACACGCCTGCGTGAAAAAGGTTACGACACCTTGCGCAGCAAGCGGTACTACATGGAGAACATGGAGATGGGTTCGCGGATTTTCGACAAGTGCGTGGAAAAGACAACGCGTATGGGATTGCTTGAACGGGTGCCGGTCAGCGGGATGTACGATTACCTGTGGCACATGGATTCCTACAACCGGCTTGTAGGGATATTGGCGGAACTTGGAAATCCTTTTTCTACCAGGGCATTCTGTCATCGGATGTTCGATGTGGAAAAAAGGACCGTGGCATCCGTCTCTGACGAAGAGGTCAGCCAATGGAAAGAGAGACACCGAAAAGTTTGAGCGTATCTGTCCACGGAACGTAAATGAATAAAAACAGACGGCATCGTTGTGATTTGCCGTCTGTTTTTGTGTTTTTGCGACATAAAATCCGATAAAACCGGAAGGAGGTGGTAGCCGGGTACAATATTATCCGGGCAAACGACAGAATATGCTAAATATACTTATTCAGTTCTTCCACAAGAAGATGCACCGTTGTCGAAGATTCCGCCTGTGCCGGCGGTATTCCCTCCATTCGGCGCAATACGGCTTTTGCGTTCGTGATGGCCTGAGCCTGTTTACCGCCCAGCTCCCTGAAAACACGACCGCCTGTACCGGCTTCCTTGTTGTAGGAGAAGCCCAACAAGCCGGATAGCTTTGTTTCATATTGATTTCTGTGCATCGGGCCTTGTACCAGGTTATAGTGCAGCAAGAACCAATACTCGAAAGCCTGGTTGCTGTATGCCACCCTCATGCCACCGGCTTCCGCCATACCGATAGCCCGGTTGAAATCCCGATCGGGAAAGTCATCCTTGTCAAATACCACCCAGCACTGGTCATACTCGCGTCCTTTCTTCCGCTCTTCTTCTTTCATCCGTAAAGCCTTTTGGACAAGACCTACCGTATTGAGTCCCTGGCCTACCGCTTTAATATTGGCGGAAGTCAGGCGAAATGCATTGAAATAATCCGGTTCCGTATTTACCCCCTCGCAGATGATCAGGAAGGATTGTTTGACCTCACGGACAAAACTGATACGCCTGAGTGTCCGTGCCGCGCGTGGATCACGCTTGTTCGTCCGTGCTGCCATATTCTTCCTCCCTCAGGTCAAATAACCGTTCAAACTGGCCGATGACAGGGATACCGCCATATTTCCCCATCAGGTACTCCTTTTCGAAAGGTGCACTGTTGCGAACCTTGTATTCCGCCAACGAATAGAGTTCCGAGGCTCCAAACGAATCTTTCTGTGTAAACCAGATCTGATCCCTGCGGAACAGGCTTGCATTAAGCAGGTTGGTGTCATGTGTCGTGAAAATCAACTGTGCATTCCTGGGATTTGTCACTCTGGAATTGAACAGCCCGATGATGCGACTTGTCAACAGAGGGTGCATTTTCGAGTCGAACTCGTCGACAACCAGCCTTTTGCCATGATCCAACGCGTCGATTATAGGATAAGCCAGCGAGAAGTATTTGATCGTACCCTCCGATTCGTTTACGCGGAACGGGAAAGTGACCGTCTTCGTGGCGTTGCCCTCCTCGTCATATTGCTGGTGTGAACTGATGACTGTATTGTCAACCTTGCGTATGTCGTCGATTCCGAAGTCTGCAAACCGGGCAAACTCCACAATACGCCTTTTCATGGACGGATCATCGATCTGGGCTATCGCCATTTCCCAAATCCGCTCGTCGCTGCTGCCAAGAACAATCGTGGTGTTGGCCAACCATCCCATGATTTCCACCGAGACGCTTTCGTTGAACTGTGCTGCCACGGAAAGAAGCAGCGCATTGTCGCGCACCATTTTTTTGGCGACAACCTCTTTGCCGACCGAAAATTTGGGATGCAGTTCATACTCATCGCCGTCACGCAGGAACAGTTCCACCTCCTTTGCCTTGCGCTTGTTGCCCTTTTGATAAAGCCACTCCCGGTGTACACGTTTTTCATCGACTTCGAACCCATAGCGGTATTGGACCGTTTCGTCGGCAAAGACCGCCTCAAAATAACTGGGCTCCTGTTCCGTCCTCCGGTTGAGACGGAAACTTTCCACCCGTATGCTTTCGCCGGACTGCACGCCTTTGGAGGAATTGATGACAAACCATTTGAAGAAATCGAGTGCTTTGACTAGATTCGATTTCCCGCTGGCATTGGCCCCGTAGATGACCGCACTCTTCAGCAAAGAGAGGTTCGTACCTTCAAGCTCAAAAACAATCTCATCGGACCGGGTCTGTTTTTCTTTCAGCGCGGAAGCAGCCAAAGACAAGGTCGCCGGCTCCTTGAACGAAAGGAAATTTTCGACTGTGAACTGAATAATCATATTATATCGCAGTTATATGTAAATTTTATGCAAATATAGGGGATATTTTTCATATATAGATGTTTTATCGGATCTCTTTTTGCGGTTATTTTCCTGCACGTGAAAATCAGACCGTTTTCGTTCTTGCAATGCTGCCCTGCAAAAGGCGACTGCAATTTTCCGAAGCGGCAACATCGGCTTGCGATTCATGCTCCCGATAGTGGAATTTGGGTGGAAAGACGCGAAATTCGCCACATCTTTCCCCTCAATGTGGTACAAATGTACCGTGTATCTGACAGGAGGGGTGTTACAAATGTAGCAACAATACTATAAGTAGTATTATACAAGAAGAAAGAAGAAAGATGTACTTTTTTCTTTGACGCAAAGAAAAAAGATACCAAAAAAGAAACAAATCATGACAGACGGCACGCCGTCTGTTTTTTTGTTTTTTTGAATCGGAAAGTGTTGAAAACGGATAAGATGAGGATTAAAGGACCACTTCCTCCCCAGATACAAGAGAGAGAAACAGAACGAATACCTTATACCGTCACCCTCTTACCGTCTGGCATCCTTGTCGCGGTTCAGCCTTACGACAGAGCGCACGCAGTCACGTACCAGTTCGGCATCCCTCCGCTCCATGAAATAGTTCCCGCATTCCAACCGTTTCCTGTCCGCCGGCCTGTTGTTGTCCCTGCATTCACGGATTTCCAGTATGTCATTCAGGTAATAGTACTTGTCACCGCGTCTGACACGTGTTGCCAGCCGTTCGAGTTCCTTCAGCCGTCCGTTCCATGCAAGCCCTTTCTGGCGTAGAGCATCGGAAAGCCTGCTACGGCCACTGGTTCCGATAGGCAGTATCTGGAGATTCACCGCGTACCCGACTGTTTCATGCAGGGAATAGCGCAGGCTCCCGTCTTCGTCCAGCAGGCAATACAGCACAACACGTCCTTTTGCGTCGATTTCCTTGAAAGCCCCCAGTATTACATGCTCATCCAGGATACTGAGTTTTACCAACTGTCCGTCTTTGGGAGCATAGAGAGATTCCGAACATACACCCCGGCGCTTGTCCCATGCAAGATGGCCTTCGTTCAGCAGGCGTTGGAGGGCAATCTTTTGCTCTGCGCTCGCTTCCCGGCAATCATTCAGAAACATGACCGCGTCATCGGTAACGAGTTCTCTGCCCGCAGTCATCCTTACCGGAACCGACACGCAATTACCCGTGACATCTCCCACAAGTCCGGTTTCCGATGTCCCACCGTTGAAGACGACCATTCCCTTGCGAATGGACGACCCACCCGTGCTGTCTTTCGGAATACTCCCGATTTTCTTCTTATGATATGATTCCATTCTTTCGATTCTTTATCCAGATATTTCCTGTAACAGCAAAATGCCATACTTCATACATAAGTGGATACAATACGGCAAATATACGTATAATTCACCAAAAAGGCAGGTGACTGAACCCCATTTCTTCTGCATTTCCACGGTTTCCTGTATAAAGTCACAAAAACCGTACAAATAAGTCGGAATCCATGTGGATAGCTTCGTTCTGTATATTCTATATGATTAAGGAACAAAACATTACAAGATTGTCCGATTGTGAAAAGCATATCCGAACATACTGAATGACAGGAATACACATCCTCCTTTTCCGTCGTCCAATCCGGTTAAGAACAGTCAATATACCGACGTGTCTCTATATATTTTTTGATGCGTTTTCAGCGTATCTAAAAAACAACTTCAAGCCGGAACCCGGAAATCGTGCAGAAAGTCTGTACACCCGTGAAAATTGAAAGGACAGGCATCCACAAATGAGAATATTTCAAAAATATGGGACATGGTGAACACCAGCACCTTAAGCAACCATGATAAATACAAGTACTTTACTGTATATTTTTTGATACCTGCTTACAGTTTCAATCCGAAAGCCGCATTTTGAGCCATTTTGGAAAACCGGACTTGAAAAAACGGCCCGAGGACAGAGACCGAATCCGCACCCGAGGGTACACCCTCCCTAATCTTTTTATTTTTATTACACCATTGAATATCAATAATTTATTAGGTTTACTTTTGTATAAAGTAAGCCTAAAAACGTCTTTTACATTATCTTTGCTTACAAATTGAAAGTAAAAAAATCTTTTCAGTCCTATTTTATCCATTTTAAGCAGCTAATAATCTGATAATCAATAGACAAAACTGATTTTGATTTTATACATACGTTGAAACGGGGCTTTTTTGATTTTTGCAAAGGAAAAATTTTTTTCAAAGAAAATCATTTTTTCTATTTTATTGATATTCAACTATTTACAAATTCACTTCGCGCGCGTGCGTTCCATATTCGCAAAAAGGCTGTTTTTGGAACGTTCCAAATTTTTTTTCTCAAAAAGTTTTGCAGTTCTGAAAAACGGTTTTATAATAGTCATGTACTCGAAAGCCAAACAAACGGCAAACAAGTACGGAGAAAAACGAATAAAAAAATAGATAGTAAAAAACAGAAAAGCAAAGACCGCCGAGAGCGAGAAACAAAAACGGCGTTTACACGAAAGTGAGTTGTTGAGCCGTCAAAGGGTAACACCCGAAACAACACCGTGTGCGTTTAGGTACGCTTAAAGAGTGCGTTAAATAACCACGCTTCGCACGGGGCAATAATACCAGTATTGCCAACCTACGAAAGTAGGGAAATTTATGGAACGGGATAAATCGTATTTATTCCGAGTGCCGGAAATACGTCAAGACTTTTGCAAGTCGCTGGGAGTATTGAGAATACCGCCACTGAAAAGGACGTGCAAGAATAATGCCATAATTGCGCCCTTGTGCGCACGGAGATAAAATGCACGGTAGCGGAAAAACAGTCCGCACGGAGCTTGAGAAAAGAGCATTGCCAATGTTATGCCCATAATCACCAGCCGCCCACCGCCTTACTGTTAGCTGCCGGATTGGAAAAGATCCGGAACGTGCCAGAGAAGCGTCTTGCCGAAATTGGAGTAAAGCAGCGCAGAGCCACGACACGATGAGTAGAACTCGTGCAAAGATACGATATGCCGAAAATGCGCTCATTTGGATAGCTCTGCTATGGGGTACGTTTTAAGTGCGACAAAGTTACGAAAAATTTTGCCGTGCAGGGTGAAATGCACGGCAAATTTTTGGGCGCGTGGCAGGAAATGCCACACTTTGCGCTATGGTGCAAAGTTCGGGGTTCGACTCCCCGAGTGCCCGCAATGCGTGATTTTGCGCAGTGTTTCTAAAATTTTATCATTATGGCAACTTCTAAATTGAACAAGGAACAGTATGCAAACATCGGTTCGTTTGCAGGTATCATGTTGGTTTACAACTCTACCAACAAGGACGGTGAACTCGTGCAGACGGCACAGCACTTTTTCGGTGCGGACTTTGAGCCTGCCGACAAGTCGGACAACGAGATTTTCCGTGTGATTAAAAACATGGTCGCAACTATGTGGCACACCATTGCGGAGGAAAAGAAACTGCGTGCCGATGCCGACGGCATACGCTCGAAATTCCGTGCCACAACCCCTGCGGAAATCATCATCTGCGAGAAGTCGGGAAATCGTATCAAGAAGTACGACCTTACCGACAGCGTTTGGGCGCGTATCGGTCTTGTGCCGACCAAAGTAGACCTCGAGAAGTCAAACCGTGATTTCCAAAAGACAATCCATGCCGCTGCAAAGGCTATCCGCAACGCCATGGATTTCGCCCCGAACCTCGCCAGCCTCGAAAAGCCAACCGAGAAAACGACCAAGACCGGCAAGGCTGAAAAGGTGGCGGAACAGCCTGCCGGAACGGTTGCCGACGAAAGCAAAAAGGCGGCATAAGGGCAACGGAGTAACTGAAACCTGCCCGAAAAAGGCAAAAGGACGGCAGGCAGCCCGCTGAACGTGTGGGACTGCCTGCCCTTTTCGTATCTGCCGTCGTAAGCGCGTGTTCTTGTGACGTATGCCACGGATACGCGCTTTTCATTTCGGGCGAAAGCAACTGTAACGTGATAGGCGAAAAGAATTTCCCGGCAAAAAACGGTGCCGGGACTGTACCTCCGCCGCAGGACGGGGAGTACACCGTGGACGACCTGAAGACCGCTCTGGAAGAGTCCGAGCGGTCGCTGCATGATGCCGTCTTCATAGCCCGCCAAGTGTGGGAGAAGGACTGCGATGCCGTGAAGTTCGACATCGACGACCTTGTGCAGATAGAATCGGCATTGCAGGAGATATGCAACATCACCGCAGGAATTGACAGCGGGGACGATGGCGAGTGACATGACGCGCACACGTGCTGCGGAAACTGCGGGGCGTGCGCGCTTTTTCGGGCATTGATATACACTGTGTCAGGATTGCACCCTGAAATGCCCGCACTTTTCTAAAATTCCCTCCGATATGACTTCCTTGCGCCGTGAGGCGTTGTGCCTACCTTGTATATAACACGGTTAAGCACGGTCTGGCGTTCTGCGGAACCGCCTGCCGTGCTTCCGCTGTTATCCTGTGCGGGGAAGCGGAGAACGGATGTGCCAATAATAAAACGAATAAATATGATAGAAGTGTTTGACGCAAAGCGCACCCGCAGTTACGGGTGCTTTGCCAGTTTCAAGGCTGCCACCGATACGCTTGACAGCCTTGCCGCGACGGGACAGCTCGGAAGTGTGCCCGCTGTCAGCGTGGCGGCGTATTGCAGCGGCGTGTTACAACGGGAATATGAAGCGGTGTTTGTCGGTGGGAAATGGCGTGTGCCGAAATCTCCGAAAAGGCGGATGCCGGAAACGAGACCTGCCCGTGGGAGACGTCGGCGGAAATGGTGCAAGGAGTACGCTACGGCGGAGCTGATGTTCCGAGAAGGGTTTCCCGACCATTTGAACCGCAGTTATCCGCTCTCGGCGGACAGCCTGAGACGGTGCAACCGGAAATGCAGAATTTATATGCAATAATAAAAACGCAATGAGTATGAAAACATTAGCAGACGTGAAACGGAAAATGACGCTTGGCTCGAAGTGGCGGTGTGTCCGGCTGTTCGAGGGCGGAAAAGACCTCGGCGTGCGTGAGGTCGGGAAAGTGCAGGGTAATGCCGTGGCATTCCTCAAACCCGACGGGAAACTCTCGTGGCTATGGTGGCCAAAGGCAAAGGACGTGCAGGTGGAAGAAAACGCCTTCACCGTGCTCCAGAACGGAGTGCCCAAGCTCAAGTACATCTATGCCGGATAGGTGTTCCGGAAAAAATCATGCAAAATAATATGAATTAATAACAACTATGGGGGCGGAATGCCCCTATGCTTTTATAAACGGATAAAGAAAATGACAGAAATAACGAGAAAGCAGATATCTGGTCTGCGGGTAAAGATGTATTAACGGCTATGGGAGAGGAACATAGAATCAACGAGATAAAAGGTGTCATCATCAGCCGTGCCCTGCTCAAGGAATACGGGTATGATGGCGATATGCCCACCGACAAACAGATGCAGGTCATCGGCAACGGGTTACTTGAATACTGGGGCGTAAGCGACGGTTTCAAGGAAGCCCTCGCCAGTACAATGGAGAACATGTTCGGTGTAAAAGCAAAAGATTAGGTCTATGGAAACGAAAGAACTTACTACCCACCAGCGTGGTGTTATTCTACGCGGCATCTGCGGCGGGGCTGCATTGAAAGACAAGTCGCCGCAAATATCTGAAAACAATACCGTCATAACCTGCGCCGGAGGGTTGGAGATTTGGGACATCTGCTGCATCAGCAGTGATGCCGAAGCCTTCGGCCTGAAACCGTCCTTCGGTTATGACGGGCACACGAGAATCACTTTCACCCCCAAAGAATAAGCGGAATGAAATCATATTACTACTTGGACTACCTGCACCGTGAAATCTTCCTTGAAGAGGAGGATATTCAGACCGTTCCGGAATCAGGCAGGGCGGACGATGCCTGTTCCGCCATTGCCGAAAAGCCGTATGTCGTGGAGCAGTTCATGGCGGACTCTTTCCGGACACTCAAAGATGTGGCCAGCCGCCTGTGCGATTCCCCTGATATTAAAAGCCGCCACGATGCGCTGATGTATATCGTGTGGAGGGTGGCACTGGACATCAAGGAGTGGCGGACTCTGAGCCATAGCGAAGCCGCCGTCAAGGTAACCCGTGAGGACGGTTTCGTGTGGCTGCTTGTATCGGCGGAAAATGCCCGGAAGCTATGGGAGGCAGACGTATTCTCCCTGTACAGGCTTTATGCCGATGATTCGGAATCCCTGATCGAAAGCGAGGCGGAGCTGGAATCGACTATCAAGGGCGGATACCAGATAGGTATCGAGGTGGGGTTCGCCTCTGTAATGGACCATGCCGCCCGGATGAAGCAACAATAAAAATCGGAAACAATCAAATAACGAAATCAAGAAGAAAGGTATGGAAACAACATTATTGACAAAGGAAAATGCCCATCGTGTGACCATGGTGCGGCGTGTGGATGCCCCGGAAAGCGAACCGGTAGCGTTTCTTTTCAGGGGAAAGAGACACGGGTATTGCAGCTATTCCCATCTTGTAGGGAATCCGGGCAAGGAAGAAATCCTCGCCCCGGCGGACTTCAAGGACTGGGAAGTTGTGGAAGTGGCGCACCCGGGCTATCTGGAAGAATATTTCAAGCAGGCGTGCAGCTCCTACAACCTCACCTCCTTCTCACCCGACGAGCGGGGTGAGTCAGACATCGCCTCGCACGAAAAGGAACTGCACGAGGATTTGCAGTCGATGCCCGAGCAGCAGCGGGAACGTTACATGGAAAACTACAAACGCTATTTCTCTGCCATGATCGCCGCCAACAGCCGTTGTGCCAGCGCGATGATTACGGGACCTGCACGCTTCAACACGGGCCGCAACGAAAAGGCCTGCAACAGCCACGCCAAGAGCGTCACGGCGTTCCGGGAATGGCGAGAACGTGCACTCGAAGCGATTCGCAAGGCTACCGAAGCGGCCAAGCCCGAAGAACAGCGTCTCGAGGAGGAGTGGCAGAAGGTCAAAGCCTTTATCGACGATGCCGCCTCGACCATTCACGGTATCGATACGGGTACGGCACGAGGCTATAGCCGGGCTCTCTTCGTCAGCAACCTCGCCGGGCGACTCTCCACCTATGTCAACCATGGCAACGTGGAAATCATCGACCGTGCCGTCGCTCGTCTGCGAGAGTGGAACGACAAAGTCAAGAAACCTGTCGTCACGGCACGCCATTCAATCTTCAAGTATCCCGAACTCGTCCGCAAGGTGCGGGAAAAGCAGCAGGAACGGGCAAGCCGTGAAAATCGTGAGATTCCGTTCGATGGCGGCAAGGTGGTCTACAACTTCGAAGAAGACCGCCTGCAAATCCTCTTCGACAAAATACCCGATACCGATATGCGTACAACCTTGAAGCGTAACGCTTTCAAGTGGGCGCCACGCAACCAGGCATGGCAGCGCCAGCTCACCCGCAATGCCGAATATGCCGCCGGTCAGGTGTTGAAAATAACCATTTAATCCAGTGCCCATGAGATACATCATCGATTCACGTTATTTCGACGGGACATGCCTCACGTCGATGTCGGATGACATGCACAGCGACTACGGCGGCGAGACGCTGGAAGCACTGCGCGAAAGGGAGAAGAACCCGTACCTGGTCGCTGTATCACCGGTACGCATGACACTGCTTGTGAAGCGTTATACCCGGGCACTTTGCAAGCCCTTCCATGAAATTACGGAGGAACGTTATTACGAACTGCTGGAATGCCTGCCTCCGGCCCGCATGCAGAGCGACTGGTTCTTTGTCGGGGAACCGTATTACCGAAACCTGTACGCGCTCTGTTTCGAGTCGGACGGCAGGTATTTCCGGGCGGAACGTCCCATACGTCTTTCCAATGCGGAAATCTACCGCCAGATTCGGGAACACATGGAGAAAGTAAACCTGCATCCCGCCATCGTCAAGAAGGCTTCCTTTGTCAAATATGTCAATTGGTACAAAAAGACGGTCACCTACATACCGTACTATTTCGAGTATGGAGGTAAAATATATTTCCTGAAGAACCTCGCCACTCGGACGGGATCCGAATTTGGCGACCGCCGGGAACGGAACGAGATGGCGGCATTGCTGAGGAACCTGCGCGGAAACCGCTACGAATACTGCACTTTCTACTCCCAAAAGAAGGACATCTTCGAGTTTTTTGACTGGCTACGGAAGAACAAATACACGCTGGAAATCCAGGGCGACTTGTTCGACTTTGCGGATGACCGCTCCCACGTGGACTTTCACGGCAATGTATGCGAGTATTCGGCTGTGTTCCATTACCGCATCTATTCACGCGAGCTTTTTGGCCATATCATTAACCAGCTACGCACCGTGAAACGGTATCACGCGTGGCATAAAAGGAGGGAAATACGATGAAAATCTCAAATGAACCTACCCCATACCTCCTGCTCAAGGCAGGAACTGACAGTGCATGGGATTGCTGCGACTTTGCAATCGTGTACCTGTCAAAAGAGTGGAGACAGACACAGTCCGGCAGGCTGGAAGCCGTCAAGCCATTCAAGGATGACATCAGTTTCCAGTCTTTGAACTTTTATGACATATCGGTTGGTTTTTACCAGCCGGACGAGGACGGGATACTGGGCAGCGAGGACTTGCCGGAAGACAATAACTGGTGCTTCGTGGAACTGACCGAAACGGAACTGGAAAGGTTGGTTCCGCCGGACAATGTGCTGGTCAGCCATATCTTGGCGGTATTTGCAAACGGGGAAGCCAGATACCGGGCGTACGGCAAACATACCGACGAGCGATTCTATACTGAAAAATTCCCTTTGCAACAGATTTTGGATATACTGGCGAGTCATGAATCTTAAAATTTCAAAGCAACTATGACAGAAATCATCAAAACGGACGGAACACGCCAACCCGTGCAGCCAGCCAATGGCTCAGACTTCACGCTGGAGGAGATGCAGGCGATTGTCGGCGGCTACATCGAACTGGTGGAACTGGACGGGAGCACGACAATGGTCGTCAACGAGGAAGGCAAACTTATCCCTCTGTCCCTCAATCTTGAAGCGAGCAGGATATTCCGTGCTCATCACCCGGCGTCGAAAGACTTCATCGTTGGGGACGTACTTGTGTGCAATAACAATCAAATCAGATAAAATTATGGATAAAGAGAAAGCAAAAGCGCTCAGCAAGACCCTCGCATGCTACAAAGAATTACAAGAGAATAACAGTGTAAACCTGATCGAGTTCCATACCGCTGACGGGCAGAAACACGGTATCGGCAACCCGGAAGCCATCAAGCTGTTGCTTTCGGTGGCCGTCATCGAACTGGAACGCCAGCTCCGGACCGCACAGTTCGGTGATATTCCGGAAAGCCTGGAGAACAGCCGCGAGTACAAGGCGGCCAAACAGCTGGAATACGCCATGAACGATTTGGAATTCAAGTCCGAACGTTTCGCCCAGGCTCTTCCTTATTTCCACAAGACACTGGAACAGACATTCTTCAGAACGGTAAAGGCTTCCATTACCGCTATGGCAGGGCGTGATTCACGCTGCATTGACGACCGCAACCGTGCTTCATACGAGATGTGTCAAATGCTGGCCTCCATGCTGGAAGATACCCGTCTGCCCTTTATCTAAATGCCATGTTCATAGACGAGAGGACACAAAACCGCCTCCATGCCGTGCCGGGAGAGAGTATCTCCCACGGCACGATGCGCACGCAGGACCTGATTCCGGCGTTCTTGGACGTTATCCGTGACACACCGGAGTACGTGCAGGTGATGAATGCCATCCCCGCCCATGCCATGGAGGACAAAGAAGCAGACTGGTGGAACAGCGATGACGCGGCGGGATTGCTGGAATCGCTGTTCGACACGCTCGATAGTTACTCACCGGAGGGGTACTATTTCGGTGCTCATCTCGGTGACGGGTCCGATTACGGATTTTGGAAAATGGACAAGTGAATGTCGGAACATGGTACGGATTACAAAAGACAAGCGGCATGACATTCTCAAAGACGGGATTTGTATCGGGCAAATCTATCTTGCCCGTGCCGAAAGCAGGAAATTAAGATACTGGGCAATCTCTTGCATGAGTGGAATCGGCTTCAACACTTTCAATGAAGCCCGCAGTTATGCCAAGGATTTCCTTTAATAAAAGAATCGCATGAAAAATTGGATACAACAGATGCTTTTGTGGCGTAAAAAGACGGACAAGGGCAGAATGACACTCGGAAAGGTGCAGAAAGAGTATCGCGAGAATGACGTATGCATGGGAGAACTCCTTGATGCCCTTCCCGCCGACGGCCTTTCCATAGAGGAAGCTTTCGAGCTGGCTATCACCGCCAAGAAGTGGGCGGACGGAGACCGTTTCTACCGGAGTATCAACGATGGAGAACCGGAAGAATTGTAAGGTAAATAACAATAAACAATAATGACAAATGAGCAGATATGATTTTATAAGATTCGGCGGCTTTGTCAACTGGGCGGACGAGGACACGGACACGTTCCGGAAAATGAAAGTCTGCCTGCCGGTAAAGGAGCCTGTCGAAGATGACACGAAAATAGGACTGATTTCCACGGACGAGGACAATCCGGAAGAAATCGCGGTTTCCTATTCCGTCAGGGCAGCCGAACTCATCCCTTGGACGGACTCATTCCAGGAAGGATACTGGAAAGCCCTGATAGTGGCAGAGGCAAACGGAGCAGGCACGGACGTATTGCTGCCCATGCTCAAAGATGCCGGACTATGCCTGATGGAATGTGTCTTCCTGATGCTCCGGAGCGATGCCTGCAAACTGTTTCCGGTCCTGTGCCGGCTGTTCCCGGAAGTGGAGGAAATGTTTGAGATTATCACATGGAATGACAGGGAATATTTTGTCAGGGAACTGACGCTGTTCCGTGGAACGGGCGGGGAATACAAAACCCTAGTCTCTGTAACGGGTCTGCAAGACGTGCTGGTCGGCAAAGACGGCGCACCCATATCGGACGAGGCGGAGGCCGTGGACCGGAAAATCTGCTATTACTTCACGGACGAGGAGTTCCTGCTGCCGGAAGAGCGGCTTGTAGCCCTTGCGGAGGATGCGTGAGAAATCATAATGTATGTACAAAGACCAGAAAATGAATAAAAGAATGAACAAACAGCAAACCACTCCCGTTACCGACACTTTTAAGGGGATGCTACTTATGTCAATGGGTGTCCCTGTAGGAAACATCCGTCCCTACCGTTTGAAGTCGGCACCTTCCTGCCTCGGCGGTTTCGAGCGCATGAGCGTAGCGGCAGCACGAGCCTCGGGAATGGATATCCCGGAGACGGAGAAAGAGAACGATGAAGTTTACATATGCCGCTTGGGACCCGCCGTCTTCCATAAATGGATGCCTGTCTGGATGTTCGAAACCGCTTTCGAACCGGTTCCCGAGCAGAGACGCGGTGACCGCATCCGAACACTTACGGAAGAGATGAACAACCATCACGTGGCGGAGAAAGCCCTGAATGAAAAATGTTACGCCCTGTCCGTGGAGCTGCTTTCCGAGTGTGGCGGCAGCCTTGATGACAACGGTGAACAATCCTCGACCTATCTCCATGTTGTGGACCGTGACCCCGTGGAACTGGTCATCACGAACGCGTCGCTCCGGAAAGACGGGAAAATCTTCATCATGGGTTACAGTTACTACACGGGCGAGGAGTACGAGCAGGAATGTGACGTAGAATCCGGCATGGACATACTGAATTTTATCCTTTCCCAAAAAAGTTTTGAGTGCTATGAATGAAGACAAGATATTGCAAATGTTCTTCGACATAGGCCAGTGGACGAAGGCCATTGAGAAAGGCGTGCTGAAAGACATTAGGAAAGACCAACTTATTCGGCTGACCGACGAGCATACCCGTATGGCGATGGCCTATGCCATGCGCCGGGGAAAGTACGAGATTTCCCCTCCCCACACGGCGCAGATACCCAAGGACAACGGTGAGTTCCGCACAGTGTACGTAAACGAGCCGATGGACCGCGTAGTACTGGGTATCGCCAACGACCTGCTCTTCGAGTTGATGCCGGAGATGCTGCACTCTTCGTGCAAGTCCTACCAGACCGGTATAGGGTGCGGCAAGGTAGTTACGGAAGTCAGCCACCGGATGACAGAAACCGGCAATAGCGGCTGTCTGGGCTGGAAGTCCGACCTTTCCAAATACTTCGACAGTGTTCCGATACGGTTCATCGACGAGGCGTTCGACAAGGTGGAGGCCAAACACGGCCAGTCTGCCCTGATAGACGTACTTAGGAAATATTACCACTCGGACCTCTATTTCGATGAAGATAACCGGTTGCAAAGCAAGTATCAATCCTTGAAACAGGGTTGTGCTGTGGCTAGCTGGCTGGCGGATGTACTGCTCTACGACCTAGACAGGGAACTGTCACAAATGAACGGCTACTACGTCCGGTATTCCGACGATATGCTTTTTATCGGCAAGGATTATGAAAAAGCGATGGACACACTCCAAAAACGCCTGGAAGATAAATCCATGAAGCTAAATCCCAAGAAAGTGGAATACCTGGCAGCCGATGTCTGGTTCAAGTTCTTAGGATTCAGTATCAAGGGCGGCATGGTCTCGCTCTCGTCATCACGCATCAAGACCTTCCAGCACGAGATCGAGCGGCGGACAATCCGCTGCCGGGACACGACACTGGCAAAAGCCGTGGACGCCGTGAACCGTTACCTGTACAAGGGCGAGTTCAGCTGGGCGATACAGGTATTGCCGGTCTGTAATGTGAAGAGTGACCTCAACGAGCTGAACAAGTTCGTGATGGACTGCTTTAGAGCCATTCAGACGGGCAGGTGCAAGATCGGCGGTCTGGGATATGTCCGAACCAAACCGGATGGCTGCATCGTCCGGGGACGGGGACGCAACGTGAAGGCCAACCGCGATAAAACAGACCGGGACATACCGGGTTACCTGACTGTCGGCTGCATGCGTAACGCCCTTCTGACCAGCCGGGCGGTGTACAACACGCTGGTGGCATCGCTATAAGTTACGCCGGGCACACGGCAGAACGGGTGGACGGGCAGGCTATTCAACGTTACAGGCTTATAACCAGAATCCATATCGAGATTAACCGGTCTAACACCCGGTTAATCCCATCTCGATTCTGGCTGCGCCTGTAATGTATCGGGAAATTAAAGTCATGTGCCGTCTGTCCCGCACCCGTTACCGGAGCACACCGGGAAAGTTCAAGGAATAGGTTTGGGCATCCCGCGTACCAACGTCTTCTTTCCGAGTCTGAAGGCGGCTGACCGTCGCCTTCGGACTCCGCAGAAGACCCATACGCGGGATACATCGGAAGCATAAAGCCATGTGCCGGTATTATGAGAACTTTCAGTCTTTTCCAGCACGGGAACGTGCGGTTCGGGGGAATGGATTCAGCCTGCTGTCCCCGATAAGCCCGTCTCGCGCCGTCGTATCCCTAACGTTATACGACGGCGCCATTCCGGCTTCCGCCACAGCAGACATCGGACCTGTAAAGGAACGTGCCGGCATTCCGGGAACCGCAAAAAGAACAGCACAGGGCAAAGGGGGCAAGGCCGGGATTTCAACAGAGCCGCAATTCACACGGCTGGAGCCTGTGTCATCTCCTGCTAACACGACAGATGACACAGGTTCCAGCTGTACTCGCGGCCCGTATCAGGTTTTTAAAGGGATGTGCCGTCCGGATGAGTCCCCTGAACAGAAGGTAGCGCGACCGCATATGCACGAGGGACCCAAATTCAAGATACAGTATTCAAGCTTGGTCCTGAGCCAGGCAACTACCTGGTTCAGGACCGAAGTCCTACTGTATTTATCAGGACTATAAAGATACGCGCTAGGGGTTTGAGTGCCATTAATTGTAAACAGGTGAGAAAATGGAAGATATTTACCGAGAAACCGTCACCGCCATAGAGAACGGCGCAAATTTCCGGATTGATTTCCAGTCCAGAAGTTTAAAAGTAAACGGGAGACACATGATACGGAACGGCAGGTATGATGGCGCTCCGTGGTTGCCGGAGTACGGCTGCGGGGATTTTTTCACGGATGTGGAGGAGCTGTACCGCCGCTATAAACATTCGATACCATCGGAGCGCAGCCAGAGCAAGTCCCGCCGGTATTTCATGGCATTGCCCGAAAGTGACCTCGAGGACGGGGACATGCTGTACGGGCAACACCGGGATACCGCGCAATTCGAGCTGGAATTCTATATCCTCTGCCGGATTATAGGCGGGTTCACATGGAATCCCGAAACGATGGGCAAATGGTTCTGGCAAAGCGAAAAAGACAAGGACCTGGTGATACTCAGAAAATGGGTGGAACCCGGAAGTAATCAACTATTAACAAATTCACAATGAGCAGAAAGAAACAAGAAACAAAAGTCCTGTGCCCCGGATGCGGCACGGAATTCGCCATCGCGGACAAGGAATTTGCCGCCACGGGCACCGTTATCGGCAAGAATTCGGATTTGGGCACCGTCTATCCGGTGGTGGCCGGCCATAATTCTCCCGCCGGACTTCCCAAAGGGGCGCGGGAGCGTATCGAGGCACTCCGCGGTGCCGGTGTGGACGTGAGCTGCCTGTTCGCCATGCAGGGAGCCGAGGGCGGCGAGTATATCGCCTCCAACAAAGACGGGAAACTTACCATCCTGGATGACAACGACCCGATATTCGGCAGCATCATGGCACAGGGTACCGTTCCCAACAACCGACTCTTCCGCCGGTGGGTCATGGCACAAATGTTCCATATGATGTCATACACGCATTACCGTGAAAAAGAGCCGGCAGGGGTGACCGAGATGATTCACCGGAAAGGCTATGATTACCAGTGGAAAATGCTCTTGAACGAGCTGCACGCCCAGATGAAGATGGAACACAAGGACATCACGGGTTTTGCCGAGAGAAACCGCTGGTTCAACCGTGATGTGGTTTTGGCCATCGCGAGCGACTATGTCAACGCGCTGAAAAAACACGTGGGCAACCTGGAAACAAGAAAATGCAAGGGAGTTCCCTACAAGCGTATACACGGCCGTAATATTTTCGTGGAGGACCTGCAATCCAAACTGTACTACCCGCTTTCCATCGCGATAACCCACATCAGGCACGCGTTGGACGCCACACAGCTTTACAACGCGGTCAGACAGTTCAATGACCGTCGTATCCGGCTGCCATGGGGCACTCCTCAAAGCAAGGCATGGATGGATGCCTATAAGGGAGCCGGGGCGTTCTTTACCATGCAGAACCTGATTCGTTTCCACGGTTGCACGGCTGTCAATGACCGGGGTCGGCGTCTGGACAAGTACCAGTCACTGGCGTTCCTGTCAGCCAAGGCGGAAGAGTATAAAAACGGAGAAGGCTGGCGGTTGCTGGCAGTCCTGAAAAAAATGCTGGCGGACAACAATATCAACATCAAAAAGAAGATGGCGGCATGGCGTAAGAAATAGGCCGTCATCTCCATCCGCCCGGTAGGCGGCACGGTGTGGCGGGTCAGAATAAATTAGTACTCCCTCCATTGAAATGATGCTCATCCCTGTTAACACAAGATGAGCATCTTTCAATGGAGGCATTACATCGAAAACGTAAAGAGATGCCCCTGTTTGACGACCACACCGCTATTCTAATCAAAACGACATAATCCTTTATACGATGAGCAAGAAACAACTACGACGCAGGGCCTACCTGCTGTACCGGTTACGAAAACAGGGTATCCGATGCCTGACACGTTGCCGGACCATCTTCTACCCTTACGGGGAGGATCCTAAATCAGTACCGCAGATCTGCAGCCTGATAAGCGAATTCCATTTCCATGTCCAGTTTGAAATACCCGCCTGACATGAAACCGGGAGACATTGCAACGCTGAAAGTGCCCTACAAGGGCTATCGCCGTATAGAGCTGTTGGAACGGCTCCAATACACCTGGCTGGTACGCATCTGCGAGAGCGGGAAGGAGATCGAGGTCTATGAAGACGAGTTCGAAACGGATTAAAGGCACGGAACAATGAAAGGAGAACAACAGGAAGAACGCATACCGAACTTTATCGGCAATGCCGTCATTATCCTCACAGCCGCCCATCTGGGCTGCGAGGTGGAGATGCTCGCCACCGCACAGGAGGTGTGGCGGACGAAACGCCTGCCCGAGGCGGTACTGCTGGGCATGTACGAAAAGGCCGCATGCGATGCCGTGTCGGCTGTCCGGAAGAGAGGTCTGGCGGAACAGGCTGACCGTCTCGGAGAGATATTTTACAGGACGGGGGAATTTCCCCCGCCGGAAGAAGACAATACATAAAAAGGAGTAACAAATGAAAACAAGGACTTTTCAGGAAATATATGATTTCTGCCGTACGGACGATACCTACCGGAGCTATTTCGAGGCATCGGACGAGTCCCGCATTACCGGAGCAAGGGCAAGAAAGTACTATTACGGCGACATCCGCCGAGGCCAGTGCCGCGTGGGGACATTCATCTACTGCCAGTCGATGCGGCAGCTTGAAAGGTTCCTCGAGGGCGCAAGGCAGGACCACTACATCCATGTTGACCCGCCGGCCTGCCGGGAAGTGAGCCTCAAGGACGATATGTTCCCCGGCCAGACCGCCTATATCGTGGTACATGTCAGGAGGCAGGGTGTGCAGATTGAAATCGAACACCCGTTGCATGGTGGATGGGTGCATTTCACGGCACGCTCCCACCGTCCCTTCACCAGGGAGGGAATCATAGCCGAGGCGAAGTCCTACATTGACAGCCACATCCTGCTGGCACCGGGAAGATACCGGGACTTGCAGCTGGAACATATGGTTTCCAAGGAACAGTTCCCCGCATGGTACAGGCAGTATAAAATGAGGCTGCACGACCGGGCGGAAGCCGAACATCGGGATATGGTGGACAGATACAGGCACAGGAACGACCTTACCTACGGAGAAGCCCGTGACATGCTCGCGGCTTCGGGTATATTCTTCGACCTGAACTGCGACGAGTTCGAGCGGGACGAGATTACGGAACAATTTGTAAGACTTTGTAACAAAACATAATACCCAGGCAAATGAATCTATATAATCAAATCAAATATAACGGGTATCGCATCAACATCTATTATGATGATGACGCCCGAAGCCCGCGTGAAGCGTATGACAATCTCGGTACGCTTTATACGGCACATCGTCGCTACCGCCCGGAGAAGGAGTTTGATGACCACTTCGATATCGACAAGGTTTTTGAAGGGCATATCGGAAATTTCCGGGAATCGTTCCTGAAGGAATATATCGCCCTGCCGGTCTACCTCTACGACCATGGCGGCATTACAATATCCACCTCGCCGTTCAGCTGCCCGTGGGATTCCGGATTTTTCGGAATCATCGCGGTACCGTTGGACAAGGTGCGCCGGGAATACGGGTGGAAGAACATCACCGCGAAACGCAGGAAGCGGATCGAGGGATACCTGCAAGACGAAATCAGTACCCTTGACAACTACTATACCGGGGAAGTTTTCGGGTATCGCATCATGCCGGAAAGTGACGATGACAATGAACTGGACAGTTGTTGGGGATTCTATGGTACGGAATGTATGAAAGAACTGGAAGCCGAATGCAGGCATATTATCGACGGGCAGAACAAAGCGGCAGCATAAAATAGAAAAATACGCATAATAACTGGAAATACAATGAAGACATCATACGGACTTGAATTTGACACGGTAACAGAAATCAATCCTGAATGGAGCGACTATGACAAGACGATAGCAGGATGTCACCTGGCCAATGCCAGGGTGGTCATCGTGGATACGGAATACGGGCAACCGATAGACAATGAGCATGACCTTGAAGAAATCTACCGGATTCTCGAAAAGAAAAAGACAGGCCATACTAAAAATGAACGACATGGAAGAAAAACGAGATAACAAGGAAATCAGGGTACGCCTGCACCATATCGACCGTGGAAACTGCACGGAAGTATGGGAGGTGCAGACAGAGAAGGGGAAGCCCAGACGCTATCTGGGACGTGACGACGGTTATGGACCGAAGGAGTGGTACACGCTCTGCGATGCTCCCTACGGCTATTGCGAACGCGACTGCCATGTGAGGGAGGACCTCACCCTCATTGTCTGCGACAAAGATTGGAACGAGGTGTTGCGAGACGGAACGGACAGGGAACGCTTTCCTGAAAGTTTCCCTTCACTGGATGAAGCCTGCAACGAGGCATGGAGCAAGGTCGTGAAAGTGCTTCCGCATGTCACGCACAAAGGTTTCGGGCAGTGGATCACCAAACAGTCATTCCTCCCGCTCAGCCAGACCGAAGAATTGAATTGGCGGGATAGCTACTATGAGGAAGAAGCGAGTGAGATACTCTCACGTTTTACATGGATCGGTGAAGAGTATGCCATATTCAAGGTTACCCAGAGGCACACCAAGTGCGACGCCCAATGGTACGAGTATTACGCGGGGAAGACAAACCGGCAGGAACACGAGTGGTATACCCGTTTCTTCGGTTACGAGTACCATGACCGGCATATCAGCGACGTACTCCGGACACTCGGAAGGCGGTGCGACGACATCATCCGTACTGCGGTGGAAACCCGCACGGACCACTATTACGGGCGTACGGTTTCCTGTTTCATGGACGAGTTCATCGGTTACGACCTGTCCCATGAACAGGTCCGTGACGCCAAGGAATGCAGATTGCGCAAGGCACGGGAAGACTACGACGAAGCGAACGCCTACTATTACAAACTGAAAGAGAATGAGGAAAGCATCCGTGGTATCGAATTGATGCTGCACTGCATAAGACAACAAATCCGAAAAATGAAAAGATAATGGCCAGAAAACTACATGTAGCCAGAGTTTGGCAAATCGAATACAAATATCCGGGTATGTATGGCGGGGACGGTCAGGATATCTTTTATGATATCCTGACAATGTTCGAAGTTGATAACTCCGCAGAAGACGCCTATACCGATGACTTCGAAATAGCCCGTTCGGGTCTGCAGCAGCTAAGAAAACATATCTCAGAACAGGATGAAACCTTCCGGCAGAATGCCGAAGAATTTTATTCCTGCCTGGCAAAGGTCGGGATGGACCGGGAAAAGTTTATCGAAGTACTCGATTGTCTAATCAACGGCAGTGACCAAAGCGATGCCTATGTGCATGTCTCATGGTTTTAATGATATGCCATGAAGGCGTTTCGAGCAAACCTGCCGTAACATCAAACCTGTATGAAACCTAAAGATAACGGGCTGGCCAACCTTCATGACCGGAAACGTGAGGAACGCGGTTTCTGCTGCATGCAACTGATCATATTCCTTACAGACAATGGAGTGAAGAGCTGGGATGAATGGCACCGGGCGCATACCGACGCGGCCCGGGGCGAATGCAGATACCGCAAGCGGTGCCCGGTTTATGGACGTAGCAAACATTTAATGAACAATAAATAATATGGTACTTAATATTGTAAAAAACGACCTGCCTGCCTCATGCATTGCAGAATATGTAAGATGCGTATTTGACAATGCCAAAGTAAACATCAAAGATGAAAATGCAGTATCCGTCGACATCGAAGTGACCGGAAAGAACGAGCTGCACTCTTTGGAAGGATTAAAAGAGTTGGAATACTATTTTAAAGATTATGACATAAGAATATGGTGACCGCCATGCAACGGGCGGCAAACCGGAAATTGTTCAACTACAGATAAAAAACAAGCAACATGGAACAGGAAAAACCTACAAAGCCGGAAACAGACAGAACCTTTCCGGAAGACGATGACACACTTTACCGTGAAATGACAGTGCACATGCCCCGCTGCTATTTTCCGACTTCGCTAGGCGAGAACAGTATCCTCAAATTTGCCGGAGAGGAATTCCGCCGCGTCAAGAATATTGTCTGCCGGCGCTACAACTTTAACGAGGACAAATATATCCGGGAGAACGCCGGCGTATCCCCTTTCGACTCTGTTCGAGGCAACTTCGAGCAGGAAGTGTACAGACGTCTCCGTAAGGATTATGCGCACCTCAGTATCATCTCCATCAGAAGATCACTTATGGAGAAAATCCGCGACGCCGTGAAGAAGGAGAACAACATCATCGGCACGTTCTACCGCAACTGCGGCGTACATTACCGGGAGGCGGAATCAGCGGAGTATGAAACCTCCCCGATAGTGGTGGTCCACAATTCCGCTTTTTACGGATACGGCGGTTATGAAAGTGCGACCGTTTATGAACTTTTCATCGACGGGAACGGCAAACTGCTCTGCACGCTCAACGGCGAAGCCGGCGAGGATTTCGATGAGCCCATCGGACAGGTACAGACCGAGGGATTGCTTGAGATTGCCCACTGGCTGGAAGAACACGGGTTCATCTCCGCTGATGTCAATGACGACGAGATTGTCGTATGCGAGGGGTGCGGTTCAGACAATATACAGACCCAGGCATGGGTGGATCCGAATGCCCGTACATTCATCGGTACCACGGGTATAGACCGCTATGATAACTGGTGCGACGAATGCGAGGACCATCAGCCATTCTGTACTTTAAAAGAGTTCAAAGAACGCATGGAGGAATGGTGGAACTCGTTGGACGCAAATCAAATGGAACAGATCACGGGTTGCCGTCAGGACAAGTGTCCGGCCGGAGACAACCATCAGGGGTTTGCCGAAACCTGCAATGAATGGTGGGAAAACAAGGGCTATGACGAGAAACGTAAAATCTGGAAAGAACATAATGACTGCTGATTATGATTTACAATCTTCTTAAACGCATACAGAACCTGTTGGCTTCCAAGCCGTCCGGGACAAAGGAGGAACAGGAAATCCTGAGTCTGGTCAGCCAGGCGCTTCCTGCAATGCTCAATGGGCATGATACGGAAACACTTGCCGCCAATGAGCTGCTGGTACGGATATGCCCCGACACCAAACGGCCGGTCCTCGTATGCCATAACGGCAACGGGCAGTGCCTGTGCCTGCACAATGGGACGACGGAAGAGGATGCCGTCGACGTGGACTTATGGCTGCGTTCCAACGGTAGAGAGTGTAACGGCTACAACAAGTTGCAGGAGGCTGTCGTGGACCTTGCCTACAATGCCGGGGCGGACAACCTGTGGGAGGACAGGGACTCCCGTGCCGTCAATGCCGAGATCGTCCAGTGGGCGGAAGAATTCGAGACTGAGCATGCGGGCACTGATTGGGATGCGGAGGACTACTTCCTTGCCATCGACAGGTTTTACAAGGAAAAGACAAAACAAATGAATCCGGTTACAATACCGGCGAACTGAAAAAATGGCAACCGAATGGACAAGGAAATTGCAGAAGAAATCATCCGGGAAAACCGTTATCCGTCCGGATATGACATACAAGACTATCTGTTTGACAATGAGGATACTGTGCTTTCTCTGGAGGACGGAACGGAGCTGCTTGATGACTTCGACCTCTGGAAAGAACGTTCCGACCTCGAACTTGAAAAAATCATGGACCGGAACTACTGGTCCTCGACTGGTGGATATTAGATTAAAAACAGGAATATAATTATGGTAAGAGAACTTTATCAACGGCTCAGGGAATATTTCAACAACTTACCCGAACCGACAGAAGAGGAAAGACAATTTATCCGGGAGCTGAACGCCGGGTATTTCCCTATCACGTCCGTCCACCGCGATGACCTGGAAGGACAAGGTTTCGATGTGGAAAAGATCAGCGATGACGACATGCAGAATCTGGCGGAAAAGATGGCCGACGATTACTGCGAACAGTTGTTCTGGCCCAGCATGGAAATCATTGCCGGAGAAATCCTGAGTTTCCCGAAAGTAAAAACAAAAGACATTATCTGTCCGAAATGCAATTCGGAAAATATCCGTTATGATATTCACGAAAGTCGGTTCCACTGCGGCGAGTGTTCCCTGGCATGGGATGACAAGTTATATGCACTCGTGGAATTTCCCGAGGAAAGTGCTCCTTTCGAGGAAGAAGGAACCGGTTATCCGGCATGGGGAAGCGGGGAGAACGGGGCGCTTTACGTGCCCGAGGAAGACTATATACGCCATACCGGCAAATCTCCCGAACGGGACAAGTGTTACCGTGCCGTGTGTTGGCCGGACTCCCAGAAATACATGGGAACGAAAGGTTGTGAACCCATACAGGATGAAAACGGGATACGGGATTTCGGCACATCGGCATACTGGGTGCCGCTGCTTCTGACGGAAGAAGCGGCAGAGCGACGAATGGACAAGAAAAAGGTACCGGTATGCCCCGAATGTGGGGGCACAGATATTGACATTCTGAGTGACGAGGGCGTGGCCGTATGCAATGACTGCTGCCTTGAATGGCCTTACGCGGAGGATTGAGAATGGAAACGGTAGATGTTTATACGGAACGAGGCGACCTGGTCACCTGTTCCGATTGCGGCAAGGTGATGCTCCTGCCGTATGGAGCGGATAAATGTCCCGCCTGCAAGAAAGAAGGTTGCCTGGTATGGACGGACGAAAGCTTGCGGGAAGCCGACATCGACTCCCTGCTCGAGAGGCACTGTAACCTGCACCAGAAGAGCGAACTGCAACCGGAGGAGTATCTTTCACTTTCCATACTGGTGACCGAGTATATTCCATATCTGGCCGATAAACCGCAGACAGCGCGTGAAACCCTGTTCCTACTCCTTGAAACCGGCTCTCTTTTCGAGAAATACTGGCGGGATACAAGATGCTTCCAATCCGAAAATATCTACACGCCCGCCATCAAGACACTGCTTGACAAACTGGACGTGAAACTGCGAGAGGGCGACACGATTCCGGTAGAATACCAGGATTGCCGCTCCCTGGAGGACTTCTTCAGGGTCGTTGCCGGCGAGCGTCCGGCAAAGGAAGAGGTATCGTTTTCTTCAGATAAGGAGGGAAACTATTATTTCAACGGACGCAAGGTCAAGGTGGAAAATTCTGACGAGTACGCCTACCGCCTGCTGAAAACCAAAATACAGACGAGCTACCGGCGTCCGGTAGATTTTTACTTCCGCTTCCTTGCCCGTTTCGGACCATACGGAACTTATGGCAACGTGTATTACCCGAGTATCACGGACCTGATATGCAGGCGTTACCTGCCTGAAACCGCAAAATGAATTCCGGAAAGGCGATGGACAACGGTTCACCGCCTTTCTTATTGTATAACTTTTTTAATATCAATCATTATGGCAACAGCATTAGCAACAACGGCCGCCCCCGTGCAGTTCGATTTCCAGAACAACAACGTCGAGGTGATGACGCTCGACACGCTCCGGCGCACACACAAGGAAAATGACATCTATGGCAACCCGCTCAAGGGAATCTACCATTACGAGGTGATAGAGCGCATGGCGGACATCTGCCAGAAACACAACCTGAATTACGAGGTGGAGGAAATCTTCGCCGCCCAGAACAAGAACAAGGCACAGCCCGGCGTGGTCGTCCTGCCCCAGGTGGAACAAAAGTACGGGGCGATGGCCGTCGAGGCGCATATCCTGCGCCGCGTTTATACGACCATCCGCATTAAGGAATGGGAAACGGACGAGCTGACCACGACGCTTGTCATCGCCTTCCATCAGGACGGCATCCAGGCGGCCATCGGCCCGTGCGTCAGGGTGTGCCACAACCAGTGCATCCTCTCCCCCGAACGCAGTGTGTCGAACTACGGGAAAGACAAAGTCACCACCGAAGAGCTTTTCGGTCGTGTAGACGAGTGGCTCTCGAACTTCGAGGTACAGATGAACGAGGACAGGGAACGCATCCGCCGCCTGAAAGCGAAAGTAATTACCCCGGTGGAGATGTACGCCTACATCGGATTGCTGACAGCATTGCGCGTATCGCATGACAGTTCCGACAAGCGTCTTTCGTCCAAGGTGGAGACCTATCCCCTGAACCAGTCCCAGATTTCCATCTTCACCGAGGACCTGCTCAAACTCACCGAAGAGAAGAAGACGCTCACGGCGTGGGATATCTATAACGTGGCAACCGAAATCTACAAGCCCGGACGTACGGACATTCCGGCCATGATTCCCCAGAACGGGGCGCTGGCCGAGCTGATGCTCTCGGAAGGGTTGCCGGAATCTTAAAAGGCTGCCACGTGACAAGAATCAAGGGACAACTGACGACAGCCGACTACCTGCCCATAGCGGAATATAACAGGCTGGTCCGCGGGCTTGAGAAGGACGGCGAGTACCTGTGGGAGACCTACTGCTGGCTGTCGTTCTGCACGGCATGCAGGGCCTCCGACGTGAGGACCCTGCGCTGGAAAGACATCTTAGGAAAAAGCACCATGACCCGCATCGAGCAGAAAACAAAGAAAAACCGCCTGATCAAGTTCAACAGGGACGTGCAGGAGAAGAACCGTTTCCTGTACGAGATGCTCGGACAACCCGCCCCCGAACAGTACATCTTTCTCAGCCCGCGTACCGGGAAACCTTACTCGCTGGAATACATCAACAGGCTGCTCAAGGTATTCAAGGTAAGGTACAGGCTGCCGATCAGGGCATTCTCCACACATACCTTCCGCAAGACTTTCGGGCGCTATGTCTACGAGCTGATGGGACGCTCGGCCGAGGGCCTGATCCTGCTCAACCAGATATTCCGCCATTCCAACCTGGAAACCACCCGGCGCTACATCGGGCTGGCGCAGGAGGACATCGACAAAGTGTTCGATTCCATACGTCTATGAGAATATTTTCAACGATGCCCGGAACCCGAGCGGGAGGTTCCGGGCTATGCTTTATATAACATATCAAAATCAGAACTGTAAATGGACACACCGATATATATCGACACATACTTCCGCGTCGAGTCCGGCTATGACGGCGGTCGCATGCCGGAAGAGAAAGCCGGACGCTTCTTCGACGAGGTAAAGCGCCTTTTCACGGAAACAGGGTTCAGCATCAAGGAAAACAAATACAAAGACGGTTGTCCCGAGGTGTATCTCGGAAAGACATGCCTGTACTGTCATCCCCAATCGTTATCGGGCCCTGTTCTTAAAGAGCACATGGAGCTTATCGAGAAGATTCTGGCACAAGGAACGACCTTCCGGTACCTACGTACTGACACTTACGGCGAGATTCTCGACCTGACGGAGGAGGAAGAACTCGCGTATTACCACAAGACTCATGACATGACTATCGGGGGTGTCTTTCTCGACGCCTTCCGCACCAAGCGCCGGAACCTGTACAAGAGCCGGGAGCAGGTGCTGGAAATACTCGTCGAAAAGCTGCGTGTCAAGACACTCCGTGGGAAGTCCGTTTATTCGAACACCTCCCCGGCATACCGTTATATCAGGGAAATGTACGGGAAAATGGTGTCTGAAGGACGGCTCGTCGAGGGATGCAAGCAAACCGCTTCCGGGAAACTGCCGCTCTGCCGCACGGCAACCGGCAGGGAACTGAAAATGAAAAGACGGGAAGACGACAGGACGGAATGACACGCGGTTCCGTACCGGACATGGCCGGATACCAGTCCGAAGACTTCTGTAAATCATAATTTTCAAGCCGGACTGTCAATCGAAAGAAGGACGACCCGGCTATACTTCAACAACAAGAGATAGCACTATTATGAGCATACAAATCGGAAAACTGTTGCCGGACGGCAGTGTCCGGCACATCAAGGCGCTCCATGAGACGCTTTCAAAAGACCTTGTGAGGAAACTCCGGGTGTTCTATCCCAATGACAGACGGGTAGATGCCCTGCTGTCGCTGGGCGACATACAAAAACTGGGACCGTCACCCTATGGAAAATGGACAGGAACCGGCGATACCGTCCACTGTTTTTCAAAGATCCGTGACGGACGGGAAACACCGCGGCAATCCGCATCACGCATCGCGGACAACGCAGACATTTTCGGCCGCATGGAGGACACGTGCCTCCTGTTCGATAACGGCAGATGGCATGTCATGGACAAGGGAGAATACTGTGAACAGCCGCTCTTCGTCGAAGATACGCCCTCCCATGACAGCATGAAACCGATCACGGTATATGTGAACAACCATGTCCGACTCGAAAAGATAAATACACCGCAGCACTGGCAGGGACTTGAGGAACTCGCCGAACGGGAATCCAGGATACTCTATGTCTACCGGGGGTGCCGCCTTGTGAGAATCGTCCGTTCGTCCAACCTTAAAAAGAAACTGTATGCGGCACAATAACATCGTATCGGCCATAGAATGGCTGCCGGAACACCTGTTCACGGAAGAGATCGTGGAAGCAGCCGTCGAAAGCAAGGAAATAGAGGTGCTGAGCCATATTCCGGGACGTTTCCTCACACCCGGACGTATAGAACGAATCATCGCGGGCAGCACGGAGAGCTGGCACAGCTTCGAGCTGCGCAATATTCCGGAGGCGTACCGTTCGGGAGCAGTCTGTGACTACGCCATGCGCAAAAAACCGAAGAATATCACGGCCGTTCCCGAAGCAATGGTTACCCGAGAAATGGCAGAAGCGGTCATCCGAAACGGACGCGGGGATTTCGACATTCTCGCCTTCATACCTGAACGCCTTTGGGATGCGCAACTGGCATACCTGGCCTTGCGCAGCTATATTTACGACCCGTATTACACGGACAGCAGGACAGACGCCGTCATGAAAACGGGGCTTATCCTCGGATATGTCCCCGTTGAGGTAAAGACTCAAGAGTTCTATTACGGGATGCTCGACGGGATGAAAATATTGAGCACGGTTACCGATGCCGTCGTGCCGTCCCGTTTCAAGACTGCGGCATACTACCGCAAGATGGCGGAACATGACCTCTCGCTTGTTCCCGCCCGGTTCTATTCCTATGAGATTCTCCATGCGGCTGTCTGTTCGACCGAAGGAAAAAACTTCATCACAGACCCCCAGTTTTTCAAGCCGTTGTCGGTATATCTGGACGACATGCTGGCGGACCGGCTGATGGAGAAACACCCTTACATGTTCGGGGAGTTGCCGAAGCGGTTCAAGACACCGGAAAGACTGGTCATTGCCATCGATAACAGCAAACGGGAGACGAACTGCTATATCGACGAGGAAACTGAACAATCCCTGCTCTCGGTGGAAGTGTGCAAGGCATTCATCCGAAGAAACGGCAACTGTCCCGAATTTCCTGAAAATGTATGGACGCGGGAATTTGTCGACTACTGCATGGAGCACGGGACGAGTTTCCGCTGGTTCCGCCAGATGCCCAAAAAGTTCCAGAGCTCCGCGAACACGCAGGCGGCGTATGATTACGGTCATTACCATATCTGTGACTTTGCCAAACGGTTCATCACTCCGCAAATGGCGAAGGAGTGCTACCAGGAGCGCAGTTATGCACATGCCATCCCCGGACATTTCCTCACGGAGTTCTGCCGACAGACCGGACTGCCCGAGAAGTTCTACGGCGGGGAAACCACGATGCTGTCGCTGAAAAACAGCCGTGACGACTATACTTACTGCAAAGTCGGCAATACCTGTCTGGCCTTTTACCTGAAAGAACAATACGAGCCGTCCTCGGCACATCTGATGATGACGCGGTCGGATTCAAAATACTGCACGCCGGAGAAGGTGTTCGACGTGCCTGTCGGAACCTTCCACCGCACGTGGCTGGAAAAGATCGTGGCGGAAAACGACCCCCGCTTTGTCAAACCCCGTGTGGACAAAGCGTTGAAAGCCGTACAGGCGGTCTGCTATTACGGTGTCGAGAAGTTGAAGGACCTGAACCGTACGGAAATCTTCCGCAACACCTTCATGGGTGAGACCATCGGTTACTGCGCCCGCCGCAGGGACCTGACCTACCACAGCGACAACTGCGGGACCCTTATCGAGGGCTTGAAGTTCAAGATCCGGGGAATGGCTGTCCCCGTAACCTTGGCGGAAGACATGACTCCTTATACGGCCGACATGCTGCACCGGAAGTTCGGCTTCTGCTATATCGGAATGACGGCATTCGCCACGGACTACGGCCTGGACATGGAGAAGGCATACACCTTTGCACAGATGCGCCAGATCGTAAGGGAGAAAGGGCACAAGCCGTCATTGAGAAACTACAAACGTGAACTGAAACAAATAAACATCATACAATGAAAAAATACCGGATAGCTATCGAAGAGACGCTCCGTAAGGTCGTGGAGATCGAGGCAGAAACGCCCGGTCTGGCCGTCTGCAGGGCGGAAGACGAATACAATGAAGAGAAACACGTGCTGTCAGCCGACAATTTCGCAGGAGCTGACATCGCGCTCTCGACTGATGACAGCACGGTCATGGAGACTCTGGAAGACGTGGATTTCATCGGATACGTGCAACGCCGTTTCGAGGAATGCCGGGAGTCCATATCCGTCGAAGACAAAGTCCGGCTGGCATTCGGAAGTTTCGACAACGCCCTGTATGAGTTCGGCGAATACCGTAAGGAGGCGGCCCGGAACCGCCCGCAGGTCTACCTGCTGTACCGGAGCGATGCCTGGCACAACCGTTCTTCCATGGAGCTCATAGCCCCGTTCTCCTCCCTCGAAAACATGATGGAGTACCTGCGGCGTAAGAAGAAGGAATTCCGCCTGACGGAAAGTGATCTGGAAGAGTTCAAGAACAACCGGCAGACGAAGGGGCGCGACGAAAACTACCTGTACGAGTCGGATTATTTGGATGTGCTGCCGGAACAGGAACCCGAACTGCCGCCGAAAGATGACGCTTTCTATGACAAGGTTTTCACCTGCGGGCAATCCGAGCTGTCACGCAGGGAGTTGGAATCTCTGCCGGAGCCGTTCGATACCTACCATGTTACGGACGAAGAAATGGAACAGATTGTGTACGAAACGGAAATGGAGACACGGGACCGGCTGCGGCTCGGTAAAAGAAAGCCCATAGATTTTGACAATGACCGCCATAGTGAAATCTGGTGGGAAGAAATGGAAAAAGCAGTGGTAAGGCACGGCGTACCGTACTACGAGGCCGAATAACGAAAATAGAACCTGTTCATCACATGCCATAATGATGACGGGCCGTCGCGGCTACGGCTGCGGCGGTCTTTTTTTTCAAAACGAGGTGAGTATTCCACCCCTTATACAAAACGATTACCTACTCTTAAAAAAACGGATTTATGAAACAGACAAGACAGGATTTCTTCACGGCGAACGGGGAAGGAATCAAAATCATGACATTTACGGAGTTCGCCCGGCATATCCTGCGTATGGAATGCGGGGAAAGTCTGGAACTGTATGCCGTTGTGAACCGGCAGACACGGGAATGCTCCCGGCCGCTCTCTGTCAGAAAGGAACAATGGAACGGTACGCCCTTTTACCTGCTCGGCGGGCACGGGCAGGAAGTCCGTACCATCAATTTTGCGGGTCGTCCGAAAGAGGAGTTTGAAACGACCTGCCATGATGTCTTGGACAGCTACGATGCCGTGGAAAGTATCGGGGCGGTCGTGTCAAGACTGCGTGAATTATCTCCTGAAGAACTGCATAAGCGGATTGCGGAAGAGATGAAGACCGGCTGTAAATACCTGTTGGTCTACCGCAGCGAGGAGGAGATGACGGCCGCACTCGACGGCAAGATATACGCCATCAGCGATACGGACGGCAAATTCCTTTGCGACCTGTATCAGCCGGATTATCTCCATCTGGAAAACGGGGGCGATATTGTGGACACCGCATCCATTCCGGACATGCATTTCCATTCCGATTGGGCAATCGCCAACCCCACGGTACGCGACAAGGTGCTCTCCTCCCGGATGGTGATTATATATACCCACGAAACGGTAACGCTATGATAGAGATTGGCAACAGGATAGAAACGCCGGAAGGTGTGTTCTATGAACTGGAATACGGAGGGGAAGGAAACATCTACAAGAACGAGGATGCCTTTCTCAACCGCCCCGATGAAGTGTGCTATGTACCTGAATACGCGGCAGAAGACCGTGAGGACTGGCGTGTGTCGGAGAGCAGTGACGGCTGTTTCACGCATAACTCACTGCTCGCCCTGTGCAAGGGTAATGAAGAGGTGTGCCAGGATCTGTTTTACAGCCTTGAATGGACGTACCCGACCACCTTGCTGGAAGAATGGGACTCGAACGGCTATTTCGATGAGATCGAGGGCTGGTATGACAGTAACGATTAAATGGAACGGCATATCATGGACAGGAAATACAAAATCACATACTCGGGAAAAATCACGGGCAAGACCCCGAACTACATATTGAGCCTGCGGGCGCATCTGAAAGGCATCTTCCCTGAAATGGAACGGTATGGTAAGGAAGAATTCGACCACGTGCTTCATTGCATCAGCTCGTTCATTGATGATTTTACCTTCAAGGTACGCAATTCCCGATACCGGGGAGACATCCTGAAAAGGACTATCAGTAACGACTGCCTGAAAGTGTTCAACCTGGGTGACGAGAAAGTGATACTGACCGTCTCCTTCACCCCGCTGGAAACATGAAACCAACAATATGACAGATATGGATAAAATACAGAAAGACAATGCGGAGCCGGGCAAAGCCCCGGACAAAATGAGCGCCGACAAGCTGCATCTGTTCGCCACCCAGTACGCCTTTATCGACGGACGGCTGCACGAGGCCGAGCAAGCCATGCTGAAATTCATGCTGGAGTTCCTGGCACAATATGGCCGCGTATCACTCGGCCTTACAGAAGAGGAGGAACTCGATGACAACAACTTCCCCGTCACGACAACCTTGTACGGGAAGCACGACACGCCCCGTATCAAGCTTACCGATGTCTACCTGACGGATGACGGGGAATATCTCCTTGCTGACGGAATAGATGCGGAGACCGGGGAAAAACGGGACGGATTCTATATCTACAGCGAACAATACGCCGATATCTTCCAGTTCGTCGGCCACGCTTCGGAGATGAACTGACGAATGAGGAACAACCATAAAACGAAATATCAATGGACTGTATCAAAGATTTACAAGACGCCATCCGCAACATTCTCGTGAACAACGGCCTTACGGAACTCTGTCTGGGAGAGCCTGACGAACTGGACGATCCCACCTATATCATCTGGTATGACAGGCACTGTGAGCCTCACGAAGACCCGGTATTGAAGGTTTACCTTGAAAATGAGGGCATTGCCGTTGAGGTCGAAGCCCGCAGTTTCGGGAACACGATAACCGTCTACGATTATGACATAGACCGTATTGAATGGTGGAAAGGCATTCATGCCAATATTCTGGAAGTGCTGGAGCGTGACGGCAAGCGCCGGTGTCCGGCCTGTGGCAGGACGGTCAAGGGGAAGCAGCGGTATTGCGGTGCCGGATGCCGTGATTTCATGACTCCCGGACCGACAGTGGAGCAGGTCGCGGAAAAAGCCAACCGGAATATCCGCAAACTGGCAAGCCTTGCCGCCGGAAAAGACAAGGCGTACCGGAAGCGGCTGATAGAGAAATATACCGTCGGTCCGTCATAAGCCGGCTTTGTTACACTAAAAAATGTATGATATTATGGCAACAAGAACCATTTACCTGACCGTACGGCTCGATATCGACAACCCGAAGGCTGATGAAATAACGGACGAAGAGGTTGACGAAATTATCAGCGAAGTGGACTATGAATTCAAAAATTACGGGGACTATGAAATCGACACGGAAATCTGCGGGAAAAATGACGAAGGTGGTCTTTAGACGCTATCCCGACGGACAGGTCATCGCCCTGTTCCCGGACATACCGTGGAGCGGACGGCGGGGTGAAATAACCTCCTACATGCATGTCGGCCAGCATGGCGCAGCCGACTATGCGGGCGTGATCGCCATGACACGGCCAGCCCATGAAAAGGAGTACCGCAACCCGCTTTCCGAACTGAGAGCCATCGGTTACGATGACCTACACATCATGCGGCGTGCAAGACCGAAATTCATAAACAGCTAAAAACAAATCTTATGTCTCATAAACCGAATGCCGTTCCTGTCTTGCAGGAGGGAACGGTCTATACAATTATACTTGACAACGGACGAAAGGTCCACGACGTAATCTATCATGCCTGTGTCGCCTCCGGCAAGTCGTATTTCGCCAAAGGCGATAAGACCTATCCCGCCGAAAAGGTGCGGAACCATTCAATCACCGGACATGCCGCATCGGACGGCTCTAGAAGGAACGGCACACCCAATCCCGACCGCTTCGCCATCACGGATGAAGTGTGCGAGGTCGTTGATGTAGTTACCACGCCGGAAACCAATCCGGAAATGTTCCGGTGTCGTGTCAAATGCCTGATGTATTCAGGCCTGTCACAAGCCGAGGCTGAGAAAGTCATCGCTTCAACGCCACTAAAGCTGGAACTCTTCTACGACGTAGGCCGTGGCAGTTTCGCTATTGACGCCGAGGCAGTTGGCAACACACCGCTGTATAATCCTTACACGGGAAAGGAAATCCCGGATGAAACCTAAGCCGAACTACATCGAATATGAGAGAACTATATATCAAGAATCTCTGCATCGAGATTACCCGACGTTGCAACATGCGCTGTACCCATTGCATGCGGGGAGATGCCGAATCCGTGGATATCCCTTTGAAACATATAAGCAACCTGCTGCGGCATGTCAGGCATATTCACCATTTCAACATCACGGGCGGCGAGCCGTCGCTTAACGTCCGGGCCATCCGCCATATCCTCGAACGGGTACGCGCCTACGGTATTACTGTCAATGACTTTTATATCGTAACCAACGGCTCTGCCACATCCCGTTCGGAGGAATTCATAGAAGCCTGCGCCGCACTGTACGAGTACCAGGAGGAAAAGGAACAGGACTCCGGCCACATGCTCGAAATGAGCGACGACCGCTTCCATGATCCGGCAGAGCATGCCGCCACGCTCGCGGCACTTTCCCCGTATCCCTTTTTCGGAGTCCGGGGACAGGCCGAGCGTATCTTCCTTTTCCGGGAAGGCCGCAGCACGGAGGGGTTTCCGAACCCTGTTCATGGGATTTATCTTACGGAGGAGAACTACGTTTACGGCGACCTCTGTCTCAATGCTGAAGGCATGGTTCTCTCCAACGGGGACCTGAGTTATGCCCGCCAACGGGAACATGCCCTGTGTCCCTGCGGGAAACTGATGCAATATCTCCGGATGACCTTGAAAAAGCGTCAAAAAGAAAGATTGTACGAATAAATACACAAATCAAAAAACTTATGTCAATCGTATGCAGTATCTGCGGCGGCACTGGAGTGAAATGTACCGCCGTCATCGACCCGAACACCAGACAGTTCCTCGAATTTACCCGCAACGCCTTGTCGGACGGCCGGTGCAGCCAGTGCGGCAACGTTGCCCTGACCGACCCTGACGAAGTAAAAGCCGGGCTGGACAAGCTTTGGACGGAATATACGGCGCGGCATCGTGCCGCCCCCAACTACACCTGCTGCGACATTGTCCGGCATGGTGATTACGACGGGTGTGAAAAGGCGTATATCCGCATCGGAGGCCCGTCAGACGTGGTCGAGAAGTATCCGGTCGTGGCCGTGTGCCGCGACCTCGAAGAGCTCAAATCACTTGCGCTCCCTGACCCGACGCGAGAATTTACCCTCATGGGAATTCAAGGGTTCGAGTTCCACGACGTGTTGGAAAACAAGACCTACGAGATCGGGGTGGACGACCTGAAAATTCCCGTCACGACGAAAGAGGTGCTGGACTTTTACCCGGCGGAACATCGGCTGAAAGAAACGGACATCGAACAATATGCCGCGGCTTACACGGCCCGTATCAAGGCGTACAGGGAGTATACCCGTCAGCTCGACGCCACACTCGTGCGGCGGCTTCTCGACAAAGAGCGGCTGATGAAAGTCGGCGAGAGCGACGGTTTCCGCTTGAAACTCCATTTCGACTGGTTTGTCATTTTAAAGCGGGAGAACGAAAGGATGTACGCGCCTTTCAAATACGCTGTAAATGCTTATTGTCTGGATAATATCCAAACTTTCGACCGTCGTTATGTCACGCTCGAAGATGCCTTGCTCCACTGCCTGAACGGTTTCAACGAGAACGCGAACATTCCTAACCGTTACAAGTCCATCGGGCATTACCTGTCGGGGAAATCCTGACGACGGGCAGTGTATCGACGGGTTACCGGAGGCCACGGGTGCTTTCCCCTTGACCGGAATACCGTCGGAACAAGTAACAATGTAACCAAAGAATAAAAAATATGATGAATGATTATAAAATCAAGAACATTCTCGAATCCCTGAAAGAGGAGGTCGAGAACGGGAAGGTATCCCTGCGGGAAGCTGCTGTCGAACTTCATAAAGCCGGCTGGACGAATTTCATCGACATCGACGCCACGAGGAACCTACTGAAGACCCGGAATGTAACGGGGAACGGAAATGTCCCGGGAGTTTCCGACATGATGGGAAAATACCGCGAGATGAAAGCGGCGCACCCGGATGCCCTGTACATTTTCCGAAACGGGGAATCTTGTGAATTGTATGAGGATGATGCCATCGCCGCTTCCGGCATTTTGGGCATTGCCACCGCCGAACGCGTCGACGGGCAAGGGAAAGGCGTCAAGGAACTGCGGTTTTCTTTTCGTGACCTGGACGTGTATCTCCCCAAACTGATACGCGCCGGAAACCGGGTGGCTGTCTGCGAACCGAATCAAACCGGTTCGGGCAAACGAGTTTGATAACCATTAAATAACAAATATTCAAAACCCAAAGACACATGATAAAGATAACAACGATTTTCGGCGAGGACGCCGTACGGGAATATGAAGAGAACAATGAACTGCCTTCTGAAGAATGGCTGGCGGATAACGGGGGCGTCGTGGACGAGAAAGAGTTCGAGACTGAGGCGGAGTACAATGCCTACATCGCCGGGGTAAACGATGCCGACGGATGGAGTGATTATCATATCATACGCCACCGGTCGGAAGAGGCGGACACCTCGAGAGAGGAAAATCTCTGGCTACGTCTCGGAATTAGCGTCCGGGGCAGCCGGGAGGACATCGAAAGGATTCTAAACGGGGACACCGAAACCCTTCGGAAACTGCTCGATGCCGGACGTTATGGGATTGGCGGAGAGACCTATGTCCCTGGTTCGACCGTCGAGGGGTACAACGAGGACCACGACACGGAGTTCGAGGAGGAAGACGTGGAGTTCCATTTATAATAAAACCACACCATCTGCAATAATGATAACAGTAAAAGTTCTACTCGGTAAGGATACTGTAAGCATATACAGGAAAACCGGGGATATCTCGTCGGTGGAGAGCACGGCCGAATCCGGGGGATATGTGATAACCAGACATTTCGAGACCGAAGCTGAATACAAAGCCTACGCAATGGCTGTGGAAGACCTGGACGGACATGAAGACTGGCAGATGCTGGCTCCTGCCGTTACGCCGGAAGCTCCGTTCCGCAAAGGGGAATTTGTCCGGCTGACAGACGATGCAATTAAGCGGATACGTGAAAGTTTCGGGGACGGACCGGCTGACTACAGAAAGGAAATGATTTTGGAGGTGATTGCCTGGTGCCGCTATGAAGGCACATGGATCATTGAAGTCCGAGATATCCGTGAAGACGATACTCAGGAGTTCGATGCCGTTTTTCTGCGCCCCTTGACGGCACGGGATCTCGTGGCTATTTCCGCACCCCGACACCCGCTATCCACTGCGATATATCCTATTCACATCCGATAACTTAAATGATGCATGATGGAAAATATATTCATACTGCCCGGAAACGAACAGGAACTGTTTAACCGGTATTTAGATAACAACGAATACGGCCCTCTGAAAGAACGGCTGGAACTGGTCAGGAAAGCCTTGAGCAACAAGCTTTCCCCGGATGAACGCAATAAGCACGGGCTGAACGTGGGTGTGCATGAACTGTCCATGGAACGTAAGGAACTGGAAAGAAAGATATTCCAAATGGCACTCAAATCCTTTGCAGAACGGGTTTGTGACGAGCAACGCGCTCTTTGCGAACAGGGGTTCTGGCAGGCACCGTGCGGCAAAGAGGCGGAATATATCTCCTCCGCTCCGGTTCCGGACCTTGTAACGGACGTGAAGCAGTACAAGACCATTTGCCGCTGGTGGGAGAAGCTGTCCGATACCAGGAGGCTGAAGGTAGCGGCGATGTTTGCAAACGAACTGGGACCGATATACGGGCACGACACCGAAACGCTGGAACGGATTTATAGCCGCTGGTTTCTACTCTCCTTAGATGGCAAACAACGCATCTACCATTCATGGACCACAAACGAAAAACAGACTTCACTATGCCATACAAAAGCTCGGGAATAATCATCAGCGGGACACAATATGACCGCAGGCAGAAGCTCACTCCTTTTCAGAAGGCTGAAATTTTCCACCGTTACATGACAGAAGCTGTCAGCCAGCGCCAGCTTGCCCGGGAATACGGTGTCAGCCGCAGGCTGATAACCTTCATTGTGAACCCAGAAAGCGAAGAGCGGAACAAGGAACTGCTGAGAGAGAACAAGGCAAAAGGCTTGTATAAATATGACCGGAAGAAACATACCGAAAATATACGCAACCACCGTCGTTACAAACAGAGATTATTTCAAGAAGGTAAAATCATACTAAAAGATGGATAGACAATGAGAATACAGGAGAAACAAAAAGCGTTGGAACAGGAAGTTATAGCCAACCTGTGTGCGATACCGAAAATGCCGGAAAATATGTTGCCCCATACGGTATATGTCGAGGAGGAAGGGGAAGACGGGTATGGGCACGGGATACCGGTATACACCATGTACCGGTTGGAGGAGATACGCACGGACGGAAGCTGCACGCTTTACAACGCGGAAAGCCGGGAGCGTTTCACCTGCCGCCACCTGCATGAGATTAACATGGACTGGCTGGTGACAGTCTGGGAACGTTATCTGGAACTCTGTGTCGAGCAGGATATCTGGAAAGGGAATGCCGTTGCATTCCTGAAAGACCGTACCGGCAAACCGGAAGAGGAAATCATTTCATTCGTGGAAACCTCGTGGGACAAATGCCAGGCTTATACAGACAACCTCAAGGCGTTTCTTGGGGAAGATAAAGACCGGGAAATATGGATATTCTCTTTCCCGCTGGACGAATTTGAACGTGACGTTCCGGCCGGGAAAATCATCGTTGATTACGAAAATAACCCCGCAACGCGGGTTGAGAAGATGATACCGCTGGAATTTACGGCCAACATCAATGATGAATGTTTTGATGACCGGAACAATTGGGTAAGAGCCATTGAACTTCCCAAGCAGGAATAATAAACTATTTGAATCAATAAATATGATTACAAAAGAAAACATTGGCAACGAGACCTTTGAGTCTATGACCATCAATGACACGCCTGCATTGTTTACGGATATGCGGATTGACCGGAATGCCGTTCCGGAGGGACTGTACGCATACGATATCCGGGAGTCGGATGACGGGGACCGTCTGGCGACCATCGAACCGACGGTGATGGTAAATCATGGCGGAACCATCCTGACCAGGAAAGAGTTTATCACGGAAAAGGACGGCTATGTACAGATTGACGAATACGGTTTCGAGGACTCCATGACACTGGAAGAGTGGCTTGAGGAAAACAATTAAATGTATAAAGGATATGGATATTAAGGAACTGACAGAAAGGTATCGGGATCGTTTCGATGCCCATTACCTGCAAGACGATAACGGAACCGGCAGAAAAGGTCGGAAACGGAAAAAGGAAGTTGAGACCCCGAATTTTCTCAAGGATGTCATCCGGCCGATCCTGGACACTTTGCCGGACTTGTTGCCGGAGTACGGGTTCACCAAAACTACGGATGATTACGCCATGTACGGCGAGTATTACCGTATCAAGGCGGGTATCGTCCTCGTGGGAGGTTTTTCCATCGATGAGGATTTTAACCTGTACTTCACGCCATTGTTCCATGGCAAAGCCTGCGGTAAGAGTCAAAAAATCGACAGCATCGGACAACTCGTTGAAATCATCCGCGAACAATTTGAAAGAAGGGAGGTGAAGATGAAAGGATAGTTTCATGCAATAGACATGGGTCGTTCCGTAATTTATTGTATATTTGTCAGATGAAGAAAGTCTGTATATGTATTTCGGACGAAAGCCCGGCAGTTGAACGGATTACAGGCACTTTCATGTTTGGCTGACATCAAACCTAATATATCTATTTGATATGAAAAAGGAAGAGATTATTCGCCGCTGTTACGGCGGCATGAAGGAAAGGCATGGCGTGGAAACCATCATCCTTTTCCATGTCGGAGATTCATTCGAGGCGTATTTTGATGATGCCGAAACGATTACCCGGATCACGGAAGTGCCCCGGTTCAAGATGACGGCGGCGGGTATACCTGCCATCAGGATTTCCGACGCCGCCTTGGAAGAATGTAGAAACCGGTTGCTGGATGCAGGATGCAAGGTATGCGTGTCCGAGGTCCGGGGGGTATCCGGCCGCCACATTCTCAAAATCAATGAAACAAATACGGAAACGGGCCGATGAATTGGTATTGATAGCGGCAGCAATAGGTCCTTGGACACTGTTGGTGGTAGCGGTATTAATCATCGGAACGCTGAAATGCTGTCTGACCACGGACTCGGACAGCATTGACGAAAGTATCAACAAATCACCGGGGATAGTCGCGCATGTCATGGTACTGGACAGTACGGATAATGGTTTTCGGGTGGTTTATGCGACGGCTGAGCCGGTAACGGATGAAAGGTTTGCCGAGATATGCGACAGGCCGGGTATTCTGGAGGGGTTCGAGAACCTGAAACGGAAAGCTCCCGAACACTTTGGCGGCAACCTGCTGGAAACCGACATCTGTGACTTCGCGTTGTACGCCTACCGGTTTCCTATCGATAAGGACGTACGGATACACAATATCTTTGTCGCCGGTAAAGAGAAAATGGACTTCTATGTCCGGAACAACCCGGACCTGCCCGGGTGCGCTACATGGATGCACCACGGTACGGAACAAGGGAACCAATATCTGAATGCTGACGATATAAATCACTGTATACCCAACGGAAGGCGGATTTACCGTTATTGGAAATGCCGTTATCTACTGCAAACTTCTGATACTGACGAGCGTTTCAGTCATTTTACAGAGGAGGAAAGGCTGTACTGAATGCAGCCTTTTCTCTATATATATTACACATAACCATCTGAAAATTAATAACTAAAACGTTTTGTTGGCGTGAAAAATTGGCATATATTTGTATGGAAAAGTGACCCATTGAAAACAGATTGTCAATTGAAAGCAATAGATTGAATATGAAAGAACAGTAATATGACATCGGAAAAATCGCAACTGAAGTTTGCGAGATCGGAAGAGACGGGCGAACTGATAGGGTTCGTTTCGCGCCATTCCAAGACACGTAAATTGATGGGAGTCCGTGAAGACTCAAGATTCGGCAAGCAGATTTGTGTCCTTTCGGAAGACCTGAAAGGAACTCTCGAGCCAAACATACTATACTCGGTAGAGTTGAAACCCATGCACAAAGCCAACGGGTATGTAGTCGTTGCCGCTACCCCCGTGTTATTTCAGGCGCATGTGGAAACAGTGATCGTCCCGAAGACATTGTATCAAGTAACTGTGACGTTCGGCAACAAAAAGATTTTCTTCGACCCGAAAGACGGCAAGAGCGTAATGAGCCGCACAATAGACGGTGTGCTGGAAATCCTCAAGGGACGCAAGGATATCAAGTACAAGGAAGGTGTCATCACCGACTATCTGAATCAGGCGCGTGCTCTGGTACGACGTATGGAATCCGACGGGTTCATCTATACGGGAGACAGACATCAGGGAGGAATTCAATGAAAGAAAAACCGGTCGTGGGTATTGCGACCGACGGTGCCCATTCTGCAAAAGAGAGGTTGACACGCTTCCGGGCTGTCGACCTCTCTTCAGGAAAAGAACTCTTTTCCAAAGCTATCGGTAACTGGACGAACAATATCGGGGAGTTTCTCGGCATTGTCGAGGCGGTCAGATATGTCATGGAACATCCGGAAAGTCCGCGAACAATCTACTCGGACAGCATTACAGCCATCACGTGGTATTGTAACAAACAGACAGCCTCTTCACGCAGATGCCCGGCATTGCAGAAAGCGGAGATATTCCTCAAAGTGATGGAGGCAAGAATCAAGGACATCGAAGTGCTGCACTGGGACAACCGCCTGTGGGGTGAGATTCCTGCCGACTTCGGAAACAAATAACAACATCAATATGGCAAAATTAAAATCACAGTCACAGAAATATGTTGAGCTGAAGGAGGAAGACTACCTGCTGCTCATCGAGAATACCATCAAGATGGAAGCCCTGAAGATTGCCGGTATCGAAAAGATGCCCATATACAAGGCTATGGAACATATCCTTGAACACGAGCACATCGACCTGCTCGTCAAACCCGTTTCAAGGAGATATTCTTGATTTTTTTAGGTGGACAATAATACACCCCACAAGCAAAATCAATGCTTATCAGTACCAAATGATAGTATATAATAACAATTAATGTAAATCAATGCAAATCAGATGATTAAGAAAGTGGCGCATGTACGGAATTATCTATACCATACATGCGCCACTTTGCTCTATACACTTTTTGATTTCCTTGATTGATAAAAGAAGGTTCTTTTCCAGTGTTTTACAATCCGACTTTTTTATATACTTTTGTCTTCAGTATCAGTTGGTTATTGAAACCCTCTATGTATGCTTATAAGTAGAGATTAGCTTTTTTAAGCGAAACTAACTACTGGTTATCAATCAATTATCAAACAAAAAAAGTTTGCCAAACTGGCGGGAGGTTTCTATCCTGCCAAATTCGATGCTGCCAGATGGGTGTCAGCCATTAAGGCGTCCGGGGCAAAGTATATCTGCTTTACATCCCGGCATCACGATGGCTTTTCTATGTTCCACACACGCTTTTCCGATTACAATATTGTGGATGCTACCCCTTTTAAGCGGGATATTCTGAAAGAATTGGCGGACGAGTGCCACAAGCAAGGTATTCGTCTGCATCTCTACTATTCGCACATCGACTGGTATCGCGAAGATGCTCCGTGGGGACGCACCGGACGTGGAACGGGACGACCGAATCCGAAGGGCGACTGGAACAGCTACTATAAATTCATGAACAACCAGCTGACCGAGCTGCTCACCAATTATGGAAAAATAGGTGCCATTTGGTTTGATGGCTGGTGGGACCAGGACCAGAATCCGGATTTTGACTGGCAACTGCCCGGGCAATATGCCATGATACACCGCCTGCAACCGGCTTGCTTGGTTGGGAACAACCATCATCAAGCACCGTTTGCCGGCGAGGACATCCAGATATTCGAGCGCGACCTGCCGGGAGAGAACCGTGCCGGTCTTTCCGGGCAGGATATCAGCGCCTTGCCCCTTGAAACCTGCGAGACGATGAATGGAATGTGGGGATATAAGATTACGGACCAGGATTATAAATCCACCAAAACGCTGATACATTACCTGGTGAAGGCTGCGGGTAAAGATGCCAATCTGCTGATGAATATCGGTCCTCAGCCGGACGGTGAGCTGCCTGCTGTTGCATTGGAGCGTCTGGCAGAAGTAGGGGAATGGATGAAGGTATACGGTGAAACCATCTACGGAACCCGTGGCGGCTGCATTGCTCCGCATCCTTGGGGAGTCACTACACAAAGAGAAAATAAATTATACGTGCATATTCTCGAATTGCAGGATAAGGCTCTCTTCCTGCCGTTGGAAGGCAAGAAAGTGAGGAAGGCAGTGGGGTATGCCGACCGTCTTCCAGTGAAGTTCCGTAAGTGTGAAGGAGGGATGATGCTCTACTTGCCGGAGGTTCCGACGGATATTGATAAAGTGATAGAGGTGGATATTGAAAAATAAATTATAAATCAGAAATCTTTAATTCTTCCTAAAAGATAAAGGAAACGCTGGCATTGCTCACCGTTTCCTTTTATTTTTGGCAGACTATTTGTTATACAATAAGAAACGACTGATTTATTCACAATTTAAAGAAAGAAAATTATGGGAACAGGAATGATATGGATTATTTTTATCGGTATTGCCGCCGTTAGCTGGCTGGTACAGATGAATCTTCAGAACAAGTTCAAGAAGTACTCTAAAATCCCTACCGGCAACGGAATGACGGGAGCGGACGTTGCTTTGAAGATGCTGCACGACAATGGCATCTACGATGTGACCGTGACGCATACTCCCGGACATCTGACCGACCATTATAATCCTGCCAATAAGACAGTAAACCTGAGTGAGGGCGTTTATAGCAGCAACAGCATCATGGCTGCTGCCGTTGCAGCCCACGAATGTGGCCACGCCGTGCAGCATGCACGCGCATACGCTCCGTTGACAATGCGCAGCAAACTGGTGCCGGTAGTCTCTTTTGCCTCACAGTGGATGACGTGGCTGCTGCTGGCAGGTATCCTGCTGCTGAACTCCTTCCCGCAACTGTTGCTGGCGGGCATCATACTGTTTGCATTGACAACTTTGTTCAGCTTCATCACCTTGCCGGTGGAAATCAATGCAAGCAAGCGTGCGCTGGTATGGCTTAGCAACTCCGGCATTACGAATTCATATAATCATGCGCAAGCAGAAGATGCACTCCGCTCGGCTGCCTATACGTATGTAGTGGCTGCTCTCGGTTCGCTTGCTACGCTGATTTATTATATCATGATATTCCTGGGACGCAGAGATTAAACGCATGATGCAGACATAAAAAACAGACCATCTGTTTCGGGTGAACAGATGGTCTGTTTGCTTTAAACAGATGATGTGTTTCTGCCGGATACATCATCTGTTTTTTTTATTCCTGATAGGGCGACTGCCAGAACCAGGCATCGTCATTGACCACGTACTTGGCTTGGAAGAAGTTTTCCGCATTAGGGTCTGAGGGGCAAAGCAGTACATCGTCTGCTTTTATGCTATAGAGATTCTTGGCCATATAGCTGTCTAAATAATATTCTTTGGTAATCTTCTGTTGGTTGTTCCAGTTGGCTTCTTCATTTAGGGTCACCGGACGACCGTCTCGCAGGCGTTCGCGCACTTCTTGTACGCTTAGCATGATGCCGTTTTCATCCATCACCCAGGCATTGTTGGTGGGGTCTACCCATATCCATTTATCCAAGGTATTGGAATAAACTACGTTAATGGAATGGCATTCGCCGATGTATTTTTGGGGTAATCCGCTGATGTGGCGTGCCTTAAATCCCATGGACAGATAACAATCCTTCAGTACATGGGCAAGACCTCCGCAATGCAGACCTCGCGCACCGCCTTTGCAAGCTTCTGCCCATTTGATGATGTTGCTGCCTGCCGGACTTTCATGGTTTCCGTCATGTTTTATGGTATTGTGTATATAAGTCAGTATGTTCTTTATTTTTGATAATTCGTCGCTTGCGCCTGCCACACTGTCCAACTTGAAGTATTGGCGTACCTCTACTAAATACTTGTTGTTGGGATTGATGTATTCGAAGCGGGGGAGTGTATCAGGGCGCTCATTGTGGGTGTATCCCGGTGCTTTTTGAAGTATGTCGAGGTAGTCACCCACTTTCTTCACTTTGGCAAGCACTGCCTTGAAGCGTTTATCGCTGCGCAGGTTGTCTAAGTCGGTATCATTCATCATGTGGTTGTAATCTTGAAATCCATTGTCGTAGGCCAGTTCTAAATTTTTGATGGCTTCACCTTTTTTCTTTAACAAGGATTGGAAGCAGGCTAAATTGTAGTAATAGGACTGTATAATCCAGCTATACTTTTTCTGAGTGTTCTCGTCTTGTTCTTTGAACAGAGTTATCAAAGCCTTACCGTTCTTTTCGGCTTCTTTATAGTTTTTCTCGTTAACGGCTTGTTGCAGCTTTTGTGCGATGGCTTCTTCTTTTTGCTCGAAGTCTTTGGCGTTGTCGGATTGTGCCCGGCTAACACCGATGCCACATAGCAACAACATGCAGAATAAAATCAGTCTCTCTTTCATAAATGTGTAAGTTTAAAGTTTGTTTTGGTCGTTTTTATGCGACGGTAATGATACAAAGGTAAACATTCTCTTTTCTTAATCAATAAAATACTGTAACTTTGTCGCCCGATTTTTAAAGTAATTGAACTGATTATGGCAGCAAAACCCAGTATTCCGAAAGGAACCCGTGACTTCTCGCCCGTAGAAATGGCGAAGCGTAACTATATATTCAATACGATTCGTGAGGTGTATCATCTCTATGGTTTTCAGCAGATAGAAACGCCCTCGATGGAAATGCTTTCTACCTTGATGGGGAAGTATGGTGAGGAAGGCGACAAGCTTTTGTTCAAGATACAGAACTCCGGTGATTACTTTTCCGGACTGACAGATGAAGAACTGTTGAGCCGTAATGCTCCGAGACTTGCCTGCAAGTTTTGCGAGAAAGGTTTGCGCTATGACCTTACAGTACCTTTTGCCCGCTACGTGGTGATGCACCGCGATGAAATAACTTTTCCTTTCAAACGTTATCAGATACAGCCCGTGTGGCGCGCCGACCGTCCGCAAAAAGGACGCTATCGTGAGTTCTATCAGTGCGATGCCGATGTGGTAGGCAGTGATTCCTTGCTGAATGAGGTGGAGCTGATGCAGATTGTCGATACGGTATTTACCCGCTTCGGCATCCGTGTTTGTATCAAGATTAACAACCGTAAGATATTGAGTGGCATTGCCGAAATCATCGGTGAGTCTGACAAGATTGTTGATATTACTGTGGCCATTGATAAGTTGGATAAGATAGGTCTGGACAATGTCAATGCCGAGTTGAAAGAGAAAGGCATCAGTGACGAGGCTATCGCCAAACTGCAACCTATCATTTTGTTGAGCGGAAGTAATGAAGAGAAACTTGCAACTCTGAAGGAAGTTCTTGCTGTCAGCGAGACCGGACTGAAGGGCGTGGAGGAAAGTGAATTTATCCTTTCCACCTTAAAGAACCTTGGCTTGAAGAACGAAATCGAGCTGGATTTGACATTGGCCCGTGGCTTGAATTACTATACCGGTGCCATCTTCGAAGTAAAGGCGCTGGATGTGCAAATCGGCAGTATTACTGGTGGAGGACGCTATGACAACTTGACGGGTGTATTCGGTATGTCCGGTGTCAGTGGTGTCGGTATCTCGTTCGGTGCAGACCGTATCTTTGATGTGCTGAACCAGCTTGACCTTTATCCGAAAGAAGCGGTGAACGGTACTCAGTTACTGTTTATCAACTTTGGTGAGAAAGAGGCCGCATTCTCAATGAATGTATTGACTGAAGTGCGTGCGGCAGGCATCCGTGCCGAGATTTTCCCCGATGCAAGCAAGATGAAGAAACAGATGGGGTATGCGAACTCCAAAGCCATCCCGTTTGTGGCCCTGGTGGGTGAGAATGAAATGAATGAAGGTAAGGTGACATTGAAAAACATGGAGACCGGAGAGCAGAAAATGGTCACTCCCCAAGAGCTGGTTAGCGAACTGAAATAATAAAAACTGAAATACATTTAAAAAGGAGCACAAAATTGCTCCTTTTTTTGTATATTTATGGCACAAATATAGGTATTTGTAATAGTGGCGTAGGAAAAATGAAACATCCTGCATTTATCTTTGTACTGACAAAAAAGGAGGTTCTTATGGTTTCTGTTGAGCTTAAGCAAGAAAAACACAATGCCCTCGTCAGTTTCCTGATGATTGTCATAGCGGCATTGTTCCTGCTCTATATGGGCAGTTCATTGGTACATTCTACAAAAGCGTTCTGGGAAAATTATTCCATAGAAGAGCTGCTGGAATAGAAGGAATTCAAGTCAAATCACTACCTTTGTCGGCAAAACATATTGCCGATGATACTTTATTTTACCGCAACCGGAAACTCACGCTGGATTGCAGAATTGCTTGCAGAGGCTATGCATGATACTGCCGTCAGCATTGTTGATTGCCTTAAGCAAGGCTCGATACCCGCAGGGCTGTCGATAGCTGACAGACTAGGTATTGTTTTTCCGGTACACTCATGGTATGCACCTCGTGTCTTGATTGATTTTTTGTCGCAGCTCCGGTTGCCGGACTGCTGTTACCGTTATGCCGTGTGTACATGCGGGGACGATATGGGAAAGGGAATGAACCGCCTGGCGGAACATTTTCCGTTGGATGCAGCCTGGTCTGTTGCAATGCCCAATACCTATGTACCGATGTTCAATTTGGACGATGGGGCGCTTTGCCTCAAGAAGATAGAGAACGCACGGCATGCTGTCGCTTCGATTGCCGAAGATGTCATTGCACGGAAGAGGGTCTGGAATGTGCATGAGGGCAGTGCTGCCTGGCTGAAAACGTATGTTGTGAATCCTTTGTTTGTCCGTTTTGTCATTGGTACAAGGAGTTTCCATGTAGATGAAGGCTGTATCTCTTGCGGAATATGCGGCAAATCTTGTCCGGTAGGTAATATCCGGTTGGTGGATGGGCATCCGGTGTGGGGAAAGCAGTGCATTCATTGTATGGCTTGTTTGCATTTTTGCCCCCGGAAAGTGATACAGTATGGAAAAGCGACACAGAAGAAGGGGAGATACCGGTTGGAAGATTATCTTTGCCGCTTCACCACTCCCACATAAATCAGCAGAATAACATTCATTACCAGTGCGTAGATAATGGCAGGTATTGCAATAATGTCATTGTTGAATACAAACGGACTACTGGCAACAGCAATTGCTTGTGCGGCATTCTGCATACCGATTTCTATAATGAGTGTACGTTGTTCTTTCCGGTTGAGGCGCATGGACTTCGATAGCACTACGCCGCCTCCCATAGCCAGCAGGATAAGAATGGAGATGCAGAGGCCCAGTTTGCCGAATTGGCCGGTGATGGTAGCATGGTGCTGTATGAAGAAGATGGTTGCCAGCAGGATAAGTGCGGGAAAGGCTGTCTTGGACAATATCTTATGAATCCTTTCTGCCATTTGCGGACGGTAGCGCTTCGTGAATATGCCGGCTACAATGGGAAGAAGCATCAGAACCAGGTTCTGCATGATAAGGCTGCCTACGGGGAGATGGATATCTATGTCCAGATTGCTGTCTACAAAGTGTGTGGCGAATTCCATAATCACGGGGATAGTGAACAGCGTAATAATGCTGCTACATGCCGTCAGTGACACGGACAATGCTACGTCTCCTTTGGCTATCATGGAGAAGATGTTGGATGAGCTGCCGCCTGGCGAGCAGGCTATGAGTATGATGCCGATAAAGAACAGAGGTTCGAGCTGGAAGACATGTCCTAAAGCAAATGCCAGCATCGGCAGTAGGATGATTTGGCCTGCCAGCCCGGCAATAATGGGGCGGGGGCGTTTGCGGAACAGTTTAAAGTCTTCGGTTTGTAATGTCAGTCCCAGTTCAAACATCAATAAGGTAAGAATGGGGAGGACTATCCATATTGCGTTCATAAGTCAAATCATTTTTGAGGCTGCAAAGATAGCAAATATTGTTGTATACTTTGCCATTTTGTCAGCCTTTGTCTGCCAAACAATCAGCTTGTTCGTTTGGCACGGTTTTCGTAAGTTGTTTATCGCTTGTTTAAAGCAAAATTACCATTATAACAAATGTATAACATATAAAACAAAAAGATTATGAACATTAAACCATTAGCAGACAGAGTGCTGATACTCCCTGCACCTGCAGAAGAAAAGACAATTGGCGGTATCATTATTCCTGATACAGCGAAAGAGAAACCTTTGAAAGGTGAAGTTATTGCAGTAGGCAACGGAACAAAAGACGAAGAAATGGTGTTGAAGGTTGGTGACACAGTGCTGTATGGCAAGTATGCCGGTACTGAACTGGAAGTTGAAGGAACCAAGTACCTCATCATGCGTCAAAGCGATGTGCTCGCTGTTTTAGGTTAATTTGTAAATTGTAAATCGTTAAAATGTAAATATAGTTATGGCAAAAGAAATATTATTCAATATCGATGCCCGCGACCAATTGAAGAAAGGTATCGACACACTGGCAAATGCAGTAAAAGTAACCCTCGGCCCTAAAGGTCGTAACGTTATCATCGAAAAGAAATTCGGTGCTCCCCACATCACGAAAGATGGTGTAACGGTAGCTAAAGAAGTAGAGTTGGCAGACGCATATCAGAATACTGGCGCACAGCTGGTAAAGGAAGTTGCTTCCAAGACCGGCGACGATGCAGGTGACGGTACTACAACTGCTACTGTTTTGGCTCAGGCTATCGTAGCCGAAGGTCTGAAGAACGTGACTGCCGGTGCTAGCCCGATGGATATCAAACGCGGTATCGACAAGGCTGTTGCCAAAGTGGTTGATTCTATCAAAGGCCAGGCGGAAACAGTGGGTGACAATTATGACAAGATTGAGCAAGTTGCTTCCGTTTCTGCCAATAACGACCCCGTTATCGGCAAGCTGATTGCAGACGCTATGCGCAAAGTTTCCAAAGACGGTGTTATCACTATCGAAGAGGCAAAGGGTACTGATACTACTATCGGTGTGGTTGAAGGTATGCAGTTCGACCGTGGTTACCTCTCTGCTTACTTCGTTACCAATACGGAGAAGATGGAGTGCGAAATGGAAAAACCGTACATCCTGATTTATGATAAGAAGATTTCCAACCTGAAAGATTTCCTGCCTATCCTCGAACCGGCAGTACAGACCGGTCGTCCTTTGCTGGTTATTGCAGAAGATGTGGATAGCGAAGCGCTGACAACTTTGGTTGTAAACCGTCTGCGTTCTCAGTTGAAGATTTGTGCAGTGAAGGCTCCGGGCTTCGGTGACCGTCGCAAGGAAATGTTGGAAGATATTGCAGTGCTGACCGGTGGTGTTGTCATCAGCGAGGAAAAAGGTCTGAAGCTGGAACAAGCTACTATCGAAATGTTGGGTACTGCCGACAAGGTAACTGTTTCCAAGGATAATACAACTATTGTAAACGGTGCCGGTGATAAAGAAAACATCAAGGAACGTTGCGAGCAAATCAAGGCTCAGATTGTATCTACGAAATCTGATTATGACAAGGAAAAACTGCAGGAACGTTTGGCCAAGTTGTCTGGCGGTGTAGCTGTTCTTTATGTAGGTGCTGCTTCTGAGGTTGAAATGAAGGAAAAGAAAGACCGTGTAGACGATGCGCTTCGTGCTACCCGTGCCGCTATCGAAGAAGGTATTGTTCCAGGTGGTGGTGTAGCCTATATCCGTGCATTGGATGCTCTGGAAGGCTTTAAGGGTGACAATGTAGATGAAACAACCGGTATTGACATCATCAAACGTGCTATTGAAGAACCGTTGCGCCAGATTGTTGCCAACGCTGGTAAAGAAGGTGCTGTTGTTGTACAGAAAGTACGCGAAGGCAAGGCAGACTTCGGTTACAATGCCCGTACCGATGTTTATGAGAACCTGCATGCAGCCGGTGTGGTAGATCCTGCCAAGGTTACTCGTGTGGCTCTTGAAAATGCCGCTTCTATTGCCGGTATGTTCCTGACTACAGAATGTGTAATCGTAGAGAAGAAAGAAGATAAGCCTGAGATGCCGATGGGTGCTCCCGGAATGGGAGGCATGGGCGGAATGATGTAAGATCGTTTTCCCTGATTGCTTAATCAAATAGGAGAACCGCAGTGTCTTTTTGATAGATACTGCGGTTTTTTTGTTCTATTTACCTTCTTGATTATTAATAAAAAGCGTGTAATATTACAAAAGTGTTACAAAAATGATTAGTTTTCATATCTTTTGTTCGTTTTTGTTGTTAGCAAAATAAAAAATCATATCTTTACCCTTCGTAAAGATAACCTAATCAACAAGAACTATTAACCTTTTTAATTGAAGAGAAAATGAACAAAAGCGAAATTGGACTAAATGCTGGGAAAGTTTGGCAGTTGCTTAGCGATTATACCAGATGGAGCTACGGTTCTTTAAAGAGGAAGTCCGGACTGAAGGACAAGGAGTTGGGAGCCGCATTGGGGTGGCTTGCCCGTGAGGACAAGATTGAAATTCATCAGGAAGAAGATGAACTTTATGTTTCACTAGGGGTAAATGTTTATATCGGATAAAGGAAACCGATTGAATGGATTGATTGAGGAGCACAGATTTCTCAGTGCGGAAGCATTTTCCACCGGGGGATGAAATCTGTGCTCCTTGGTTTCTTCATGTTGCAGAATATTCTTTTCTTTGTACATTCTTTTCAATGAACAAAAACAGAAAGACTATGAGAAGTTTTGCTTCAGACAATAATTCAGGCGTACATCCGTTGGTAATGGAGGCGCTGAACCGGGCCAACCGTGACCATGCTATTGGTTATGGGGATGATCCTTGGACAGAGGAGGCTGTCCGTAAAATAAGGGAAGCGTTTACGCCGGATTGCGAACCGTTGTTCGTATTCAACGGTACGGGCAGTAATGCGGTGGTTTTGCAGCTGTGTACCCGCCCTTATAATTCCATTATTTGTGCAGAGACTGCACATATCTATGTCGATGAGTGCGGTGCGCCTGCCCGTATGACAGGTTGTCAGATTCGTCCTATAGCTACCCCTGACGGCAAGCTGACGCCCGATTTAGTCCGTCCTTATTTGTGCCATTTCGGCGAACAGCATCATTCGCAGCCCGGAGCCATCTATATTTCGCAATGTTCGGAGCTGGGCACTGTCTATAAGCCGGACGAGTTGCGGGCTTTGACGGATTTGGCCCATCGGCATGGCATGTATGTCCATATGGACGGAGCCCGTCTGGCAAATGCTTGTGCAGCCTTGAATCTTGGCTTTAGGGAACTGACAGTGGATTGCGGGATAGATATCCTCAGCTTCGGTGGTACGAAAAATGGACTGATGTTGGGAGAAAGCGTGGTTGTCTTTAACCCAGCTTTGAAGAAGGAAGCTTATTTTGTGCGCAAGCAGTCGGCACAGCTCGCATCCAAGCTCCGCTATCTGTCCTGCCAGTTCACTGCCTACCTGACGGACAGCCTTTGGTTGAAAAATGCCGCGCATGCCAATCGTATGGCAAAGATTCTTTACGACGGATTGAAGGAATTGCCAGGTGCGCATTTTACGCAGAAGGTGGAAAGTAACCAGCTTTTCCTTACGATGCCCCGTCCGGTGATTGACGAGCTGTTGAAGGACTATTTCTTCTACTTCTGGGATGAGGCCATCCACGAAATCCGTTTTGTAACCTCTTTTGATACTACGGAAGAAGATATCGAGCAATTGCTGCAATCGGTAAAAAGGCTTCTCTGAAATATATAAAAGCTCCTAACCTTCACAGGCTGGGAGCTTACTTCGAAACTTTCCCCTCTTGGGGGTAGGGGAAGGTTTACTGAAAACAAACCGATTGAATATTTACCTTAAATACCTTTGCACGATAACCTTTTTAACTAACCTTTTCAATAAATCCTTGTTAGAGTATGCTTATATACCGACAGCCTCGCGGACCGGTACAAAAGTGTAGCCTTTTCGTTTCAGCGTCTTAATCATCTTGTCCAGATAGCCATTATAGAACTTGTCTGTGCGGCGGTCGTCCGTTCCGAAGTGTATCAGCATTAGGTGTCCGTTCAGACCTTCTTTCTTTTCCACCTCCATAATCTTGTCGTAGATGAGTTTGCTACTCCGGTACTTCTGTCCCATGTCCGGAGTGGTGTAGTCGGCATTGCTCATGGTACCAGGGGTATAGTTGATAACTTGAATACCCATATTCTTTGCCCAGGCAGATATTTTCTTGTTATAGTATTCGTAAGGAGGAATATAGACGGGAGCGTCCTTGTATTCGATACCTGCCTTGCGGAGGGTCTCGTAGCTTTTCATCATATCGTTCTCAAACTCTTCGCGGGTGACCAGCAGAGAATCACGGTCTTCCCAAGGCATGTACAACAGATGTCCGTAACTGTGGCTGCCTACAAAATGCCCTTCGTCGAGCAGGCGTTTCACTACATCGGGATAGAGTTCATAGAACTCTCCGGTAAAGAAGAAGCCACCTTTGATGCCATGCTTCTTCAAGGTGCTGATGATGGCATCGGCACCGTCTGCTTTGTCGGCGGCAGTGAATACGAGGGTGATTTGCTTTTTTGAGGGATCGGTGCGGATAATGCCTCCGTCCACATATACATTCTTGTCATTTGGGATACCGGCTTGCTTCATTCCATCCTTCTGCATGGCAGAGAGGTAGTACGTGAGGCAGGCGGTTCCGTCCATGGTAGGCTCATTGGTGGAATAGTCGTGGATGGCGTCGTGATATACCATCAGGTCTGGCTGGAAGCGTTCGTAGTCTTGTCCGGGAGTTCCGGGAATTCCCGTCATATTGACACCGCGCAGGCTTTCGAAGATGGTACGATAGACAGGACCGTCCACCAGTCCGCCGGTAGTATTGCCCACGCCTGCATTCAGCAGTGAGGAGTGGGGTTGCGAGGGATAGTCTCCGTAAAGGGGAAGTTCCACAATCATGCTGGTTCCCCAAGGGTTACAGCCGAACAGCCAGTCGCGCAGGGAGGCTTCCATTTCGGCGTATGTGTCATCGCCGGTGGTTTCACGGTACAGCCGGCATTGGGTTAGCATGGCGGTAGTCAGATTGTTGGAACACCAGATGTAGGGTATACCGTGCAGAAAGGGGCTTTCTACCGCTTTCTCGTACGTGCGTTCAATGCCCGTACGCATGTTGCGGATGAATTCCTTGCTGATGCGGCTGTTGTCCACTTTGGCAAGATGGTAGTGCCCCATGTTCATGAACGGATACCATTGGTAGTGGCGTGCACTGTCGGCGCCCATCCAAGGAGTCACCGGTTCGCGACGTCCGTATTCAAGGGCTTGGGCCAGGTATTTGTTGTCGCCGGTGGCTTTGTACAGTTCCATGGCTCCCAGTTCCATATCGTCCACCCAGTTGTCCTCTTCGTAAATGTAGGGAGACAAGACAGAGGCAGTCTGGCATGCTCCCGGTTTCTTTACGCCTTCCTGATAGGCGGCATCGGCCTTGGCTTCGATTTCTGCTGCAAATTCAGGATAGTAGTCTTTCAGTATCTTGGCGCCTAAAGCGAAGCAGGAGGCAAACTTGCCGGCAGTGCTTGCCACTCCGGTCGTTGCATTCTTGAACTCTCCACGTACTTGCGGTTCGCCACTGCAAAAGTAAACGGGGCGTCCTTTACCCGGTCCGTAGCCGTAATCCACCAGGTCTTTGTTAGGTAGGCGCATTCCGGCATGGTCACGGTCGTCGGCTATCTGGTTGTACAGCTCGCCCGGAGCAGGATTCATCCGGTTCATCCAGTCCAGTCCCCACTTGATTTCGTCCACGATGTCGGGAATGCCGTTGGCTCCCGGATGTCCGGCTGCATCATAGGCGTCACCGAATGATTCCGGATTTTCCTGATAGGCAAACATCATCTGGTAGATGGCATTGGCGGAGGTGGTGGTGTATTGCAGATAGTCCGTAGCATCGTGCCAGCCTCCGCGGACGTCTATATGTTGTCCGGTTTTGGTGGGATGATAGACGATGTAGCCGTCGTGCACGTGGCAGCTGTCTTTCAGGAACGGATTATAGCCGCAGCGTTGCTGCCGCATGTAGTGCAGCAGGTAGTCTGCGGTACCGTTGTAGACTTGTGCATTGATGGGGAAACGGGGGGAGACCGCTTTGCCTGCTTTCAGATAATACGTGCCCGGTTCTGTGAAATCACTGAAGTTCAACCGGTAGGTACTCTTCATGCCTCCCATCTTGCCGGTGGCCTTGGTTGTGTTGAAGGTACGCACCACCTTTCCGGTGAAAGCGTCAATCAATGAATAATTTTCTACGTTTGTTCCTTCCTCGCTCATGAATACAGCGACTTTGACGGATTGCGGCAAATAGCCGAGTTGGTTGATTCTGATCCATTCGCCTGCTTTGCCCGGCAGGGCTACGAGAGCGAATATTACCGTTAGGAGCCAATAATTACTTTTCATAATGGGGGTTTTTAATCTAAGGTTGGGGATTATATATAAAACAAATTTTCCTTATTACAAATAAAGCATTTTCTGTCAATTTTAGGAAGATTTAGGATGAATAATTAGACGATATTAGGTGTCGTTTACACTATTTTGGTATTTTATAGACGTGAAATAAGTGTTTGGTTGAAACTAAATGTTTGTTTATCACGTAATTATTATGCTTGATGATGCTTTTTAATTTTCGTTTACCTATTTTAATAATGCGTAAAACAAATTGGCGTGTTATTTGTTTTATGGTATTTAGACAATAAAACTAATAGACTATGGCTTATATTGATTACTATCAGGTCCTTGGAGTGGACAAAAAGGCATCTCAGGATGACATCAAGAGAGCGTTCCGCAAGCTGGCGCGCAAGTACCATCCTGACTTGAATCCGAACGATGCTACGGCCAAGGATAAGTTTCAGGCTATCAACGAGGCGAATGAGGTGCTGAGTGATCCTGAAAAAAGAAAGAAATATGATGAATATGGTGAACACTGGAAACATGCCGACGAGTTTGAAGCGCAGAAGCGGGCACAGCAGCAAGCCGGGGGCTTCGGAGGATTTGGCGGTGCCGGTTTTGGAGGTTCCGGTGCGGGATTTGGTACGGACGGAGGCGGTACGTATTGGTATTCTTCCGACGGCCAGGAATTTTCGGGCAGTAATGCCGGTGGTTTCTCAGACTTCTTCGAACAGATGTTCGGTCATCGTACGCGCGGAGGAGGCGGTGCCAATGCCGGTTTCCGCGGGCAGGATTATCATGCGGATTTGAACCTCTCGCTTCGTGAGGCTGCGAAGACCCATAAACAGATATTGACGGTGAATGGCAAGCAAGTGCGTATTACCATTCCGGCCGGTGTGGCCAACGGACAGGTCATCAAACTGAAAGGCTATGGTGGCGAGGGCATCAACGGAGGTCCTGCAGGTGACTTATACATCACGTTTGTGATTCCGGACGACTCGGTATTCAAGCGTTTGGGAGATGATTTGTATGTGGATGTGACCGTCGACCTTTATACAGCCCTGCTGGGTGGCGACCAGTTGGTGGATACTTTGGATGGTCAGGTGAAGCTGAAGGTGAAACCCGAAACTCAGAACGGGACTAAGGTACGTCTGAAGGGTAAGGGCTTCCCCGTATATAAGAAGGAGGGACAGTTTGGCGATCTCATCGTGACTTATTCCGTGAAGTTGCCGACAAACCTGACGGAACAGCAGAAAGAGATGTTCCGTAAAATTCAGAGTATGAACTAATGAAAGGAGAACGGATTATGCAGAACGAATGGATTGTCATCAGCGAATATTGTGACAAGTGTCATATAGAGCCCACTTTTATTGATATGCTGTGCGAAAGTGGACTGATAGATGTGGAGCAGGAAGGTGGAGAGCGTTATCTGCCTTTCTCCGAGTTGCCGGATGTGGAACGGTACAGCCGTATGTACTACGACCTTTCCATCAATATGGAAGGGATTGATGCCATCCACCATCTGCTGGCAAGGATGGAAGAGATGCAGCGGGAGATACACTCGCTGCGCGGCAGGCTGAGGCTGCACGGAGAGTATTAATTTTCCTTTCGTCTCTTTGAGAACTTTTGTCCTTTTAAGAAGGGGCAAGCAGGAGGAAGTATTTCAGAAAAAACAAGCGGGCACCGGAGTAGCTAAACTCCGGTGCCCGCTATATTTGCCTTGTCAAGCAATGCATTTATTTGCGGTAGCTTTCCAGCTCTTCTGCCTTGAACTTACGGATGAAGTTAAAGTGTTTTTCCACTTCAGCTTCTGCGTAGTTCACATACACCAGAGCCGACTTGCCGAACAGTTCGGGAGCCTTTGTCGCGTCCTGAATGATGAGGTGCGACATGATACATACCGCAGCCATCTCATAGAGGCGACGTGCCACGAAGTCCAGCAATTCCTGATTCTGTGCCTCTTTCACCGCATTGGTGCAGGCTTCGAACTTGTTGGTCATCTCTTTGATGCGGTCCATCAACGGTTGCATTTCTTCGCTGCACGGCACTTGCTCGTAGTCGCGCAAGGTGGCAGAGTATGAGCCGTTTGTTACATAGCGGATAGCAGCTACGGTCTGCAACTGAGTAGTACCTTCGTAGATAGAAGTGATACGTGCATCACGATAGATACGTTGGCAAGCATACTCCAGCATGAAGCCCGAACCGCCGTGAATCTGGATGCTGTCGTAAGCATTCTGATTGGCATATTCAGAGTTCATACCTTTTGCCAGCGGAGTGAAGGCGTCGGCAAGTTTGGCATACTTCTTTTGTTCCTGGCGTTCTTCCGGAGTCAGTTTGCGTTCGCGAGCAATGTCGTCCAGCGCTTTGTAGATGTCAACGTAGCGGGAAGTCTGGTACAGCAAGGAGCGTCCTGCATCCAACTTGGCTTTCATAATAGCCAGCATGTCATATACAGCCGGGAATTCGATGATAGCCTTGCCGAACTGCTTGCGGTCTTTGGCATAAGCCAGACCTTCGTTGTAGGCAGCTTGTGAAAGGCCTACCGACTGTGCGGCAATACCCAGACGGGCACCGTTCATCAAAGCCATAACGTATTTAATCAAACCAAGCTTGCGGTCGCCGCAAAGTTCTGCCTTTGCATTCTTGTAAACCAGCTCGCAGGTGGGAGAGCCGTGGATACCCAGCTTGTTCTCGATGCGGCGCACGTCTACACCGCCTTCATTCTTATCGTAGATGAACATGGACAAGCCACGTCCGTCTTTGGTACCCTCTTCTGAACGTGCCAGTACGAGGTGGAGATTGGCGTCACCGTTAGTAATAAAACGCTTCACGCCGTTCAGGCGCCAGCAGTTGTTGGCCTCGTCATAGGTCGCTTTCAGCATTACGCTCTGCAAGTCGGAACCGGCATCCGGTTCTGTCAGGTCCATAGACATGGTCTCTCCGGCGCAGACACGCGGTATAAAACGGCTGTGCTGGTCTTCGTTACCGAATTCGTAGAGCGTTTCGATACAGTCTTGCAGTGACCAGATGTTACCGAAACCGGCATCGGCGGCGGCAACGATTTCCGCACACATGGTGTACGGAGTAATCGGGAAGTTCAAGCCACCGAAACGGCGCGGCATGGTCATACCGTTCAATCCGGCTTTTACCATGGCGTCGAGGTTCTGCTTGGTGCCGCTGGCATATTCCACACGGCCGTTGGCACAGTGGGGACCTTCTTCGTCCACGCCCTCGGCATTGGGAGCGATAATCTCTCCGGTAATCTCTCCGGTGATTTCAAGTACCTTGTCAAAAGAGTCCATAGCATCCGCATAGTCCTGCGGGGCATAGTCATACTTGTCTTTGTCTTGGTAACCGCGTTCTTTCAGTTCGCAGATACGTTCCATCATCGAGTTGTTCAGATGATACTTCAATTCGGGAACTTCGGTATAAAAATTTGCCATAATTTCTTGGTTATTTAGGTATTCTGAAGTATAGGGGTATGGTGAATTTCACTCGCTTGGCCTCTCCGTCCTGATAGCCGGGCGACCAGCGGTAGACGTCGGCAATGGCCTCGAAAGCGCGTATGGCTTCTTTGTCGATGTCATAGCGCACGGACTGGAGAATTTGGGGATGGGTCATCTTGCCTTCTTCGTCTACAACGAATCGTAGGATTACCCTTCCTTCTGCCTTTTGCTTCCAGGCGTCTTCCGGATATTTGGTAACATTGGCCACCAGTTTCATGAGGTTCTCTATTCCACCGGGGAAGGATGGAAACATGAAATACGGCTGATGTTCCATTTCAGTTCCGTGCTCGTCGAACATCTTTCCACCGGTACACTGATTCTCTGAATAGTGTTCCTCTCTACGGAGTTTCCCGTCGGGATAGTACTGCAGGAGTGTTCCGTCAAGTTTACCATCGCTGTAGCTCCGGGCCAGATGTATGGCACCGTCGGGATAATACACCATGGTCTGCCCCTCCAGGCGGTTGTCTCTATATACTTCTGTCAGGCTGTCCTTGCCATTTGCATAGAATGATGTATGCAGGCCTTCCCTTATCCTTTTGCGGGGATTGCTTTTGTATTCGGAGAAATGCCAGACATCCTTCTTTTGTCCTTCCAAAGCATACTCTTCCACCTTGATGCACTTCTTGTTTATCTTGGAAACAAGAGCATACTTGACTGCCTGGATGGAGTCGTCCGTCCATTGGTAATTCTTGTCCAACCAGAGCTTTTCTTGAGCGATAGCGGAAGATATACCTGAAAGAAGAACAAATATAAGAATCAGCCCTTTCATGATTACCTTTATTGTTATTTACTGTGTGATTTATAATATTTTATCATCTTCGGGATAACCTCTTCCACCGTACCGTTGATGACATAGTCGGCAATCGTATTGATGGGAGCGTTCTCGTCATTGTTGATGGAGATGATAATACCACTTTCCTGCATACCGGCAATGTGCTGGATTTGTCCGCTGATGCCGCAAGCAATATACAGTTTGGGGCGGACAGTGACACCGGTCTGGCCAATCTGGCGGTCATGGTCGGCATAACCGGCATCGACGGCAGCACGGCTGGCGCCTACCTCTGCATGGAGTTCTTTGGCAAGCTCGAACAACATGTCAAAACCTTCCTTGCTTCCCATGCCGTAGCCGCCAGCAATCACGATGGGAGCGCCTTTCAGGTTGTGTTTTGCCTTTTCTACGTGGCGGTCGATGACTTTTACCACATAATCCGTCTCGGGCACGTACTTGGCAACGTCGTGGTTGATGACTTCGCCCTTATAGTCAGCGTCCAGTATCTCTTTCTTCATCACACCTTCGCGAACGGTTGCCATCTGCGGACGGTGCTCGGGATTCACAATCGTGGCAACGATGTTACCGCCGAATGCGGGACGGATTTGATACAGCAGGTTCTCGTAAACCTTGCCTTCCTTCTTGTCTTCGTGGTTGCCGATTTCCAGTGAGGTACAGTCGGCAGTCAGTCCGCTGGTCAAAGCGGAAGAAACGCGCGGGCCGAGGTCGCGACCGATAACGGTGGCGCCCATCAGGCAGATTTGCGGCTTTTCTTCTTTGAACAAATTGATGAGGACAGAGGAGTGGGGAAGGGAAGTATAGGGGAACAAGCCCGGAGCGTCGAATACGTGGAGTTTGTCTACTCCGAAGGGCAATACTTGCTTTTCAATGCCTGCCAGATTGTTGCCGGCAGCAACTGCCTCCAGTTGACAGCCCAACTGATTGGCTAATTTACGACCTTTGGTCAAGAGTTCGAGACTGACGTCAGCAACTGTTGTGCCTTCTATCTCTAAATATACAAATACATTATTCATAATCTTATCCTATCGTATGGTTAGCTAACAGTTCAACAATCAAATCTTCCACATCCTTATCGCTGCCCGTCAGCGTTTTGCTTTCTTTGGCCTGGAATGAGATGTTCTGAATGGTCTTCACCTTGGTAGGCGAACCGCTCAGACCGCATTGTGCAAGGTCGCCGTTCACGTCGGCAACACTCCATTCCGTGATGTTCAGATAGGGATATTTCTCGTAGAGGTCGGCGTAGGCAAGCTCAGCGCCTTCCTTGGTGATGGCAGCTTTTTCCTGGGCACCGAGGGCGCGTTTGTACTTCTGCACCAGTTTGGCATTGCGCGGGCGGCAGGGAGCGGCACTTCCGTTTACGGTGATGACTATGGGCAGGGGAGCCTCAACGGTTTCCACACCACCGTCGATATGACGTTTCACGGTAATTTTCTTGGCGGCTTTATCCACGTTCAGAATCTCTTCTGCGTAGGTCACTTGCGTCAGCCCCAGCTTTTCGGCAACCTGCGGGCCTACTTGGGCGGTATCACCGTCGATGGCCTGGCGTCCGCCAATGATGACGTCATAGTCGCCTATCTTCTTGATGGCTGTGGCAAGGGCATACGAAGTGGCAAGCGTATCGGCACCTGCAAAGGCGCGGTCGGTCAGCAGATAGCCGTTGTCGGCACCACGGTAAAGTCCTTCACGAATAACTTCGGCTGCACGTCCCGGTCCCATGGTCAGGATGGTAACGGTGGAGCCCGGATGTTCATCTTTCAGTCGGAGAGCCTGTTCAAGAGCGTTCAGGTCCTCGGGGTTGAAGATGGCAGGGAGTGCCGCGCGGTTGATGGTTCCGTCGGCTTTCATGGCATCTTTCCCAACGTTGCGCGTGTCGGGAACTTGTTTTGCCAATACAACAATTTTCAAACTCATGCTATTAATTATTAGTATTAGTATTTCTTTGTATGTCAGTACCGGGAATAGGAGTAGTAGAATCCTGCTACTGAAATTGGCCGGTTAACTCATTATCAGCCTGCAAATTTACGGAAAGAGTTGGGTTTGACAAGAAAATGGGGTGAAAAATGCACAAGTTGAGGGATTTTGCGCAAATATCAGTTGGCTCTATATCTGTAAAAAAGGTAATAAAACCGGTAATTTATCTACCTTTCCGTTCCCGTTTCCTCTGTACTTTTGCAGCGTCTGGATGAGGTCTGCATAACGGGCAGCATCGGATAAACAAGCATTGCTACTTAAATGTTATTATAGAATATGTATATTGAAAAAGTAAATTCCCCTGCTGACGTGAAAAAGTTATCAGTCAGCGAAATGAACGGATTAGGTGGAGAAATCCGCCAGGTGTTGTTAAACAAGTTAAGCTCCCACGGAGGACACGTAGGTCCCAACCTGGGAATGGTAGAAGCTACCATAGCCCTGCATTACGTGTTCGATTCACCAACGGACAAGATAGTCTATGACGTGTCTCACCAAAGTTATACCCATAAGATATTGACAGGCCGCCGGGCAGCGTTTATGAATGCGGACGAGTATGACGAAGTCTCCGGATATTCCGAACCGTCGGAAAGCGAGCACGACTTCTTCGTCATTGGGCATACCTCTACCTCCGTCAGTCTGGCAAGCGGACTTGCCAAGGCGCGTGACCTGAAGGGGGAGGCGGGTAATGTGATTGCCGTCATCGGCGATGGCTCGTTGAGTGGAGGTGAAGCCTTCGAAGGATTGAATGTAGGTGCCGAACTGGGCACGAACTTCATCGTCATTGTCAACGATAACCAGATGTCCATTGCCGAGAATCATGGCGGGCTATACCGCAATCTGCAACAGTTACGCGAAACGGAGGGGCAGGCTCCCTGCAACTATTTTAAGGCAATGGGATATGATTATCTCTATGTGAAGGATGGCAATGACGTGGAGCAATTGATAGAGGCTTTCCGTGAAGTGAAGGACAAGAAGCATCCGGTTGTGGTACATATCAATACCTTGAAAGGTAAGGGATACAAATTGGCGGAAGAGCAAAAAGAACGTTTCCATTACAGTGTTCCGTTCGACCTTGAAACCGGCAATCTGACCGGTGAGTCTGGAGAGGGTGAAGACTATGCCGACCTTACCGCCGGTTATTTGTTGCAGGAGATGAAGAAAGACCCGACTGTGGTGGGCATCACCGCAGGTACACCTACGGTATTTGGCTTTACACCGGAGCGCCGCAAGGAGGCAGGGCGGCAGTTCATCGATATGGGCATTGCCGAAGAGCAGGCTGTTGCCATGGCTTCTGCCATTGCTGCCGGAGGTGGAAAACCGGTATTCGGGGTCTACAGCACCTTTATCCAGCGCGCCTACGACCAGTTGTCCCAGGATCTTTGCATCAACAATAATCCTGCACTGATTCTTGTCTTCTGGGGAAGCTTATCGAGTATGAATGATGTTACCCATCTTTGTCTTTTTGATATTCCGGTCATCGGTAATATTCCGAATATGGTTTATCTGGCACCTACTTGTCGTGAGGAGTATATGGCAATGCTGGAGTGGGGCATCCGTCAAACGGAACATCCGGTTGCCATTCGCGTGCCGGCCAATGGGGTTGTCCGCAGGAATGTAGAACCGGAGAAGGATTACGGCAAGACGCTGAACCGTTATGAGGTGTCCCATCGTGGAGAGAAGGTCGCCATATTGGGACTGGGCTCTTTCTATCAGTTGGGCGAAGCCGTGGCTGCCCGGTTGAAGGAAGAGAAAGGAGTGGATGCCACGCTTGTCAATCCTCGCTACATCACGGGTGTGGACGAGGCTTTGCTCGATGACCTGAAGCGCGACCATACACTGGTCATTACTCTTGAGGACGGAGTGCTGGACGGTGGCTTTGGCGAGAAGATTGCCCGTTACTACGGTCCGTCGGATATGAAGGTACTGAACTATGGTGTGAAGAAAGAGTTTATCGACCGTTACGATGTGGAGGAGCAGTTGAAGAAGAACCGGTTGACGGTTCCGCAGATTGTGGAAGATATCTGTAGGATTTGGTAAGAATTGAAAAAGGAGATGCATCAAACTGCATCTCCTTCTTTTATTTATTTAATACCCAGTTTCTTGGCAATATCCTTAGGCAGTGCATCCTTGTGCACAATGATGTTCATTGTTTTATAGCGCACGAAAGCTTTGGAAGCATACCACAGTCCTTTGTACTTTCCGGCTTCACCCCAAGAGTTCTTTACCATATAGTATTCGTTGCCTTCCTGGTCTTTGGCTATACCGTAAATCAGCATACCGTGGTCGTCAGTAGTTTCCCAGTTGTCGTATGCCAGCTGGCGCTCTTCTTGTGTGCACCACTTCTGCGGTTGAGGCTTGCTGTTCAGTTTCTTTTCTTCGGGTTTCATTTTCAGCCAGTGTGCCATGTCCGAACCGCTCAGTTCTTGCACCTTTTCTGCATCGGGCATTACGGCTATACCGTCGCGTGTGAAGCCTTGTTCGCTTACGTCACTACCCCATGCAATGGTGTAACCCTTATTGATAGCGTTGTCAAACACTTCCATCAACTCGTCGATAGGCAAGTTGTAGGAAGAAGCCCAACGCCAGTTGTCTTGTATTTCCAGGACGAACGGCTGGTAGAAGGGATGGTGGGTATAGGAAGTCAGTGAGATATAGTCATCTGCATTCAGTCCGGTAGATTCATAGAAAGACTTCGGAGTATATTCCTTGCCTTTGTAGGTGAACTTCTCGGGACGTTCGCCCAGATAGATGTCGTGGATGGCAGTGATGGCCTTCTTCCAAAGCGGGTTATTTTCCTTGTCTGCTTGCAGGCTGCGGTGTCTTCCCTTGGCAATGGCTGCCACTACGGCATCAGATACGGCTGTCAATTCGGTGTGGTTGCTCAGCGTGTCGCCATACATAACGCCCGGACGCATTTCCTCTTCGGGCACCAGACCGAAAGTTTTCATACCATAAATTACATCGTAGAACGAACCGCCTTGTGAGAACGAAACGTCACCATGTGTACGCACTGCCTTGTCGGCACGGTCCAGATAGGTGTTGTGTACGATAAACATTTCAGAAAAGTCGTATTCGCCTTTGCCCATGCGGAGCAGTTCGGATTCGATGAATGCCAGTCCGGAATAGCACCAGCATGTACCGGCACGGTTTTGGTTCTTAACAGAAGTGATAGGATTTTCTTTTACGGTTGTAAAAATGAAACCTTCCTCTTTCGGAGTGTCTTGTGCTATTGTGTTTAAACTTAATAAACCCAATGCAGCCATCAGTATTGATTTCTTCATCATAATTAAAATGTTATAGATTTATAGTTGCAACTGCAAATATAGGCAGAATATCGTAAACAAAAGCTATCTTTGAAGCGTTAATTCTGACACTTATGGAGAAAATAATACGTATCGACGACCATAGCGGTCTTGTTTTGGAGGGCGGCGGTATGCGCGGCGTCTTCACTTGCGGTGTGCTCGACAGCTTTATGGATCGTGGCATTCGCTTTCCCTATACCATCGGCGTCAGTGCCGGAGCCTGCAACGGACTTTCTTATATGTCCGGTCAGCGCGGGCGTGCCAAGTACAGCAATATCGACTTGCTGGAAAAATACAATTACATCGGATTGAAGTATCTGTTGAAGAAGCGGAATATCATGGATTTCGACTTGTTGTTCCAGGAGTTTCCGGAACACATACTTCCCTACGACTACGAGGCATACTTTCATTGTCCCGAACGTTATGTGATGGTAACTACCAACTGCGAGACGGGCGAAGCGAACTATTTTGAGGAGAAGCGGAGTAAAGAGCGCGTCATTGATATTGTGCGTGCTTCGAGCAGTCTGCCGTTTGTCTGTCCCATTACCTACGTGGACAACATCCCGATGCTGGATGGAGGTATTGTGGACAGTATCCCTTTGATGCGTGCCCGTCAGGATGGATTTACCAATAATGTAGTGGTGTTGACGCGCAATCATGGGTACCGTAAGGAAATTCAGGGAACGAAGGTTCCACCTTTTATATATAAGAAATATCCGCTATTGCGTGAAGCCATCAACCGCCGCAGTATTGTCTATAATCAACAGTTGGAGCAGGTGGAACGGATGGAAGCCGCCGGGGAAATCGTTGTGATCCGTCCACAGAAGCCGGTAGTGGTAGACCGCATCGAGCGTGACATCAAGAAGCTGACGGGGCTTTATGAAGAAGGATATCGGTGTGCGGAACAGTTTGTTTTTTGAGAAGTATAGATTTATTTTCCTGAGGTTATTATTGTTTACTAATAGATAAATGGTGAGGCATTAATGACTTTTTTGAGTAAATTGGCATTATATATAAATCCTTAAAATATCTGTATTAAAGAGTCGTGTAGGATTGATTCTAGCACGACTCTTATATTTACTGTTGCATGAGAGGAGTATTATTAATATCCGGGGTTCTGCGTAAGATTTTTATTTAAGTTGAGTACATCGATAGGAATTGGAAATACTGTTGTGTATCCGTTGGCATCGTATACCCAGTCTCCTGCAGAATTGGCATGCGGTACGCCTGGATACTTATCATCTGTAGCCTCAGTGTAGGTACCAAAACGGATTTGATCTTCTCTCCGAACAGGCTCCCACATTAATTCAAGAGCACGTTCATCAAGTAAGTCTTGTAATGTAAGGGTTTCTCTTGGTTGGGCATTCACCCGATTACGAACTTCATTTACCAGTGTAAGTGCTTCTGAAATATTCCCTAGACGATATTGTGCTTCTGCTGCGAGTAGTAGCGCATCCGCATATCGGTATACCACAAAATCTGCATTAGTATAATGAGCCCACATTGTGTTTTTGTCGGTTTTATCAAGCTCCAGTTTTTTTACTCTAGCTCCAGCCCATTTCACTATATATAATCCTTTAGGGTCAGAGTATGAAGTTACGTCATAATCAATACGGGCTTGGAATGGTAAATAGGTTCCATAAGGATTATAAGATTCGGAAACTTGTGAGGCAATTCTTTTTCCGTCAACATACACATCTCCATAGAAAAAGCTCATGTCCCAACGTGGATCTGTTGCTGAATAGTCAGCAGTTTCTGTCGCTTCGTCATAGGTCGCACCAAATATTTTAACAGCTTCTATTGTTGCTATTGGACCGTTCCCACCATTAAATCCCATAGCAGCAGAATGTGCATAATGCAATGAGTACCAATGTAAATTTTGACTAAGGCGGTAAGTGTCTGTATCATTAGGACGAATAAAAATATTTTCAATAGAACCTTCGTTGCCTACAAGGAAATTAGATTTAAAGTTATCAGCTAGTGCATATCCTAATTCTTTAATACGTTGTTTGCAGTATATAACAGTTTCCCAGGCGTTACGTGTAGTTCCTTCAAGAGTGATTGTTATATTCTTTCCGGCATTTGTAATATAGGATTCTACTGCGTTAATTCCTCCAGTGAAGGAGCCATCGTTCCAATCTTCTTTTGAAAAGATTGGTGCATTGATAGCTAGTTTTGCCATCATCATATAACCGACAGCCTTTGTGATACGCCCATAGTATTGGCTGTTTGAATCTGCGGACTTTGCTTCAGGTAGGTGTGGTATGATATCGGTTAATTCATCACGTAAAAAATCATAAACTTGAGTACGATTTGGTTGCTTTACGTCTGCCACTTTGGTATCTGAGGAAACTATAATAGGTACCCTGCCAAAAAGATTTATTGCATGATAATAATAAAATGCTCTACAAGCTCTAATTTCATATTGATAGTCTTTGAGATAATCTTCTCCTCCCTTATCTATCATATCTTGTAAGTCTTCATAAGCAGAATTACATAAACTAATCTGTTTGTAAATGTCATTCCAAGTTGCTAAAAATGCCGCATAAGATGGTGACCAACTGTGTAAGAAAGCATTCTGATGGAAACCGCCATCTACCCAGTCACCTTGACGACCGGGCAACATTGCTAAATCCGATGTGAATTCTGATAAAAAGGAGTAAGGGTATGTACGAAACTCAAAGCAGGTTCCTTGTAATCCCATTCCTGAATATATAGCAGCAACAGAATTGATATATACTAATGTGGGATTACTTAATGCGTCCTCTTTTTGGAATTTGTCATAGGCAACTTCGTCAAGAAAATCAGAACAACTGCTTAGTAATAGTATTGCTATTGTCACTAAACCTAATATTTTTTTCTTCATGGCTTTCTATTTTTATGTTTAGAAACTAAGAATTAACTGAATAGTATATGTTCTATTAATAGGATAGATATTACGAGAATCAACTCCACCTTGAAAACTTGCTGAGTTAATCATTGGAGTTAGTCCGGAATAACCAGTAATGGTAGCTACATTATTACATGAAAGTGCTATGCGAGCATTGGAAAAGACTTTGAATACTTTGGTGGGAATGTTGTATCCCAATGTTATATATTCAATGTTTACATAATCTCCTTTTTCAAGCCAATATGAAGTATGTACAATATCATAGATACCTAAGTCAGGGGCTGTCTTAAGTACATTATATGAAGGAAATAAGTTTAAGTTATTATAATTAAGATGGGTTGCGTTATAAATTTTATGTCCAAATGCGCCATTGAATTGGACAGACAGGTCGAATTGCTTATATCGTAACTGTGCATTAAGATTCATGTTGACTTTTGGTACAACTTGACCAAGTATCTCTCTATCTCCAGAATCTGAGTGGTCAATGGTTCCATCACCGTCTAGATCTTTAAATTTATATGTTTTCTTTCCATCTGAAGCTTGATTGAAGCCATCGTGTACTGGTAAACGGAAAATACCAACGGGATAACCTTCTGCCATATAAGTAACAGCTGTGTTTGCGGTAAGCCCTGAACCACCTGCACTTGATACTACTACCCAGTCTGTGGTAGTTAATGCTTCACCATTATATGCTCCTGAAAGTGATATTAATTTATTTTTTAAGAATGATACATTACCTGATAAATTGAGTCCCCATTTTTTATTTTTGATTACTTCTCCTGAAATGGAAAATTCAAATCCTTTATTAACCATTTCTCCCATATTGGCAAGTAAGGTGGGGTATGTAAATGGCGGAACAGATACATTATATGTATACAGTAAATCTTTAGTTGTTGAATGGAAGTAATCCATCGTTCCACGTAAACGACCATTGAACATTGTAAAGTCCAATCCAATATCAAAAGTATATTTTGTTTCCCATTTTAAATCGGGATTAGCATTGGAAGCTACAGCATAAGTTACTACTGACTGATTGTTGTAAGATGAAATTCCATTTGGAGATAAGACTTGTAAAGAGTTGAGTGGTGAAATAGCATCTTGATTACCTGTAACTCCATAACCGGCACGTAGTTTAAGTGTAGAAAATATTTTTTGCTTTTTCATGAATTCTTCATTACTGATAATCCATGCGGCAGATGCGGAAGGGAAAAATCCCCATTTATGGTTAGCTCCAAGTTTAGATGAACCATCTGTACGTGCATTCACTGTTATTACATATTTATTGTCAAACATGTAGTTGAGGCGTGCCATATAAGATAAAAGTGTGTTCTTTTGAGCCCCTGATGATGCATTTCCATAACTTAATAGGGCACCGGCTGCAAGATTATTATATTTAAAGTAGTTGGTATCAAACCCTTCTGTATATACAGAACTATTGAATGTATAGTAGGATTGACCTTCTACTAGAGCTAAAGCATTAATTGCATGTTTGTTAAATTCTTTTGAGTAATTTGCTTGTATATTACCCATCCAATCTTTGCCATGTCGATTGCTGACCTGAGCACGTCCACGATTACCTCTATAAGCATATACATCATTGGGGTAATATGCTTTATTATTTGCGTTTACATACATAAATGAGCCAAAAGCGCTTAATGATAATCCATCGATTATCTTATATGTTGCTCTTGCACTGGCATTAATGCGTGTGCTTTCATTTTTCAAATCGTATTCCATTATTTCTCCTGGATGTACAACCATTGATGAAACATTGTTGTCAATGTCCCATATACCAGTTTCTGGATTTCTTTCAGATGGATATGTTGGATTATAAACGGCAGCGCTTGACCAAACATTGGAACCTGGCTTGGATTCACGGTAAATAGCAGATAAATTAAATTCAAGACTCAATTTATTATTTAGACCATGTAAGTTTGAGTTGAAACGTCCGTAATACGTGGTATTACCAGTATTACGTACTGATCCGGTTCTGTCATTTATACCAAATGTGGCACGCATGCTTCCTTTTTTTGTTGCTTGTGTAAGAGAGACTGTATGATTATTTTGGGTATATACAGAATTTTGTACCCAATCCATCCAGTTGGTACTTGCACCTAAATCTTTTCCTACTCCAGAAAATAAAGTTTGATTGACATGCCTCCATTCGTCAGGTGATAACATTTGTAATTGTTTATATGCATGGCTGATACCGAATTGGCCATTATATGTGATATTGGAAACTCCTTCTTTTCCTTTAGCTGTAGTTACAACAATTACGCCTGCTGCACCGCGTGAACCATATTGGGCTGTTTCAGAAGCGTCTTTTAAAACTGTAACTTCTTCAATATCTTGGGCTGCAATTGTATTTAACATCTCTAGGGATCCGAAGACTCCATCTATGATTACTAATGGATCATTACCTCCTGATAAAGAAGATGTTCCACGAATGCGGACAGTCGGTTCAGCATTAACATTCCCACCGTCTTGAGAAATAACCATACCAGGAACTTTGCCTCTGATGGCATCAATAGGAGTAGCAATATAACCAAGATTCATATCTTTTGCCGTAACACGATCTACTGCTCCTGATACAGATCGTTTATTACCGACAGCATAACCGATAACTACTACTTCATCCAGAGCTTTACTGTCTTCCACGAGGGTTATATTAATTTTTTTTCTACCAGCGATAGCTACTTCTTGGGTTATGCAACCTACGTAAGAAAAAACAAGAGTAGCATCACTGTTTGTGTTGATTGTGTAATTTCCATTAAGGTCGGTGATAACTCCTTGGGTGGTTCCCTTAACTAATATGCTAACACCTATAATAGGCTCATCATCTGTTCCAATAACAGTTCCTGTCACACTGATTTGTTGAGCTAATATGGAATTGGAATAAAGTATGAATAAAAATGTTATCCATATGAATTTTTGGGTAAATATATGTGTTTTCATAATCACATTTTCTAGTTAATCAAAAGTTTGTTATGTGGGCTGTCCTTTTTATAAGGATAGCCCAGCTTTTTTTAATGAGTGGCTTCATTGATTAAATCAAGTAGTCCATTGACAATGGCGCTTTCTGCATATCCGGGTTTTAATCTGGAAGAAAGTACTTCAAATGTCTGAAAACCATAAGCTGCATCATTAGGTATATATCCAGAACGTGCTGTTCCATTTGTTATTGTTGCCATCATTGTGCGTGTATATGGAGATTCATTTTTCAATCTGACTGCTATATAATTAAATATTTCTGCATTAACAGATGTAATAGGTATATTGTCTAGCATAATTAGACCGAGACGGAGCTCAATCGGGTCTGCATCTTCATATTTGCCTTCGTAGCCAGCTCTTCCTTTATTTAATCGGTTACGTCCTGGACAAGTTATAATTTTGCTTCCCGTATTAATTGGAATAACTGTTTCATAACGTTTGATATTACGCATAACATGTTGAACTTCTTCTCCTAACATTTGCCCCATAGATATGATGATATCTTTCTGTTGTTGCATTAGTTTTGCTACTTGAGGGTTGTTCCGGTCAAGCCCTGTGCCTCCTGGAGGCATTGCATTTGAGATATCTTCGCCTCTTTTTGCATATTCCTTAATACGGATATCTCGTAACTCATACGTCTGATTGAAGTAAATCGGGTTTTGGTCACCACTGGCTCCGGTTGACCATACTGCTATTATTTCATTATCAAAAGTGTCTTCTATGTATTTGGAAGTTGTTCCTGGTACATCTCCACTAATCATATCCAACTGCCCTGCTGCAACAGCATGCATTGCGTAATTATAATATACTGCGATGGGTTTGTTATCCATTGTTTTGAAACAGATGACTGCAACTGTTTTATCTGATATCCCTTCATAGTTGGGGCCTTCCCACCAGCCGTGACGTTCTTGATCAAAAATATTGCGATTGATATTGATATATGAAACTCCACTACCATATCCTATTTGGGCAGGTTGTAGTTTGGATGTGGCTTCTTTAATGGAAGAGAATATTTTTTCATTCAAGACTTCTGGTTTTAAACGTGCTCCACTATGTGTATGTGACGCTGTAATCATTATATTATTTTGGGGTATTCCAATTTCCGTCTCAACCCGTTCTGTTATAGTCTTCCATTGAGCATCACTGATACCACCTATATCTACTGTAACCAATGCTGCTTTCGTATGATTATTATCAATTACAATAGCTCGGCTATGAATATGGTCAAGGATACCGAAAGAATTCGGTGGTAATTCATCTTGATTAGGAGTAATGTCCACTTTTGCAGCTCCAACCCTTAATGTTCCTTTGGGACCGTTTTGCGCATAAGTAGGACTTACAAGCATTATGGAAAAAAGCATTATAGCTAATCCATACATTTTTTTTGCTTTACATGTTTTCATGGTCTTAATAATTTGAGTTTAACTTAATATATTATTTATTTTATAACAATGGCAAATATAGCGCTAAGAAAATGAAATGCTTGTCAAATATGTTTCAAAAACTATGAATTTTGTTACCTCAGCATTGTTCTACAATACTGAGGTAACATTTGTTATAGTAGTTGCAACATTAATTATGTCCAGGCTTCTTTTTTTGTTGTTTCTTTGCAAAACCTTATTAATATAATACCATTAAACATGAAACATTTATTAACACAGTGGCAGATGGCAGTAAAATGGAGTATAGCATTATTCGCAAGTTTGTGCTGTTTACTCTTTTGGGGTTGTAAACAAGCTACTCATTTTCAGATGCAATTGGAGCATATGAATGAGTTGGAAAGTATTATTTATGTGGAAGGACAAGCAAAAATATTGCTTCTTCCAATTCAAGAGTCTGCAGATGAATCTCTTTTGCAAATAGAGAGTGGGGACGGGAATAAAATTATGCAGACTTTAGACGTACATATGGCAGTTGACAGTATAGATTATTTTGTTCCTCTTGATTTAGATAATTATCGGCAGGGTAGTGGAGAGACTATTATGATTCGTATGAAAGGACTCTATAATAATGCTGTTACGTGGGATGCTATAGAGCTGGTTGATACTTTTGATACTACTAACCGTGAAACTTTTCGTCCAATTTACCATCACACACCTTTGTATGGTTGGATGAATGATGCCAATGGATTGGTCTATAAGGATGGAGAATATCATCTTTATTTTCAATATAATCCTTATGGCTCTGTTTGGGGGAATATGCATTGGGGACACTCAGTCAGTAAAGATTTGATGCATTGGGAGCATAAAGCACCGGTGATTGCTCGTGATTCTCTGGGACATATATTTTCAGGTAGTTCTGTTGTAGATGTAGAGAATACAGCTGGTTATGGTGCAGGAGCTATTATTGCTTTTTATACTTCTGCAAGTGAAAAAAATGGGCAAATTCAGTGTATGGCTTACAGTAAAGATAATGGGTATACTTATACTAAATATGAAAAGAACCCTATTCTGACTCCTTTTGATGGGATAAAAGATTTTCGTGATCCCAAGGTCTTTTGGTATAATCCTGAAAAGAAATGGATTATGATTGTTTCTGCTGATAAAGAAATGCGCTTTTATGCTTCGTACAATTTAAAGGATTGGACATATCTTAGTGCGTGGGGAGAAGGATATGGTGTGCAACCTCGTCAATTTGAATGCCCAGACATGGTCCAATTACCAGTTAATGGTAATAAGGATTATATGAAATGGGTTATGATTGTCAATGTAAATCCTGGTTGCTATTTTGGGGGAAGTGCTACGCAATATTTTGTAGGCAATTTTGATGGGACGAAGTTTGTCTGTGATAGTCCTAAAGAGACAGTAAAATGGCTGGATTGGGGAAAGGACCATTATGCAACAGTTTGTTTCTCAAATACTTGTGATAGGGTTGTTGCAATACCTTGGATGAGTAATTGGCAGTATGCAAACATCGTTCCTACAAAACAGTTTCGTAGTGCTAATGCCTTGCCTCGTGAGTTAGGGTTGTATGAACAAGATGGTGAATTTTATGTATCAATAACTCCAGTAAAGGAAGTACGTGATATACGTAAAGAAGTGAGGGAGATATCTACATTTATGGTTGATACCGAGTATCATGTGGATACATTGTTGAATGAGAATAGTGGGGCCTATGAAATTGAAATGCAGTTTGTCAATGGTACAGCAAATATAATGGGGGTTAAACTATTTAATGAAAAAGGTGAAGAGGTTGATATTTACTTAGATTTATTAGAAAGTAGATTAGTAATGGATCGCACGAAGAGTGGTATTGTTGATTTTGGTCGTAATAGTCAATCTCATATACTTGAAACCCATGATAAACGTATGAAAACTTCGATTAATTATATCGATGATTTTGCTCTTGCTACTTGGGGGCCTATAGTAAAAACAATGAGCCATACTTTAAATATATTTGTTGATAAGTGTTCTGTTGAGATTTTCCTTGATGGTGGTAAGGTAGCTATGACTAATTTGGTTTTCCCTAATGAGCCATATAATCGTATGAGTTGTTATGCAAAAGGTGGAAGCTACAAAGTGAATAATTGCAGAATTTACAGATTAGGATTTTAAAAAATAGGATATAATTATGCAAAAAACGAATTCTTTGGCAAAGCTCTTTCCGGTCATGCTTTGCTTCTTCGCCATGGGCTTTGTGGATTTGGTGGGCATCGCCTCCAACTACGTGAAGGCCGACTTGAACCTGACCGACTCGCAAGCCAACATATTCCCGTCTCTGGTGTTCTTCTGGTTCCTCATCTTCTCCGTACCTACGGGTATGCTGATGAACCGCATCGGACGCAAGAAGACGGTGCTTCTCAGCCTTGTCATCACGTTTGCCTCTTTGCTTCTCCCGGTTTTCGGAGACGGCTACGTGCTGATGCTGCTCTCGTTCTCATTGCTGGGCATCGGCAATGCGCTGATGCAAACGTCGCTCAACCCGTTGCTTTCCAACATCGTAAGCGGCGAGCGGTTGGCAAGTTCGCTCACCTTCGGACAGTTTGTAAAAGCCATTGCTTCGTTTCTGGCTCCATACATCGCCATGTGGGGAGCTACGCAGGCCATTCCGTCTCTGGGCATGGGCTGGAGGGTACTGTTCCCGGTCTATATGGTCATTGCGGTGATTGCCATTCTTTGGCTGAGCGGTACTTCCATCCGCGAGGAAAAGGAAGAGGGACGCCCTTCCACCTTCGGGGAGTGCCTCGCCCTGCTGGGCAAGCCGTTTATCTTTCTCTGCTTCCTGGGCATCATGTGCCATGTGGGCATTGATGTAGGTACGAATACCACAGCGCCCAAAATCCTGATGGAGCGTCTGGGCATGACGCTGGCCGATGCCGGCTTTGCCACCAGCCTTTACTTCATCTTCCGCACGGCGGGTTGCTTTCTCGGAGCCTTCATTCTTCAGAAGATGGCTCCCCGAACCTTCTTCGGCATCAGCGTGTTATGTATGTTGGCTGCGATGGTAGGGTTGTTCGTTTTCCATGAAAAGACAATGATATACATTTGCATTGCCCTTATCGGTTTCGGCAATTCGAACATCTTTCCGGTTATCTTCTCCCAAGCGTTGCTTGCTATGCCACAAAAGAAGAACGAGGTTTCCGGCTTGATGATTATGGGGCTCTTCGGCGGTACGGTGTTTCCGATAGCAATGGGCTTGGCAAGTGATGCTGTAGGACAAAGCGGTGCCGTGGCTGTGATGACGGTAGGGGTAGTGTACTTGTTCTTCTATATGCTGCGTATGAAGCGGTAATCTTTGTTCGCAGGCTGCGGACACATATCCCAAGGCTGCGGATATCTGTCCCAAGGTTGCGGATGTCTATCCCAAGCCTTGGGATAGAGATAATCCTTAGTTCTTAGAGACTTTTTAATAGATAATTGGCAACTTTTCATTCTATAGTTAGGAACTTTTTTATTAGGTTTGCAGCGGGTAGGACATTGAGTTTGCCGTGAATAAAATATATCATTCATTAAACAATATAATATTATGAATAAGATAATAGTAGGTATGGGCGAGGCTCTGTGGGACTGCCTCCCCGAAGGAAAGAAGATAGGCGGTGCTCCGGCAAACTTTGCTTACCATGCATCGCAGTTTGGTTTCGACAGCCGTGTGGTCAGTGCCGTAGGTGCCGATGCGGATGGGGACGAGATTCTGGATGTGTTCGCCCGGAAGGGGCTGCGCACGCAGATTGAGCGCGTGCCTTACCCCACGGGAACGGTGCAGGTGACGCTCGATGCCGTGGGCGTGCCGTGCTATGAGATAAAGGAAGGCGTGGCCTGGGACAACATCCCCTTTACCGACGAACTGAAGCGTCTGGCACTGAACACGCGTGCCGTATGTTTCGGCTCTTTGGCGCAACGCAGTGAAACAAGCCGCATCACCATCAACCGTTTTCTCGACACGATGCCCGATGCGGAGGGGCAACTGAAGATATTCGACATCAATCTCCGCCAAGGGTTCTATACCAAAGAGATACTCTGCGAATCCATGCGCCGCTGCAACATCCTCAAGATAAACGATGAGGAGCTGGTGACCATCAGCCGTATTTTCGGCTACCCGGGCATCGACTTGCAGGACAAATGCTGGATTCTGCTGGCCAAGTATAACCTGAAGATGCTTATCTTGACTTGTGGAACGAACGGCAGCTATGTGTTCACTCCGGGAGTGGTTTCCTTCCAGGAGACGCCCAAGGTACCGGTGGCGGACACCGTTGGAGCCGGTGACTCGTTCACGGCAGCCTTCACCGCTGCCATTCTCAGCGGGAAGCAGGTGCCCGATGCCCATAAACTGGCGGTGGAAGTCTCTGCCTATGTATGTACCCAGAGCGGTGCCATGCCGGAATTGCCGGACGCCTTGAAAGAAAGGCTGGCATAGATTTTTCTTATTCTTTTCACATTTTTCGTTATCTTTGCTCATCTGCAATCTTAAATCAGAGGAAAGTGAAGATGAGACAGCATAACCTTCGGATTTTATTCTTTCTGCTCGTGCTTTGGGGAGTGGCGGTTGCCTGCTCCCGGCGCGAGGCACGTTTCCGTATCGGCGTTTCCCAATGTAGCGAGGATGAATGGCGGCGCCAGATGAACAGTGAGATACTCCGTGAAGCCCATTTCTACGAAGATGTGGAGGTGGACATCCGTACTGCCGTCGACGATAATGACCGTCAGGCAAAAGACATTCGTGAACTGATAGCCGAAGGGGTGGACCTGCTGATTGTGGCCCCTAATGAAGCCACTCCGATAACTCCGGTTGTGGAGGAGGCATACAACCGGGGCATTCCGGTGATTGTAGTGGACCGTAAAATCCTTTCGGACAAATACACGGCCTACGTTGGTGCAGACAACTACGAGATAGGGAAAGCTGTGGGAGAGTATGTGGCCAATGTGCTGCACGGGCAGGGAGATGTGGTGGAAATCTCAGGTTTGGTGGGCTCCACACCTGCCGTAGACCGTCATCAAGGATTTGTGAAGGCTATATCCGCTTATCCCGGTATCCGGTTGCTGGCCGTTGAAGACGGTGCCTGGTTGCAACTCAAGGCCGGAGAGAAAATGGATACTCTGCTGAGCCGCTTTCCGCATATCGACCTGGTGTATGCGCAGAATGACCGTATGGCGGCCGGAGCCTATGCTGCCGCTGCCCGAGAGGGGCGGGAAAAGGATATGCGGTTCATCGGCATAGACGCCCTGTCCGGCAAAGACTATGGAGTGGAGAAAGTGCTTGCCGGCGAACTGGATGCCACGTTTATATATCCTACCGGTGGCGACCGCGTGATGCAGATTGCCATGGATATTCTGAACAAGCGTGATTTCCCCCGTGAAACTATCCTGGGCACTTCCGTCGTCGACCGCGACAATGCTCTCATCATGAAGATGCAGACCGCCCACATCGGCACCCTGGATGGAAAGATAGAAACCCTGAACGGAAAGATAAACCAGTATTTGGCCAGTTATGCCACGCAGCAGGTTGTCTTGTACGGCAGTCTGTCCGCCCTATTGTTGCTGGTCGGCTTGTTGGTGGCTGTCTACCTCTCCTTGCGTGCCAAGAACCGGTTGAACCGTGAGCTGTCCATGCAGAAAAAGAAACTGGAGGAACAGAAAACCCAGTTGATACAGCAGAAGGAACTGTTGGAAGTGCAGAAGTCGCAGTTAGAACAGCTTTCCCATGAACTGGAGGAGGCTACGCATGCCAAGCTGGTGTTCTTCACGAATATTTCGCACGATTTCCGTACTCCGCTGACGCTGATAGCCGATCCCATAGAGCAGCTTCTTGCCAACCGCACCCTTGACGGACAGCCGCGCCAGCTCCTCGAGCTGATGAAAAAGAATGTGCATATCCTGCTTCGCCTGGTCAACCAGATACTTGATTTCCGGAAGGTGGAGAACGGGCGCATGGAGCTCCATCTCGAACCTTTTGATTTGCTCGACAGCTTCCGGGGCTGGAACGACTCTTTCCGCATGGCGTTGCTGAAGAAACATATTGCTTTCAGCTTTGAGGCATCTCCCGATACGGACTTCCGGATGATGGCGGATGCGGAGAAGATGGAGCGCATTTACTTCAATCTCTTCTCCAATGCCGTGAAGTATACGCCGGAGAATGGGAAGATAGCTATACGCTTGTCAATGACAGAGCAGAACTATAGCTTGTCTGTTTTCAATTCCGGCAGTTACATTTCTTCGACCGATGTGGAAGCTATCTTCGAGCGTTTTTATCAAGTGGACGGACATCAGGCAGGTACCGGTATCGGCCTTGCGCTGGTACGTGCTTTTGTAGAGATGCATGGTGGCAACATTGCGGCACACAGTGATGATAAGGGTACTACCTTCACCGTCACTTTCCCAAAGCAGGATGTTTCGCAGTACCATCCCACCATAGTGACGTTGCCTGCCGAAGAGAAGGACGTGTCGTCCACCCTGATAGATACGGAAGTGAAGGCATGCGAAGAGGTGGTTGAGGCTGATTGTCCTACTGTGCTGGTAATTGACGATAATGCGGATATTCGCAACTATGTGAAGTCACTGTTGACGCAAGAATTTCGCGTGCTGGATGCTGCAGACGGGACAGAGGGTATCCGGCTGGCCATGAAGTATGTGCCGGATGTGGTTATTTCGGATGTAATGATGCCCGGTATGGATGGTGTGGAATGTTGCCGCCGCTTGAAGGGGGAGTTACAGACATGCCATATCCCGGTGATTCTGCTGACGGCCTGCTCGCTGGACGAACAGCGTATCCAGGGCTATGATGGCGGTGCCGATTCTTATATTTCCAAACCATTCAATTCGCAGTTGCTCTTGTCTCGTGTCCGTAATCTTATTGCAAACCGCCGTCAGTTGAGGCAGTTCTTCGGAGATAACCAGACTATCGAGAAGGAAGCCATCAGTGATTTGGATAAGGGTTTCGTCTCCCGCTTCAAATCGCTTGTCGAGGAGAGGATGAAAGATGCGGAACTCAATGTGGAGGATTTGGGACGGAATATGGGTATGAGCCGTGTGCAGCTTTACCGTAAGCTGAAATCGCTGACCAACTATTCGCCGAATGAGCTGCTGCGCCAGATGAGGTTGAAAAAGGCTGCCTCACTGCTTGCCTCCTCTGACATGACGGTAGCGGAGATTGCCTATGAAGTGGGCTTTTCGTCACCTTCCTATTTCACGAAATGCTATAAGGAACAGTTTGGGGAGAGTCCTACCGAGTTTCTGAAAAGAAGGGGATAGCTGTTGTCTATCCCCCTTGTTCTTAATACACGTCTGTTTACTTCTGTAAATGATACTGGAACTTATTTCAGTATTTGAGGCAGGTTTTCCCTTCCCCAGAAGTAGTAAACACAGATTCCAATCCAGCTTGTGAGCAGGATGATAATTGCAACTAATAGTTTCTTCACGCCGTCTACCGGCCACTTCATGATTTCAAGTACGGCTTTGACACACAGAACCACACCGATAATCCAAATGATAAATCCAATCATAACCTGTGATATTTAGTATTGTTAATTAAAAACAAATAGAGACTACGCCTTATTCAGGAGCAGCCTCTATTCTTTATTTAGTAATCGGAATTACTCTGTAACTTCAGCGCCCCAATTTTCTTTGGAAAGACGCTTGTAGCTGTTGTAACGCCATTTAGCGTTTTCTTCAGCAGCCTTGAACAGCTCGTCGGCCTCCTGCGGATATTGCTTCATTACGGATGCGTAACGAACTTCACCCTTCAGGAAGTCTTGGAATCCGCTCCAATCCGGTTCCTTGCTATCCAGCGTGAACGGATTCTTGTCTTCAGCCTCCAGAGCCGGGTTGTAACGCCACAAGTGCCAGTAACCGCACTTAACGGCCTTTTCTTCCTCTGCCTGGCTCTTGCCCATACCTGCCTTCAGACCGTGGTTGATACACGGAGCGTAAGCGATGATGAGTGACGGACCGGGATATGCTTCTGCTTCACGGATAGCCTTTAAAGTCTGAGCCTGGTCGGCACCCATAGCGATTTGGGCAACGTATACGTAACCGTAAGTAGTAGCCATCAGACCGAGGTCTTTCTTGCGTACACGCTTACCGGCAGCGGCAAACTTGGCGATAGCGCCTACCGGGGTAGCCTTGGAAGACTGACCGCCTGTGTTGGAGTAAACCTCAGTATCCAGTACGAGGATGTTGACATCCTTACCGCTTGCGATTACATGGTCGAGACCACCGTAACCGATGTCGTAAGAGGCACCGTCGCCACCGATAATCCACTGGCTGCGTTTTACCAGGTATTGAGACAGACTGGCGATAGTCTTGCAGCTGTCGCACTTGTCTTTGGCAGCTTCTACCATCGGAATAATCTTTTCAGCCAGTTCCTTGCTCTTGTCTGCATCGTACATGTTTTCAATCCAAGCCTGGAATACTTCTTTGTATTCAGCCGGAGTTCCTTCTGCTGCGATGGCATCTTCCATAGCCTTCACGATACGTGCGCGCATCTTTTCGTTGGCAAGCTCCATACCCAGACCGAATTCGCAGAAGTCCTCGAACAATGAGTTAGCCCAAGCAGGACCGTGACCCTTTTCGTTCTTGGTATAAGGAGTAGAAGGTACTGAACCGGAGTAGATGGAAGAACATCCTGTTGCGTTGGCTACCATTTCGCGGTCACCGAACAACTGGGAAATCAGCTTCACATACGGAGTTTCACCACAACCGGAGCAAGCACCTGAGAACTCGAACAACGGAGTGGCGAACTGAGAGTTCTTTACGTTGGCCTTGATGTCAACCAAGTGTTGTTTGCTCTTCACGTTTTCAGCACAGTAAGTCCAGTTGGCAGCTTCCGGCAATTGACTTTCGAGGTGCTTCATAGTCAGAGCCTTGCCACCCTTCTTCGGGTTGCCCGGACAGACATCGGCACAGTTGCCACAACCCAGACAGTCGAGAACGTCTACCTGAATACGGAATGTCATACCGTCGAATGCTTTACCTACAGCCTTCAGTTGAGTGAAGTTGGCACCCTTCTGCTCTTCAGCATCGAGTACGAACGGACGGATGGAAGCGTGAGGACAAACGTAAGCACACTTGTTACACTGGATACAGTTCTCAGCGTTCCATTCGGGAACGAATGCGGCTACACCACGTTTCTCATATTTGGCAGTGCCTTGTTCCCAAGTACCGTCTTCAATACCCTTGAATGCAGATACCGGCAATAAGTCACCGTCTTGTGCGTTGATAGGACGAACCACTTCGTTGATGAATGCAGGATCGTTGTTTTCAGCCTTGGCGTCGTCTGCCAGATTGGCCCAAGCCGGGTCAACGGTCAGTTGCTTGTATTCGCCGCCACGGTCAACTGCTGCGTAGTTCTTGTTGACAACGTCTTCACCCTTCTTGCCGTAAGACTTAACGATGAATTTCTTCATCTGTTCTACAGCCAGGTCAACCGGAATAACGCCGGTGATACGGAAGAATGCGGATTGCAGGATGGTGTTGGTACGGTTGCCCAAACCGATTTCTTGTGCAATCTGGGTTGCATTGATATAGTAAACAGTGATATTGTTCTGTGCAAAGTACTTCTTCACCTTGTTAGGCAGGTTCTTGGCAAGCTCTTCGCCTTCCCAGATGGTGTTCAGCAAGAAAGAGCCGTTCTTACGCAAGCCGCGGGTTACGTCGTACATGTGCAGGTAAGCCTGAACGTGGCAAGCCACGAAGTTAGGCGTATTTACCAGGTATGTAGAGCGGATAGGAGTGTCGCCGAAACGCAGGTGCGAGCAAGTGAAACCGCCTGATTTCTTGGAGTCGTAAGAGAAATAGGCCTGGCAGTGCTTGTCGGTGTTGTCACCGATAATCTTTACGGAGTTCTTGTTGGCACCTACTGTACCGTCAGCGCCCAAACCGTAAAATTTGGCTTCGAACATACCTTCGCCGCCCAATGCGATTTCTTCTTCCTGGGGCAGAGAAGTGAAGGTAACGTCGTCCACGATACCGATAGTGAAGTGGTTCTTCGGCATCGGCATAGCCAGATTCTTGTAAACGGCGAGGATTTGAGCAGGAGTAGTATCCTTGGAACCCAAACCATAGCGGCCGCCTACGATAACCGGAGCATTCTCTGCACCGTAGAAGCAGTCTTTTACGTCGAGGTACAACGGTTCGCCGTTAGCACCCGGTTCTTTCGTACGGTCCAGTACGGCAATCTTCTTGGCAGTCTTGGGAACGGCGGCAAGGAAGTGCTTGGCAGAGAACGGACGATACAAGTGAACGGCAACCAAACCTACCTTTTCGCCATTGGCAACGAGATGGTCGATAGCTTCGCGGGCAGCTTCCGTTACAGAACCCATGGCGATGATAACGCGTTCTGCATCTTCTGCACCGTAGTAATCGAACAAACCGTACTTGCGGCCTGTGATTTTGGAAATCTCGTTCATGTATTCCTCAACGATAGCTGGAACTGCTTCATAGTAGTTGTTGCAAGATTCACGGTGTTGGAAGAAGTGGTCGGGATTTTCTGCCATACCACGTGCCACCGGGTTCATCGGGTTCAATGCACGTGCGCGGAATTCAGCCAAAGCTTCCTGGTCGATAAGCGGAGCGAGGTCTTCGTTCTCCAACATTTCAATCTTCTGGATTTCGTGAGAAGTACGGAAGCCGTCAAAGAAGTTCATAAACGGAACACGGGCCTTGATGGTGGCCAGGTGGGCAACACCTGCCAAGTCCATAACTTCTTGTACAGAACCTTCGGCCAACATGGCGAAACCAGTCTGGCGTGCAGACATAACGTCCTGGTGGTCACCGAAGATACACAGTGCATGGCTTGCCAATGTACGTGCTGATACGTGGAATACACAAGGCAGGAATTCACCGGCAATCTTGTACATGTTCGGGATCATCAGCAACAGACCTTGTGAAGCTGTGTAAGTAGTAGTCAGCGCACCGGCTTGCAGAGAGCCGTGAACGGCACCTGCAGCACCGCCTTCTGACTGCATTTCCTGTACCAATACTGTTTCGCCGAAGATGTTCTTGCGACCTGCGGCAGCCCATTCGTCTACGTATTCAGCCATCGTAGAAGAGGGGGTGATGGGGTAGATGGCAGCTACTTCGGAGAACATATACGAGATATGTGCAGCAGCCTGGTTACCATCACAAGTAATGAATTTCTTCTGTTTAGTCATAACTAAATTGAATTATTTATTTAAGTAAAAAAATCTCTCTCTTAATACAAGAAACCGAATAACCAGAGAGGTATTTGGTTGCCTCGGCCTATTTCCGCCTTATGCAGTACATAAGTAACTCCCGGATTATTCTTTATCTTTGTTCCTTCCGGACAAATCTTGAAAGGCATCACCTCATCTACCATGAAGGAGATGTTCTTGTCACCCTTGTTCACTTTGTGGTCCTTCCACATTGTGTTGGCAAAGAAAGTGTCCAGTACGTCTTGTTCTTCCACCTTGACGGGATAGATGGAATACATCAGATTTGAATTATGCATCATTATCTTCGACGGCTTCTTGGGGAATTCTTCTCCTTTCGGATAGACCATATTGATGAGTCGTGCGTCTGCCAGATACTTGATGTAATTCATTACTGTGGCGCGGGAGGTCTGTATGTCGTTTGCCAGTTGGCTGACATTCGGCGCTTTCGGTCCGTCCACGGCCAACAAATATAGTAATTTCTTTATCTTCGAAAGGTATTTCAGCTCAATTTGTTTGATGAGCAGGATATCCACTTCCACCATCATGTTCATCGTCTTGAGCAGATTCTCCGAAAAGTTACGCTTTTCAAGGAAGAAAGGGTAGAAGCCGTGGTGCATATAGTCTTGCATGTAGTCCAATGGACGTACTTTGGAGAGGATGCCTTTGGCTATCTGTTCGTGGTTGCTCAGGATTTCTTCCAACGGATAGGCATGGAACTTCATGCCCGTCTGCAGGTTCAGGTATTCGCGGAAGGAGAAGCCGCGCAGGTTGTAGCTCTTCACGATGTCGCGCAACTCCATATTCTCCTCTTTCAGACGCATCACGGACGAGCCGGTGAACACGATTTTCAGGTTGGGGAAGCGGTCGTAGCACATACGCAGTTCCTTGCTCCATTCCGGGTACTTGAATACTTGGTCTATCAACAGCACTTTTCCTCCGCGGCGCTGGAATTCGGCGGCGAACTCCACGATGCCATGTCCGGAGAAGTAAAAGTTGTTCATGTTGATGAAGAGGCAGGAGCGGTCTGTGCCGAATTTCTCTTTGGCATATTGCAGCAAGAAAGTAGTCTTACCTACGCCTCTTGTGCCTTTGATACCGATAAGACGGTCATTCCAGTCTATTTCGTCCATTAGGTCGCGGCGTACGGGGGCATTGGTATGCTCTACGAGATAAGCGTGTGTACGGTAAAATGCTTCCATGCTTTAAATTCGGTTTATCGGGCGACAAATATACGGCTTTTTTATAGATTTGCAAAGTAGAGATGGCAAAATATTATATAACTTTGCACTCTCATACAAAACGTGAGTAATTGGTTAACATTTGAAAGATGAAACTTTATGTGTTCAATCCTGATGCAGATATGGCATTGGGAAATAATGAAGAAAATTATATGGCGCCCGCTACCATCCGCCGTATGGCTGAAGACTTGGCTTTGTTGCCGATTTGGTATGCCCAGCCGGGTAGTGGGGTACTGGCCTCTTCCGCCTATAATGCAGATTATCTGAAACAGATGCAACAGTTGTTCCGGCTGGATGTGCATTTGGTGACAGAGCCGGAGCTGCCCGATTATGCTGATGTGCGGGTAATGCCTTGGGGATGGAACCCCGCTATCCGTAAACGGATGTTGAAAGGCGGTGTTCTGGAAAAAAATCTTCCTACGCCGGATGCTTTGGATAAATATCGTATGAAGGCTGTCCGTAGTAACGCTTTGGCTTTTCGCGCACTTTTCTATTTCAATAAAATAGATTATACTTGTGGTGACGGTTGTTGCTTGGTGGAGGCTGATGGTAGAATGACGGATATCTCTCCGGATATTGTTGATCGTTACAAGGAGGGATGTGTGTTCAAATCACTTTGGTCGGGAAGTGGAAAGGGATTGTGTTGGTGCCGTCATGGCTTTACGAAAAATGTTTCCGATTGGTGTAGTAGGGCGCTGAAAGAAAATAGAGGTTTTGTGATGGAGCCTATATTTGATAAGGTGGAAGACTTTGCCATGGAATTTTATTCGGATGGTCGGGGAAAGCTTCTTTTTGTCGGCTATTCCCGTTTTGTTACGGATGACAAAGGGGCATATCGTGGTAATATCCTTACTTCGGATGAGCAAGTGGAGGAATGGATTCAGCAATATGTACCCTTTGAAGCATTTGTACGCATACGCAATATGATGCAGAAAGCATTGGAAACGAGTTATGCTACATCTTATATGGGTTTCTTGGGTGTGGACATGATGGTCTGCCGTCAGAAGGAAGGGCATCCGTATGCCATCAACCCCCATGTCGAAATAAATCTACGGATGAATATGGGAATCGTTTCCCATGTGCTTAGTGATCATTTCATTGTCCCCGGTGGGGAGGGACGTTTCTCCATTGATTGTTTTCCGACCCATGAAGCTTTGATGGAGCGGCATGAGCAGGATATGCAAAGCTATCCGCTGGTGGTGAAGGACGGCAGGGTTGTTTCCGGCTATCTGCCTCTGGTACCGGTCACTCCGAAGAGCCGTTACCGGGCTTTTGTCTGTGTCACTGCTGCTGAATAGCTTCGCTTTCGTTTCCGCAACGGTCTATGGCTGTCACGGCAAAATATTTTCGGGCAGTCCACGGGCGGATGGGGGCATAGGTATATTCCGTACCTTGTACTCGTTGTGCCAGGATATTCTCCGGATTGGAGGTATCTACGGGATAGGTGTCCGAACCGTAGATTACATACATCGGAGCATTCCGCTTGTCATTGTCCGTGGCGGGTTGCCAGCTTAGTTTCCAATAGCCGTTTTCCGGTGTTTCCACCGTGAGTCCGGAGGGAGGTGTAGGAGCTACATTGTCTATCCACGGCATGGCGGGTTGCAGGGCCGGGGCGGTATAGAAGTCTTCTTCCAGCGCCTCATAAAGCCCTTGCGTATTGTCCATCAGATACTTCACGCGGTAGTGTGCCTCGCCCGCCAGACCGTGGGCGCGGATAAAGTGCATCTGCCGTTCAATCTCGTCCAGCGTCCAGTTCCCTTCGCTGGGGTCGAGGAAGTAGATGCCCAGACCGGGAATGATTTGGCGTCCGTTACTTTGTTCCTGCCAGTCGAGGGCAAAGGGATAGAAATGATTGCCACGGAAATAGAGCATCGGATAAATCTGGTCCTGGATGCCCTCGCCCAGCCAACCCTGCACGTCTTGATAGACGGTGTGGAAGGCATTCCAGCCACGGGAGGGGTAGCGGGAAGTGTCTTTGTATTTTCCTACCGGGCAGGTGCTGACCTTTACCCAGGGTTTCATGGCTTTTACACCTTTATATATATAGCGTACTATTTCCGTCAGGTTGTCTCTGCGCCATTGGGCAAGGCTGCGTCCTTTGCTGTATTTGCGGTAGTCGTAGCTGTCGGGAAAACGGGGGGCGTTTTCCGGATAGCGCAGGTAGTCGAAGTGTATCCCGTCTACATCGTAGCGTTCCACCACTTCGCGGACAAGGCTCATCAGGTACTCTTTGGTTTGCGGATGTCCGGGATTCAGGAAGTATTCGCGTTTGTAGGGTACGCAGATGGCGCGTTTCTTTTTGGTGACGGACTCTTTACCGAGGGCGGCTACATGCTTGCGGTTGCCCAGAGGGATGGTCACCATCCAGGCATGGCACTCCATACCGCGCTTGTGGCATTCGGCTATGGCAAAAGCCAGCGGATCGTAGCCGGGGTCGCCGCCCACCTTTCCGGTCAGTATGGAGTTGTAGGGCTCGATGGCTGATTTGTAGAGGACATCTCCCCGTGTACGGGTCTGGAACAGTACTGTGTTGAAATTGGCGGCTTTCAGTCTGTCCAATATTTCAATCAGTTCGGCCTGTTGCTTGCGGATGCCTTCGGGCGAAGTGGCGCGTGTCTGCGGCCAGTCCAGGCCATAGACGGCGGTTATCCAGGCGGCACGCACTTCATGCTTGGGCGGTTGCGCAGCCAGTGGCAGCAAGATGGCCATATATAGTAAAATGGAAATAATTCGTTTCATTTTTCTCTTTTCTTCTTTATTTCTGTCATATTTCTCGGCGAAGATAAGCAAAACACCCGATTATTTTGTGCTGTTTACTTGGAAACTGTTACATTTGCATACATTAAAGATATTAACACGCCATGATTACATTTACGCTTTGCCTGCTGGCGTTGATAGCCGGCTATTTTATCTACGGACGCTTCATAGAACGCGTCTTTGGTCCCGATGACCGCAAAACACCCGCCCTTACCAAAGCCGATGGTGTGGATTACATTCCACTGCCTACTTGGAAAATCTTTATGATACAGTTTCTCAATATTGCCGGGTTGGGACCTATCTTCGGTGCCATCATGGGAGCCAAGTTCGGTACGGCATCCTATCTGTGGATTGTACTTGGCAGTATCTTTGCCGGTGCAGTGCACGACTATCTTGCCGGTATGCTCTCCTTGCGGCATGACGGGGAAAGCCTGCCGGAAATCATCGGACGCTATCTGGGGCTGACCACCAAGCAGGTGATGCGCGGCTTTACCGTCATCCTGATGATATTGGTGGGAGCTGTCTTTGTGGCAGGGCCGGCCGGACTGCTTGCCAAGTTGACCCCCGACAGCTTGGATACCACCTTCTGGATTATTGTTGTTTTCGCTTATTATATCTTTGCCACTTTGCTGCCGGTAGATAAGATTATCGGTAAGATATACCCGCTGTTCGCCGTTGCCCTGCTGTTCATGGCGGTCGGTATTCTGGTAATGCTTTACGTCAACCATCCTGCATTGCCGGAGATATGGGACGGATTGCAGAACACGCATCCCGATGCGGTTGCATTGCCCATCTTCCCCATCATGTTCGTCAGCATTGCCTGCGGTGCCATCAGTGGCTTCCATGCCACGCAGAGTCCGCTGATGGCACGTTGCATGACAAGCGAGCGCCACGGACGCCCCGTTTTCTATGGGGCAATGATAACCGAAGGCATTGTAGCTCTGATATGGGCTGCCGCCGCCACTTATTTCTTCCACGAGAACGGGATGGGGGAGACGAATGCCTCTATCATTGTAGACGCCATTACAAAAGACTGGCTGGGTGCCGTAGGTGGTGTACTGGCCATTCTGGGTGTTATTGCCGCGCCTATTACCAGTGGCGACACGGCTTTCCGTTCAGCGCGCCTCATTGTGGCGGATTTCTTGGGAATGGAACAAAAATCCATGCGTCGCCGTTTATATATATGCATCCCGATGTTCCTGGTAGCCATTAGCTTGTTGCTTTACAGCCTGCGGGACAAGGATGGATTTGATATGATTTGGCGTTATTTTGCCTGGGCCAATCAGACTCTGTCCGTCTTTACGTTGTGGGCCATTACGGTCTATCTGGTACGCGAGAAGAAAGGACGTTATTATTACGTCACCTATTTCCCGGCATTATTCATGACGGCTGTGTGTACCACTTACATCTGCATTGCTCCCGAAGGTTTCGGGCTCGGTCCGAATTATGCGCTGGGCATAGCCTTGATAGCTGTTGTGCTGGCTGCTATTTGGTTTAATATTTGGTATTTTAAGACGACTAAAAAACTTTGGTAATGAAGAAAATCAAGAAATCTACCGGGCTCACGTTGGCCCTGCTTATTTACGTTTCTGCTACTGCCGCTTATTTCCTTCCCCGCAATACGGAAATCAGCGATACTGAGAAGTATGTCACCGTAGCTGCTTCGTACCTCATTGTATTTGTGCTGTGGCTGGTGCTTCGCAAGAAGGAGGCGCTGCAACGCAAGCGATTCGAAGAAGACAATAAACAACATTGATTATTTACTCAAAAAACAGAACAAGATGAAAAAACTGGCATTATTCGTTTGCTTGCTTGTTGTCACAGTGGCAGCTCAGGCACAGTTTGAAAAAGGTAAGTGGATTTTGAACCCGTCCATCACCGGTTTGGAATTTTCTCATGACACGGGAACCGACAAGACAAGTTTTGGCCTTGAAGCCAAGGGAGGTGCTTTCCTGCTCGACAACATCGCCTTGCTGGTGCATGCCGGGGCTGCTTGGAATACCGGAGGGTCTGACCTCGATGTCTATACGCTGGGTGTAGGTGGACGTTATTATTTCGACAAGATTGGCGTGTATCTGGGTGCCGATGTCAATGTGGACCGTTGGGATTGGGGACATGATTTGGATGATACCAAGTTCTCTTTCGGTCTGGAAGCCGGTTATGCGTTCTTCCTGACCCGCACGGTGACCATCGAACCTGCAGCTTACTGGAACGTCAATAGCGACCGTTCTAAATTCGGTCTGAAGGTAGGTTTCGGATTCTATTTCTAATCTTATTTTCCTGCTACTGCAAGTTTTTTTGCAGTGCCGCTGTAAATGTGTTGCAGTGGCACTGCATAAATGTTTGCAGCAGTACTGCAAAAGATATGCAGTGGTTTTGCAGTAACGTTTTGCTTAGAGCAATGCTGCATATTTTCTAACTTGTTTCAAGCGCTCCATGAGTGTTTGGTCACTTTCAGCCAATTGCATGTTATAGTCTAGCTGCATTCGCATCAGCAAGCTGGCACTGATTCCCAAGGCTGCTTCAAAGAGCAATGCTGTAGATGTTGTGAGGGGACGTCGACAGTTCAAGATGTCGTTTAGTACCTTATATGAGATGCCGGTTTGTGCAGCAAGCTTAGTTTGGGGTAATTTTCTATTTTCCACCTCTTCTTTGAGTAATTCACCCGGATGTATAGGGCGTTGGCATTTATAATTTCCCATATTCATAATCATTTATAGTGGTTCGATAATTCCAGGATATTACATATTGTCACTACGGTTTCAGATGTACTCTGCTTTACTGTGAATTCTATGCGGTATTGGTCATTTACTCTAATGGAAGAAATACCTGCTTTATCTCCTTTCAATACTTCGTAATGAAACGACCGAATGGCGTAAAGCTCTTCGATATTTTGAACGTATTCCAAGGTCTTTATGCGCAACTGATATCGTTTCACCATTTGAGGCTGAAAGCGATATTTCTTATCCTTTGTTTTTCCTTCCTCATATAGTTGTTGCAAGTATTCCTTATCAAAGTGTATTTCCATTGTTTTTAGATTGTTTTCATTGTGCAAAGGTAATGTATATCTCCAATATTCCACTATAAAAGTGGATATTTGTTGGTTGCCTGGATAACGTGAAACTTTTTATATGTTAATGAAAGTAGAGGCTGGTTTTGAACATTATAGCAAAAATCCTTATATTTATACTCGAAGTATGAATCCTAAAAGCAAAATGCCATGAATAGAGTTTGTATTACCTTATTGCTTTGCTGCTTGTCATCTTGCCGAATGAATAAGACGGAACGCATGGAAATGTCTGAAGATTCCATAGATACAGTAAGGATAGACCAAGGGGTGGGAAAAAAAACAGTGAGCGATAGCCTCAAGATAGGGATTGCGGATGATGGTGACTACTTGCAAAGACAATTGCTTGCCATTCACGAAGAACTGAGAAAAAGATTGAATAATACACCATATACACACATTCAGAGGAATGTGACCGGATATGGGGTGGGGTTGCATTGCATCGATATAGATTTGATGGTGAATACTCCCGAGCGGCAGAAAGAGTTCCGGGAGAAGATAATGGACTCCCCCGTTTTCTGTTTTCATGGTGTAGAAGTCCCCGTCATCAACGAGAGAGTAGGCAGGAACCATATTCGTGGCATCTATATCCGTCCCGAATATCCGGTCTTTTCAACGAAAGCTCTCCATGCGACATTCATCCTCAGCAATCACAGCGGCGGAGATTTGATCTGCGGCGAGCATTACTACTTGACGTTCGAAGACGAAAAAGGTACTTGGCGGGAATTGCCGATAAACGCTGCCTTTTGGGACATCGCCTATGTGCTGCGAGATGGGGAGGAAAGGGTTATGAAAGCCTCCCTTTATCCGGATGTGCATCCCAACAAGCCGGGACGCTACCGTTACTTTTATGAGATAACCATCAGGAGGAAACCTGTCTTGATGATGGCTGAGTTCAGACTGACGGACAATGAGGAAGAATGGAGAACGGCGGAAAAGACATCTCTTTCCCCTTATGTTTCGGATGCAGGGAAGGGCGGGAGCCCACAATTGATAACGGAAGAGCCAATGGAAGAACCGGTCTATAAAGTAATGGAAGTGATGCCCGAGTTTCCGGGAGGTATGAAAGCCTTAATGGATTTTATTCAAAAGAATATCCGTTATCCGGAAGAAGCCCGTAAGAATGGCATTCAAGGAAGAGTTGCTGTCAGCGTGGTGATTGACGAGAATGGTCGTGTGACGGACCCCGTTATTATGCGCAGCAGGTATCCTGCCTTGGATGAGGAAGCATTACGGATTGTAGGATTGATGCCACAATGGAAACCGGGGATGCAGCAGGGTAAAGCCGTGAAGGTGGAATTTACTTTTCCGGTTACTTTTAAATTGGAGTAGTAGCACCGGTAAGATTAAGCACAAAGACACGGAGGCATAGAGTTTTATTCTTTTTCCTTGAATTTAATATCTCTGTGTCTCCGTGCCTCTGTGTTCTATTTAAGGAAGCGAGGGGTGTAATTTCTCTTGCAAGAATTGTCCCGTATAACTTGCCGCACACTTCGCCACTTCCTCCGGTGTACCGGTAGCTACGATGTTTCCTCCTTTGTCCCCTCCTTCGGGCCCCAGGTCTATCACATGGTCCGCACACTTCACCACATCCAGATTATGTTCGATGATGACAATGCTGTGCCCGCGGCGTATCAGGGCATCGAAGGCTTCGAGCAGTTTCTTGATGTCATGGAAGTGTAGTCCGGTGGTCGGTTCATCGAAGATGAACATGGTCGGGTCTGCTTTCTCCTGGCTGAGGTAGAAGGCGAGTTTCACGCGCTGGTTCTCTCCACCGGAGAGGGTGGAGGAGGCTTGCCCCAGTTTGATATATCCCAAACCTACATCCTGCAAGGGTTGCAGCTTCTTCACAATCTTTTTCTGTCCGTGTTGCGTAAAGAATTCGATGGCTTGGTTTACGGTCATCTCCAATACGTCGTAGATATTCATGTCGTGGAACTTCACTTCCAGCGTGTCCGCCTTGAAGCGTTTGCCGTGGCAGGATTCGCATTCCAGTACAAGGTCTGCCATGAATTGCATCTCCACCGTGATGGTGCCTTCACCCTTGCATTCCTCGCAACGGCCGCCTTCGCTGTTGAAGCTGAAGTATCCGGCACTGTATCCCATCTGCTTGGCAAGCGGTTGGTCTGCCCATAGTTTACGGATTTCATCGTAGGCCTTGATGTAGGTCACGGGGTTACTTCTCGATGACTTCCCGATAGGATTCTGGTCAACAAACTCTACATTGCGCAGGTTCTGCAAGTCTCCTCCAATGGAAGTGAACTCGCCCGGACGTTCGTTGCATTCATCCAACTCCCGTTTCAAGGCGCGGTAGAAGATGTCGCGTACCAGCGTACTCTTGCCCGAACCGCTGACACCGGTGACTACGGTCATTACATTCAGCGGGAACCGTGCCTCTACACCCTTCAGGTTGTTTTCGCGGGCCCCCTTTATTTCTATATAGTTGTTCCACGGGCGGCGGTGTTCCGGCAGTGGGATTGTCTCTTCCCCCAGCAGATAGCGCACGGTATAACTGTCACTGTTTTTCTGAAGGTCTTTCATGTCTCCCTGATAGACCACCTCTCCTCCCAAGCGGCCTGCCCGGGGACCGATGTCGATGATATAGTCGGCAGCGCGGATAATCTCTTCGTCGTGTTCCACTACCACTACCGTATTGCCCAACTGTTGCAGCTGGCGGAGCACGTGTATCAGTTTGTCCGTATCGCGGCTATGCAGGCCGATGCTCGGTTCGTCAAGAATATACAGGCTGCCCACTAAGCTGCTACCCAGTGAAGTGGCAAGGTTGATTCGCTGGCTTTCACCGCCGGAGAGCGAGTTGCTGAGGCGGTTCAGCGTGAGGTATCCCAGACCGACATCCAATAGGAACTGGATGCGGCTGTTGATTTCTGTCAGGATGCGGCGGGCTATGTCGGCGTCATGCGGGTCCAGTTGCAGGTTGTCGAAGAAGAGCTTCAACTCAGTGATGGGCAAATCTACCAGTTCGGAGATGTTGCGTCCTCCCACGCGTACGTAGTTTGCTTCGGGCTTCAGGCGGGTGCCGTGGCATTTGGGGCAGAGCGTCTTTCCGCGGTAGCGTGCCAGCATCACACGGTATTGTATCTTGTACTGATTTTCCTGCACCATCTTGAAGAAGGCGTTGATGCCCTCAAAGTAGGGTGTCCCTTCCCACAGCATCCGGCGTTGCTCGTCGGTCAGTTCATAATAGGGAGTGAAGATGGGGAAGCCGGCTTTCTCGGCTCCGTGTATCACCATATCCCTCCATTCGCCCATCTTTTCGCCCCGCCAGCATACAACGGCTCCATCATAGACGGACAAGGAGCGGTCGGGTATCACGAGATGCTCGTCGATGCCGATGACTTTCCCGAATCCCTCGCATACGGGGCATGCACCGATGGGAGAGTTGAAGGAGAACATCTGGTCGTTCGGTTCTTCGAAGGTGATGCCGTCTGCCTCGAACTTGGTGCTGAAACGATAGAGGCAGGTACTCCCGTCGGGCTGGTAGAAACGCAGCAGGCAGGCACCGTCTCCTTCATACATGGCTGTTTCGGCCGAGTCGGTGAGGCGGCTGACGGAATCCTTTTCTGAAGAGGCTGTCATACGGTCAATCAACAGAAAAACTGTGTCTCCGGCTTTCGGCTTGTATTCGTCGATGCGCATCATTTCACCGTTCACTTCCAGACGGGTGAAACCTTGCTTCATGTCTATCTCCAGTTGTTGTTGCAGCGTGCGGTCTTCGCGCAGCAATATCGGGGCGAGCACGGTATACTTGGTTCCTTCCGGATATTCCAGCATGCACTTCACGATATCTTCTGCCGAGTGTTTCTTCACTTCTTGTCCGCTGACCGGGCTGAAGGTCTTACCGACACGTGCGTAGAGCAACCGCAGATATTCGTATATTTCAGTGGAGGTACCCACGGTGGACCGTGGGTTACGGCTGCTTACTTTCTGCTCAATGGCAATGGCAGGTGGAATCCCTTTGATGAAATCGCATTCAGGCTTGCTCATACGTCCCAAAAACTGGCGGGCATAACTGCTCAAGCTCTCCACGTAGCGGCGCTGCCCCTCGGCATATAATGTATCGAAAGCAAGTGAGGATTTTCCGGAACCGGACAGTCCGGTGATGACTACGAGTTTGTTACGGGGAATCTCTACGTCAATGTTCTTGAGGTTATTGACACGGGCTCCCTTTATGATAATCGATGTATTTTCTGCCATATAAAAGTCACTTATGTGATTTAGGATTTGCAAAGATAATGCAAACCGGGGTAGAATAAAACGAACCTGCTGGAAAAATCGTATCAGATAGGCAAGGTTAAGATTTGTTATACTTTAGGATGACTGCTAATTTACATTAAATAAAAGCACTAAATTCGCATCCGACTCCTTTTAATGTCCGAACATGGTAAAGCGTAATATAAAATGGCTTCTTGTTGTGCTGGTGTTAGGTTTATGCCCCTCAATCCTGCATGCCGAAGACCCTTATGGAGAGATGAAAGCTCTGGCAGATAGTGCGCAGAAAGTGTTGGGACAAGACCGATTGCCTTCCATCAATGCCCGGTGGATAAAACTTGCCCGCGAACTGAACGATACGGTACAGATTAGTGATGCCCATAACAACTTGATTTCTCATTATTATCAGTTGGGGGACATTGACCAATTGAAAGCCGCAACCTATGAATATATGGACTGGTGCCGGAAATACCAACGGATACGAGACCGGTATATGGCGTGGCGGCAGTACATTCAGCGTATGACGGAGAAAGGTATGCAGGAGGAGGCGATGGCTGAAACCGTCAGGCTCCATCAGGATGCCGAGCAAGCCCGGGACAAATACGGATTGGCATGTGGCGAAATGTGCATCGGGTATAACCATCGGGTCTTTGGAAACAACGTAAAACTGTGTATAGAGAATTACAACAATGCACTGAAACTTTTCGAGGAAGGCAGCTATTATCGTGACGCATACGTGGTGTTGCTTAATATTATCCAGACTTATCTTTCACGCAGTGAGTATGCAGAAGCCGGCGAGTATCTGAGTAAATTGTCGCAACTGGAGGACAAACTGGACCGTAAACAAGTCAGCATGGCCCCTTCCCTGCACCTGCGTTTCTGTGAATTCAGGGTTATAGGCTTATTGGCCAATGAAGGTAGAAAGGCTACTGAGCCTTATATTGAGGAGACCGACCGCTTCTACCGTCAACATCCGGAGAGCTCGACGCCCGAAGCATGGTTTGGCTATAAGATAATGTGTTGCCGTATCCTCGGTGATTTGAAAGGTAACATTGCTTACGTGGATTCACTCATGGATTATCAGCATTCACTGGGGCTTTGCTATCCTTATAACCATTATATGAAAGGAGAACTGCAGGAACAGTTGGGCGATTATCGTGCGGCTTGCCGCAGTTATGCCAGATATGCCGCCGTGAGTGACTCCGTGCGTACGGCAGAAATGGATGACAAGCTAAGCAAATATACGGCACAGTTTGAGGTGGACCGGTTGAAGATGGAGAAGCTGGAGCTGAGTGCCAGATTGAACAAGGAACGACTGATGATAGCCTTGGCCGTTGGCGGACTGGTATTGTTGCTTTTGCTGCTCATTACTTATCTGTATATCCGCACCCTCTCCATGAACCGCAAGTTGGAAGCTGCACGCAGGGCGGTGGAAAAAATGAGCCAGGTCAAAAGTTCCTTTATACAGCATATCACCCATGAAATCCGTACTCCGTTGAATTCCATCGTCGGCTTTTCTACCTTGCTGGCTCAAGAGAAACTGGATGATGTGGAGAAACGCGAGTATGTTGAACAAGTGGAGGGCAACAATACATATCTGTTGAGTCTGATGGAGAACATACTCAATATTGCGGATATGGATTCGCGAGTGTGGGAGATGCCGCGGGAGGAGATAGAAGTGGATGCGTGTTGCAAGGAATGTATTGAGGGCTTCCGTCCGGAACTGAAGCCGGGAGTTGAACTGGAATATGTGCCTGCTTCCGGCATTATGGCCTTTTATGCAGCCCGGCAATGGCTGAAAATGGTGCTGGTGTCTTTGTTGGATAATGCGGTGAAGTTTACGGAAGAAGGTCATATACGCGTTTCCTGCGAGGAAGATAAGTCCCGACATGTATTGCGCTTCGTGATAGAGGATACCGGTATAGGCATCAGGCCGGACGAATCGGACCGTATTTTCGAACGTTTTTATAAAGTGGACACGTTTACCAAAGGGTCCGGATTGGGGCTTGCCATAGCCAATGAGATAATGGAGTTGGTGGGAGGCCGGATTTATCTGGATGACACCTATTGCGGAGGATGCCGCTTTATTGTGGAATGGCCGATGAAGGACAAACCTTAATTATAAACTATTTTAAGTATTAAAAAGCTGTAATTAGAGAATGAGAGTAAAATCCCTTTTATGTGTATTCTTCTTGCTGCTAATGGCGGGAGGAGTATTTGCGCAAGTGCAGACCGGGTCTGCCTATCCTAAACGTGAATTTCGTGCAGCATGGATACAGTCAGTAAACGGACAGTTCCGTGGAATGCCGACCGAAAAACTGAAGCAGAATCTGATCGGGCAGTTGAATTCCTTGCAGAAGGCGGGAATCAACGCCATAATTTTCCAGGTACGTCCCGAAGCGGATGCTCTGTATGCTTCCAGACTGGAACCGTGGAGTCGTTTCCTTACCGGAGTGCAGGGTAAAGAGCCCGAACCCTATTGGGACCCTATGCAGTTTATGATTGATGAATGCCATAAGCGTGGTATGGAGTTTCATGCATGGATTAATCCGTATCGCACGAAGACGACCTTGAAGAGTGAGTTGGCTCCCAATCATGTGTACAATATCCATCCGGAATGGTTTGTCACTTATGGCGACCAGTTGTATTTTGACCCGGCACTGCCTGAGAGCCGCCGGCACATCTGCATGGTGGTGAGCGACATCGTTTCCCGCTATGATGTGGATGCCATTCATATGGACGATTACTTTTATCCTTATCCCATTAAGGGAAAGGATTTCCCTGACGATGCAAGTTTTGCACGTTTTGGCGGAGGTTTCAGCAATAAAGGAGACTGGCGCCGGAGCAACGTGAATGTGCTGATTAAGAAACTGCATGAAACAATTCGTGAAATCAAGCCGTGGGTGAAGTTCGGGGTTTCTCCGTTTGGCATTTACCGGAATGAAAGCAGTGACCCGCTTGGCAGTAAGACCAAAGGCCTGCAAAACTACGATGACCTTTATGCGGACGTGTTGCTGTGGGCCCGTGAAGGTTGGATAGACTATAATATTCCGCAGATTTATTGGCATATAGGACATCCGGTTGCCGACTATGAGACACTGGTGAAGTGGTGGGCCAGGAATACGGAAAACCGCCCCTTGTTTATTGGCCAGTCCGTGATGAACACCGTGCAGAATGCCGACCCCAAGAACCCGTCGATAAATCAGCTTCCTCGCAAAATGGCCTTGCAACGGGCCTATCAGACCATCGGTGGCAGTTGCCAGTGGCCTGCCAGTGCGGTTGTAGAGAATGCAGGCAAGTATCGCGATGCCCTGATTGCCGAATATCATAAGTATCCGGCGCTGCCTCCCGTTTTCGATTTCATGGATAACGAAGCCCCGGCAAAGGTACGTAAGATGAAACCGGTGTGGACGGAAGACGGATATATTCTTTTCTGGACAGCTCCCAAGTATAAAGAGGAAATGAACCGTGCCGTCCAATATGTGGTCTATCGCTTTAATGACAAAGAGAAAGTGAATATAGATGACCCTTCCCATATTGTAGCCATCACGCGCGATAATTTCTATAAACTTCCTTATGAAGACGGAAAGACAAAGTACCGCTATGTGGTGACAGCCTTGGACCGTCTGCATAATGAGTCGAAATCCGTTGGAAAGAAGATTAAACTTTAAAAATTAGGGATTAAGGATTAGGGATTAATCATTAACGTTTAATCCTTAATCCCTAATAAAGTATCAATCCTGCTATTCCACAAGCTACAATCATTCCTATCGGGTTCAGTTTATATTTCTTTGTGCCTATAAATGTCACGAGGAAGATGAGGCAGCTGATGACGAAGGAATATATGTCTTCTTTGGGAGAACTGAAGTTTTCCGAATTCATCAATACCAGCGCGGCTGAGGCCAGCAGACCGACTACTGCCGGGCGGAGCCCACTGAATACCGCTTCCACGGAAGGATGTTTCTGGTATTTCAGAAAGAATTTGCTGATGGTCAGCATCAGTAGGAAAGAAGGAAGCACCACGGCAAACGTAGCAATAATAGAACCTAAAATACCATAGCTTGTACCGTAGCAATCAGCTATCGTAGTATAACCCACATAAGTTGCCGAATTGATTCCTATCGGACCGGGTGTCATCTGGCTGATTGCCACAATATCAGTAAATTCCTGCGCTGTAAGCCAACCGTAACGGGTAACTACTTCACCTTGTATCATAGACAACATGGCATATCCGCCACCAAAGCCGAAAAGCCCAATCTTAAAGAATGTATAGAATAACTGTAAGAAAACCATGATTAGTAATTAATGATAAATGGTTAGTGATTAATGTTGCTATCCTTTTTAATTTTTAATTCTTTAATTTTTACTTCTTCGGACGTTGAAAACGTCCGAAGAAGTATCCTCCTACACCTGCCGCAATGATAATCCAGATGGGAGAGAAGCCCAACAGCCAGATGAGCAGTGCTGAAACCACCGGTATCCATATGTTGTATCGGTTTATCCGGGCCGATTTAGCCATGCTGAATGTAGGGGCTGCAATCAATGCAACCACTGCCGGGCGAATACCTTTGAATATACGTTCCACAATGGTGTTGTCCTTGAAGTTGTGAAAGAACAACGCTATGGCGAGGATGATGAGAAACGAAGGAAGTATGGTTCCCAATGCAGTGATTATGCTCCCTCGTATTCCCCGTAGCCGGTACCCTATAAAAATGGATATATTGACGGCAAGGATGCCCGGAGCGGACTGTGATATAGCAAGCAGGTCAATGAAATCTTCTTTGGCTATCCAGTTTCGTTTGGTTACGATTTCGTTTTCTATCAGCGGTACCATAGCATAACCGCCGCCGATGGTAAAGGCTCCTATCTTAAAGAAAATGGAGAATGCTTCAAGATATATATTCATATTCAAAATGTTGTAATTTACTTTATTTCTTTATCATCTTTCCCTTCCTTCCCTCTCTTGGCATACTGGCTTGGGCTCATATTGAAATGTTTCTTGAATACTTCACGGAAATATTTCGCATCACTGAAACCGGTCAGCTCTGAAATCTCGGTGATGGTATGCTTTTGTTCTTTCAGAAGTTGGGCAGCATGTTTCAGTCGAATCAGCCGGATGTAGTCAGCCGGAGCTTGGTCGGTCAGTGCCTTTATCTTATTGTAGAAGCTGGTCCTGCTCATATTCAGCAGGTTGCAGAGCACGTCGACGTTGAAGCTTGGGTTGTCCATATTGTCTTCGACGCTCTTTTTGACGGTTGCAATGAATTTCCAGTCCAAGTCGTTGGAGCAGTTGATGCAATCCGTATTGTTCTTCTCGTCGTTCAGGTCCAGGCTGGTATATTTGTGGCGCAACAGTGCCCGGTTAGTCAGCAGGTTGGCAATGTTTGCTCGCAATATACCGATATTGAAGGGTTTCACAATATATTCATCCGCTCCGCTTTGCAGTCCCTCGATGATATTCTTGTCGGTATTCAGTGCTGTGAGCAGGATGATGGGGATATGTGATGTCTCGATGTCGTTCTTCAGGATATGACACAATTCGTCTCCTCTCATTTCCGGCATCATGATGTCTGAAATGACGAGGTTGGGCATATACTCCTTGACAATGGTCAGTGCCTCTTTTCCGTTGGAGCATACTTGTATGTTGTACTGTTCAGACAATGTTCTGCGCAGATATTCCCTTAGTTCGTCATTGTCCTCTACAATAAGAATTTTCTGGTGGCTACTGTTGTTTTGCGACTGTTGCTGCGTCTTGTCGTAGATGTCGCTGGAAGCAGGGGACGATGTGGCGGAGGCATTGATAGGCACTCCGGAAGCCGAATAAACAATACGTTCGTTTTGGGGCTGAGGGCGTTGGATTGCCTTGCGGAAATGCTTGTTCCCTTTGGGGAACGTGATTTTGATGCAAGAGCCTTTCCCTTCCATGCTGCTGAAGTTGAGCTTTCCTTTATGTAAGTGTACAAGTTTCCCTACCAGAAGTAGTCCGATGCCGCTGCCGGTAACTTTGGAATTGATAGCATTACTGCCACGGAAATGCATCTTGAACAGCTTTTTCTGTTCTGAAGCCGGAATTCCGATACCGGTATCTTTCACCTCAATACTCCAGGTATCTTCTGTCTCGGAAGTAAAGACATGTACATTGCCGCCGTCTGGTGTATATTTCAGTGCGTTGGATATGATATTTTTCAAAATGGAATCCATCTTGTCCTTATCTAACCATACGTTCAGATAACGGAAGCTGCTTTCGTAGGTCAGGTTGATGTGTTTTATGTTTGCGTATGAACGGAAAGCATCGATCGTCTCTTCCATATATGTGCTCAGTTCGTATTCGGATACGTATAGACTTCCGGAATAGGTGTCTGCGCGCTCGAAATTAATAAGGTTGGTGGTCAGGCGCAACAAGGCATTTACGTTTCGCAGGGCTGTATTGATGTTGCTCTGTCCGCTGGAAGTCAGTTGCTCGCGTTCGGTGATTTCTTCCAAGGGTGCTTTGATGAGCGTCAGTGGAGTACGTATATCATGCGCCGTATTGACGAAGAAGCGTATTTTCTCATCGGATTCTTTCCGCTGTTTTCTCAAGACTATTATTCGCAGAGTGATGCTTGCAATGGATATGATAATTACTGCATAGAGTATCAGCGCCCAGAAACTGAGCCAGAGGGGTTGCTCGATAATGATGTCCATACTGCGTTCCTCCAGGACAATACGACGGTCTTCGTTGGAGATGGCACGTACGCGGAGGGTATAGTTGCCCGGACTCAGGTTGGTAAAACGGATGACGTTTTCCTCTCCCGGACGGCTCCAACCCTCATAGAAGCCTTCCAGTTTCCAGGAGTACAGAATTAGGGAAGGATAGTCATAGTTGATGTCTGAGACCTGCAATGAGAAGATGTTCTGGTTGTACTTCAAACGCAAGGTTTTTGTCTCGTCAATATCCAGAATAAGTGGAGAACCTTCATCCTTGGGATAAACGGTCTGATAGAATACCCGCAGGTCATTGAATACCATTTTGAACTTATAGTCGCGAGGCAGGACCATGTCCTTGTCGAACTCTATGGCTCCATCCGTACTGCCGAAAATGAAATTGCCGTTTTTCCTCAAGGTGCCTGAGGCTGCGTTGAAATGGTCAGACTTCAGTCCTTGTTCTTTGGTCCAGTTATGGAATGTCTCTTCGGCAGGATAGAAGGTGGACAGACCGTGTTCTGTACTCAGGAAGATATTTCCTTTACCATCGGACAATAGTGTATAGATATTATTGGAAATCAAAGCGCAGTTGTCTCTATGATAATGTCTGAATGTGTTTTTGGTCGTATCATATACCAGTAAACCGGCATTGTTGGTACCGATATACAGCATTCCGTCGGAAGCTTGGTATAGAGAATAGATGTAATAGGATTCTACCGGCATCTGGATATAGCTATACTTACCGGTCACTTTTTCCAATAGGTACAAGCCGGTGGCAGTGCCTATCCACATATGTGTGGAGTCCTTCTCTATGATAGCGGTGATACCATTCAAGCCCGGGAAGTGCCGTATGTTTTTTCTGGAATAATCTATTTCTTTTAAGTTATAATACCCTCCGGACCAGATGTTTCCTGAAGAATCTTTCATAATGGAACGAATATACTTGTCTGGCCGGATATTCAGATTGCTGAATAAGGATGGGGTAAAGAAGTCTATGGACAGTTGCTTCTTGTTTATCTGGTAGATGCCGGAACTATACCCTCCGGCCCAGATGATGCCGGGCTCCACCTCGCATAGTGAGATGAAGGTGTGATTTTTGCTATGGCTTTCGGAGTCGAAGGTGCTGAGAAAAGAATGCCATTGTTTCGTCTTGCTGTAATAGAGGCTGATTCCGTTGTTCGTGGCAAACCATAAATCTCCGTCATGGTCCTCGATGATGGCGTTTACCTGGTCATTGATGAGTGATTGTTTATTGCCGATAGAGTGTTTTATCCATTGGTAATCGGTATATCGGTTGTTGCGTACAGTTATGCCGATGGGATAATTGGCCATCCAGATACGCTGCTCGCTGTCGATGTAAATGTCATTGATAGTATTTCCGTTCATTGAGTTGTACCGATTGTAGTCGGCAACGATATACGGTTCGGATGCATAGGTATCGGTATTCATCTTGTAGACACCGGCTCCGTCCGTTGCGATGAGAATCTCATTGTCATTGAAGGCACGGATACAGTTGATGCTGATGTCCATCAGTCCGGATGGTATATGCATGACCTTGTGCTTGTTTAGGTCATAGGAGAATATTCCCCGCTGGAAAGTACCGATAAAAACCTTGTGGGATGGTTTGTGATAGTATAGTTCGTTGATTTGTATCTTCAAGGTATCCAACTGGTTGCAGGGGCTGAGGGTGAGGATGTTATTGGCCAGTTCAGCATAGTGTATGCCGATGTCGGTTCCGATGAAGAAGTGGGTCGAATCAATCTGTGCGATATCCGTAATTCGTTCTCCTATTTCGTTTTGAATGAATGTTACCTTCTGGGTATTGCTGTCGTACAGATATAGGGCATCTTCATTGCAAAGCCATATTACGCTGTTGGCATCCACAAAACCGTAACTGATAGGGGTTGGACGTCCTTTCACTTCGCTTTCGGGTAGCTTGTATACCAGGACAAAGCGATCGTGTTTTGTATCATAGCGGAACACACGTCCTTTTTTGCCTATTTCCCATATGGTGCCTTTGGGGTCAACATAGAGCCAATTCAGGTTCATCATGGAATTCACTTCTTCATCTCCATCCATCAATTTGTACGGCTTGAAGTCCTTTCCGTTGTATCGGTCGATGCCGTCGTGGGTAAGAAACCACATGTAACCTTTAGGTCCCTTTTGAATTGCATATACCCGTCTGTTGCTCAAACCGTCTTCCACACCGATGTATTTGTATGTTTGTGCAATGCCTATAATTGGCAATAATAGTAGTATGTAGAAAAAGAAGTACTTTTTCATAATTGTCGAACGGTTTTTTGAATGTTGTACTGAGGGAGAGTTGAAAATAAACACAAAAATAATGCTTTTGTTTGAGAAAAACAAAAAGAAAGCGAAGAATAGAAATGTAACAAGCGCGAGATTATTCATAACCCGCGCTTGTTACATTTCTATAAAAAAGGAAGTTCAGCTCATTTTTTATTGGCTTCCACCCACTTGCGTGCATTGACAAATGCTTCTACCCAAGGAGTGATTTGGTCGCTGTTTACGCGGTCTGCGGGGTAGCAACCGTTCTGCCAGGGGAAGATGGCACGTTCCAAGTGAGGCATCATGGCCAGATGACGTCCGTCGGCACTTGCCAATCCGGCTATGGAATAATCTGAGCCGTTGGGGTTGGAAGGATATTCGTCGTATGAGTATTTCAGCACGACGTTGTATTTGTCCTCGTCGTATGGCAAGGAGAATTTTCCTTCACCGTGAGCTACCCAGATACCCAGTTTGCTGCCACTCAGTGAGCCGAGCATTACGCTGCGGTTGGTGGGGACGGTAACACCGAGGAATCTGGATTCAAACTTGTGTGAGTCATTATGAAGCATCTTGCCGTTTTTCTTGTGCTCGGGATTGATAAGATTAAGTTCCATCATGAGCTGGCAGCCGTTGCAGACACCCAGTGAAAGCGTATCCTCGCGTGCATAATATTTGTCGAGCGCTTCTTTTGCTTTCGGATTGAAGAGGAAAGCACCTGCCCAACCCTTAGCAGAACCAAGAACGTCGGAGTTGGAGAAACCACCGCAGTAAACAATCATGTTTACATCTTCCAGCGTCTCGCGGCCGCTGATAAGGTCGGTCATTGTAACATCCTTCACATCGAAGCCTGCCAGATAGAGTGAGTAGGCCATTTCGCGTTCGCCGTTGGTTCCTTTTTCACGGATGATGGCGGCGCGTATACCTGACGGTGTACGGCGGTCCGGATTAATGCCGTATTGTGAGAACTTGCCTTTGAAGTCCGGCATGAAGGCGAATTCCACCGGTTGCATCTTGTAGTTTTCGAAACGCTTCTTGGCGCAGCCGTTCATGGACTGCTTACGGTCAAGGAGATAAGAAGTAGAGTACCATACATCACGCATATAGTCGATGCCAAACTGATAAGTAACATCGCCTTTTGATACAAGAATATGGCGTTCGTCTGTCGGTTTGCCGAGCTTCACGTAACCTACGCCTGCATCTTCCAGTATTTGCTTTACAGCTTCCTTGTGCTTGTCGCTCACCTGGATAACGATACCCGGGTTCTCTGCAAACAGAATCTTGATAAGGTCTTGCTCCTTGATTTTATCCAGGTTGATTTCCATACCGCCTTCCACATTGGCAAAGCACATTTCAAGCAGTGTAGTGATAAGACCACCGGCGGAAATATCATGTCCGGCAAGAATCAGTCCCTTGTTGACCAGTTCCTGCACGGCAAGGAAAGCATCGCGGAAGTATTCGGCATCCTGCACGCTGGGAACTTCGTCACCTACCTTGCCCAGGGTTTGAGCAAAGGCGGAACCGCCGAGTTTCAGGTTGTCGAAACTGAAGTCTATATGATAAATGGTAGTCTTTTCATTGTTAACCAGCACCGGAGATACGACTTTCTTGACGTCGGAAACTTCTCCACCGGCAGAAACAATTACCGTGCCCGGAGAAATTACTTTGCTGCCGTCGGGGTATTTCTGTGTCATGGAAAGAGAGTCTTTACCGGTCGGTACATTGATTTGCAGGGAACAGCAGAAGTCACTCAAGGCCTTTACTGCCGTGTACAGACGGGCATCTTCACCTTCTTGCGAACGGCAAGGCCACATCCAGTTGGCAGAAAGGGAAACGCTGTCCAGACCTTCGGCAAGCGGTGCCCAAACCAAGTTGGTCAATGCTTCGCTGACGGAAAGAACGGAGCCGGCTGCCGGGTCGGCAAGTGCCGCCTGGGGAGCATGGCCCAGAGAGGTTGCGATACCCTTTTCGCCGCGATAGTCCAAAGCTACCACACCACAATCGCTCAGAGGCAACTGCAATTCACCCTGGCACTGTTGGCGAGCAATTTTGCCTGTTACAGAACGGTCCACCTTGTTTGTTAACCAGTCTTTACAAGCCACAGCTTCCAGTTGGAGCACATTGGTGAGGTATTCGTGTAGTTGGGAAACTTCGTATTGGGGCATTTCGTAGTGACGTTCTACGGTCTTGTCCACCATATAGGTCTTGGGGGAAGAGCCGAACATCTGTTCTACGGCGAGGTCGAACGGACGTACACCGTCAGCTTGCTGGAAGGCAAAGCGATGGTCGCCGGTCGTTTCACCGACTACGTACATCGGGGCACGCTCACGTTCGGCTACCTTGCGTACATGTTCGATGGCCTCTTCCTGAATCAGCAAGCCCATGCGTTCCTGGCTTTCGTTGGCTATGATTTCCTTGGCAGACAGCGTGGTGTCACCGATGGGTAACTTGCTCATGTCAATCAGGCCGCCGCATTCCTCTACCAATTCAGACAGACAGTTAACATGTCCGGCAGAGCCGTGGTCGTGGATGGAGACAACCGGATTGGTCTCTTCCTCACAAAGTGCGCGTACCACGTTGTAGGCACGTTTTTGCATTTCGGCGTTGGCGCGTTGCACGGCATTCAGCTCGATGCCACTGCTGTAGCGTCCGGTATCTACGGAAGATACGGAGCCGCCGCCCAGACCGATGCGGTAATTGTCTCCACCGATAACAACCACTTTGTTTCCGGCTTCCGGTGTACCTTTCAAACAGTCACGCTGGGTACCGTAGCCTACGCCTCCAGCAAGCATAATCACTTTGTCGTAACCATAGACTTCATCATTTTCCTTATGTTCGAAAGTGAGCACGGAACCGCAGATTAGCGGTTGACCGAATTTGTTTCCGAAATCACTGGCACCATTGGAGGCCTTGATCAGTATTTGTTCGGGAGTCTGATACAGCCATTTGCGTACCGGCAGAATCTCTTCCCAAGGACGTCCTTCTTCCGTACGGGGGTAGGAGGTCATATAGACGGCTGTTCCGGCAATCGGCCAAGAGCCCTTACCGCCGCCCATACGGTCGCGGATTTCACCGCCCGTACCGGTAGATGCACCGTTGAACGGTTCTACGGTAGTGGGAAAGTTATGTGTTTCCGCTTTCAGGGAGATGACACTCTTGATGTCTTTTACTTGGAAATAGTCGGGCTTGGAGTGGTCTGCGGGGGCAAACTGTTCGATAACCGGACCTTCGGCAAAGGCTACATTGTCTTTGTAGGCAGAGATAATTTTGTTGGGATTCTCTTGTGTGGTTTTCTTTATCATCTGGAAGAGTGAAGATTCCTGTTCCACTCCATCGATGATGAATGTCCCGCCGAAGATTTTGTGACGGCAGTGCTCGGAGTTGATTTGCGCGAAACCGAATACTTCGGAGTCTGTCAAAGGGCGTCCGAGGTCTTTCTCTACTTTCTTGAGGTAGTCCATTTCTTCTTTGGAGAGTGCCAGACCTTCCTTTTCATTGTATGCCTCCAGGTCTTCGATGTGTACAATCGGTTCCGGCTGCCGGTTGGTTGTAAATACATTCTGGTCCAGCCCCTTGTACATACGTTGCAGCATCGGGTCGTGGTCTGCGTTCTCATCTTCTACGGGGAAGTACTCCTCGATGCGTATGATGCCGTCCAGCCCCATATTCTGGGTGATTTCTACGGCGTTTGTACTCCAAGGAGTAATCATCTCACGGCGCGGGCCGACGAAATGTCCTTTCAGGTTGTCTTCACTTTCGGGGGTGGCTTCTCCAAAAAGCCAGCAGAGTTTGTCGCTGTCTGCCTGGGGGAGTTCATGATTACATTCTACGGCAATCACACTCTTGGATGGGGTTCTGAAAAAAAGAATCATAGTTATATTTACGATTTTACGATTTTACGATTTTACGATTGAAGTTACTTCTTTGAGTATCTTCATCTTTTCTTCTTGGGGGCAAAGATACGTAAAATCGGTGGGGAGGAGAAAAAAAGGAAAACAAAAAACGCATGCAATTTTACTCGTATGCGTTTTTTGTTCTGTTTCATAAAAACCGGATGTGTGTTATTGTATGACGATTTCATCCGTAAATAAGAATTGCTTCTTCCCTTGTATGGCATGGAAGCGTACATATCGTGCCTCAGTGGGGGTGCCAATCCAGCCGAAATCACGGAATATCACGTCCTTTCCGGCCTCTTCCTCGCTGCAGATATCACTGTCCAGCAGGGTGAAGTTCTTGCCGTCAACAGATGCCCATACTTCCACTTTGGCAGGGAGAAATACTTGTGGGGTACGGATTTGCATGAAGTTGGCCATGACCCGATGTATGGCGGTCACTTCGCCCAGGTCGATAATGACATCCAAATCATTGGGGCAGAAGCCCTGCCATCGTCCGTCCATGTAGCTTTTGCCGCCGCGAAGTCCGTCGAGGAGACCGGCGTCACCGCCGCCTTTGTATACTTCTTTATGCTGATAGTATCCGCCGCCCGGTGCATAGATTATCTTTTTGCCTATGCCCTTATGGTAGTCGGTACGCAGGTGAAGGCTTTTTCCGATAGGCTTTTCTCCGTCGAAAAGGCGTGCGGTCAGCAATATGGAGTCTTTTACGGCAAACGGTTTCTTGTATAACTTGGAAGATACAGTCGGTTCGGAGCCGTCCGTTGTGTAGCGGATGTCAATCGGATGTTTTTCGGAGGTGAGGGACAGCATGATTTTTTTCTTGGCATAGTCAACGGTCTGGCTGGTCTGCACTTGTTCCGACAAGGTGAACGGGTTGTACCCTTTCGTCCGGATGTATCGTATTTCGTTGTTGATACGTCTCTTGAAACTCTCCGGATGCTTGTTCTCCATGGGAGTCCAGCCTACTTCTGCCAGAGCGATGATGCGTGGGTATATCATATATTCGGCATGTTCGTAAGTGGGCAGATATTCAGCCCATACATTGCCTTGCACGCCTAATATGTATTTGCAGATATCACTTCCCAATGAATCGGGAGCCGGGTCGTAGGAGTAGGTCTGTCCGATGGGGATGCAGGCGCCAAACGCCAGCGGCTGTGTCTCAGGGTCATCCTGGTAGTGGTCCAGATAGCAGTGGCTCTCCGGTGTCATGATGGCGTAATGCCCCATGCGGGCGGCGGCAATGCCACCCTCCGTACCCCGCCACGACATGACGGTTGCGTTGGGGGCCAGGCCTCCATCCAGTATCTCGTCCCAGCCGATGATTTCACGCCCTTTGTCGTTGAGGTACTTCTCTATGCGGACTATCATATAGCTTTGCAGCTCACTTTCATCTTTGAGCCCTTCTTCCTTCATGCGCTTCTGGCATTTGGGGCATGCCTTCCAGTGGCGTCTGCTGGCTTCATCACCTCCAATATGGATATACCGGGAGGGGAACAGCCGTATCACTTCATCCAGCACATCTTCGAAGAACTTGAAGGTCTCTTCGTTTCCGATACAGACTTCACCGGATGTATAAGGCTTGCCGGTACAGGACAGCTGTGGATAGGCTGCCAGTACTTCTCCCGAGTGTCCTGGCATTTCTATTTCGGGGATAACGGTGACATGCCTCAAGCGGGCATATTCCAGAACCTCACGTACATCCGCTTCCGTATAGTAGCCTCCATAGGCTCCTTCTTCATCCTTCTCGCAGAAGTGGTGGTCATATTTCCCCCAATCCTGCAGATTGGCGGCTTTTCTCCAGGCTGCGAATTCTGTCAGGCGGGGATAGCCCGGAATCTCCAGCCGCCATCCGGCACCGTCGGTCAGATGCCAATGCAGGCGGTTGATTTTGTAGGTGGCTACCAGGTCTATTTGTTTCTTGACATAGTCCGTGTTAAAGAAGTGTCTTGAAACATCCAGGTGCAGCCCACGATAGGGGAATCTGGGTTCGTCCTTGATGGTCGTGACTGGCAGTTCCTTCCCGTTACGGGCAAGTTGTGCCAGGGTTTGCAGTCCATAGAAGGCACCTGCTGCGGAGGAGGCCTGAATGTTTACACCTTGTTTGCTGACTGTCAGGTTGTAGCCTTCGGCAGCGATTGGATTATCCGTTGCGTCCGTTATTTCTATCGTTACAAAAGGGTTCTTGTCGACAAGCTTCATGGGGATGGCAAAGTCCGGCAGATAGGCCAGCAGGTCATTCATGTCGGATTTCGCCAGATTGGTCGAGAAGGTTACCGTAGATGGCAGTTCGACTGTTTTTGACGTTGTTTGGGCATACTGCGGATATGGAACCACACCGAGTTCCTTGGGGGCTTCGCATGCCGTCAGTAGTAAGACGGCCATGGAAACGAGTGTTAGAGTTTTTTTTATTCGTTTCATAAGGGGGTATTGTTAAGTTCGGAGGTAAATATACGGAATAATATGTAAAATGGATAATCTTTACTTCTTAAAATCCTTTTCCGTCGAAAAAACGTTAACACTATTCGTTCGTCTCATAAAAAAGTCCGATATTTGCAGCCATGATTCAGATAGAGACCATATTTGACATATTGTGGAAGGGGTTCATTATCGGCGTCATTGTGTCCGCGCCATTGGGTCCTGTAGGAGTATTGTGTATTCAGCGTACTTTGAATAAAGGACGGTGGTATGGTTTCGTAACGGGGATAGGAGCTTCGCTAAGCGATATTGCATATGCTTTGCTGACGGGCTACGGGATGAGTTTCGTTTTTGATTATGTCAACAAGAACATCTTTTACCTGCAACTTTTCGGAAGCATTCTTCTGTTGGCGTTTGGCGTTTATACGTTCCGCAGCAATCCAGTACAGTCCATCCGTCCGGTATCCATCAACAAGGGTTCCTATTTTCATAACTTCATAACGGCGTTTGCCGTCACGCTTTCCAATCCTCTGATTATATTCCTTTTTGTAGGCCTTTTCGCCCGCTTCGCTTTTGTAAGTGAGGGAGTGCTGGTATTCGAGGCCGTTACCGGATACTTGGCCATCGCATTGGGCGCTTTGGCATGGTGGTTTGGCATTACCTTTTTTGTCAATAAAGTCCGTACACAATTCAACTTGCGTGGCATCTGGATGCTGAACCGTATTATCGGGAGCATTGTCATTGTGGTGTCTGTGGTGGGATTGGTGTTTACGCTGATGGGTGAATCGCTGTATTGAATGGAAAGGTGAAAATTCATAATTCATACATTTTATCGTGAAGATTGCGCAACAACTGAAAGAGAAGAATATAGCCGAATACCTTATATATATGTGGCAGGTGGAGGATTTGCTCCGTGCCAACGGCTGTGACATAGACCGGATACGCCAGAACATCATCTTGCGCTATCCGGAGGAGGAACGGCCTGCGCTGGAAGAATGGTATGGAAATCTGGCAGATATGATGCGTGCGGAAGGCGTAACGGAAAAAGGACATCTGCAAATCAACCGGAATGTCATTCTGAACCTGACGGAGCTGCATGGCGAATTGCTGGCTTCTACGAAATATCCGTTCTATAATGCGGCTTATTTCAAGGCACTGCCTTTTATCGTGGAGCTGCGCCAGAAGAGCGGCCGGAAAGAGGAGCCTGAGGTAGACACTTGTTTCGAGGCACTTTATGGAGTGCTGCTGTTGCGCTTGCAGAAGAAGGAAATCAGTCAGGGCACGGCAAAGGCTATGGAGGCCATCAGCGGTTTCGTCTCGTTGCTTGCCAACTATTATGACAAGGAGAAGCGGGGAGAATTGGAGTTGATGGATAATTGATAATTATGGAGGAAAATATTGTTCATCGTAACATTCTATATATAAGTGTAACTTTATTAAATGAATATTCTGATAACCGGTGCCAACGGTCAACTTGGCAATGAAATGCGAGTGTTGTCGAAAGAAAACGGACAACATGCTTATTTTTTCACTGACGTGCAGGAATTGGACATTTGCGACGAACAATCTGTGCATGGGTTTGTGAAGGACAACCGGATAGATGTAATCGTGAATTGCGCCGCTTATACGGCTGTAGACAAGGCGGAAGACAATCAGGAGCTTTGCGACAAGCTGAACCATGTCGCTCCGGGCTATCTGGCTGCCGCTGCCGAAGCTTGCGGTGCTGCATTGATACAAGTGTCTACCGACTATGTTTTTGACGGAACCGGACACACCCCCTATACGGAAGAGGCGGCTACTTGTCCCAATTCAGTATATGGTTTTACCAAACTGGCGGGTGAGCAGGCGGTGATGAAGTATTGCAGCCGTGCCATGATCATCCGTACGGCGTGGCTCTATTCCATTTATGGAAATAATTTTGTGAAGACGATGCTCCGTTTGGGACGCGAGCGCGAGACACTGGGAGTTGTATTCGACCAGATAGGTACGCCGACATACGCCAATGATTTGGCACGCGCCATCTTTGCGGCTATCAGCCAGGGAATCGTGCCCGGCATCTATCACTTCAGCAACGAGGGAGTCTGCTCGTGGTATGATTTTACGTTGGCTATCCATCGTCTGGCAGGTATCAAGAGCTGCAAGGTAAGTCCGCTGCATACGGACGAATTCCCTGCCAAGGCACCGCGTCCGCATTATTCTGTGTTGGACAAGACAAAGATAAAGAAGACATTCGGCATCGATATACCCCATTGGGAGGCGAGCCTTGCCGTCTGCATGAAGAATTTGGAAGAGTGATTATTACTGACTAATTGATATATGGCCAATAACAACGAAATAGAGAGACGGAGAACGTTTGCGATTATTGCGCATCCGGATGCCGGTAAGACATCATTGACCGAGAAGCTGTTGCTTTTTGGTGGACAAATCCAGGTGGCGGGTGCCGTAAAGAGCAATAAGATAAAGAAGACGGCAACGTCGGACTGGATGGATATTGAAAAACAGCGTGGTATTTCCGTTACCACTTCTGTAATGGAGTTCGACTACCATGACTACAAGGTCAACATCCTTGATACTCCGGGTCACCAGGACTTTGCTGAAGATACCTACCGCACACTGACGGCCGTGGATAGCGTTATCATCGTGGTGGACGGTGCGAAAGGTGTGGAAACGCAGACACGCAAGCTGATGGAGGTCTGCCGTATGCGTAATACGCCGGTGATTATCTTCATCAACAAGATGGACCGTGAAGCCAAAGACCCGTTCGACCTGCTGGACGAGCTGGAGGAGGAACTGCACATCCACGTGCGTCCCTTGACGTGGCCTATCGAGAGCGGTGTCCGTTTCAAGGGTGTCTACAATATCTACGAGCATAACCTCAACCTCTACCAGCCCAGCAAGCAGGTAGTGACGGAGAAGGTGGAAGTGGACATCCATACCGAGGAGCTGGACAACCGGATTGGCGCCCAACTGGCCGACAAGCTGCGTGGCGAACTGGAACTGATAGACGGTGTTTATCCCGAATTCGATAAGGAGGAATATCTGAAGGGTGAGCTTGCTCCCGTATTCTTCGGTTCGGCACTGAATAATTTCGGTGTGCAGGAACTGTTGGATTGCTTTGTGGAGATTGCTCCCAGTCCCCGTCCCGTGAAGGCGGAAGAACGTGAGGTGGAGCCGGAAGAACCTAAATTTACCGGATTCATCTTTAAGATAACCGCCAATATCGACCCGAATCACCGTTCATGTATCGCTTTCTGCAAAATCTGCTCCGGGAAGTTTGTACGCAATGCCCCGTACTTGCATGTACGTCATGGCAAGACGATGCGTTTCTCGTCGCCTACGCAGTTCATGGCGCAGCGCAAGACAACTGTCGATGAGGCTTGGGCGGGAGATATTATCGGCCTGCCGGATAACGGTACGTTCAAGATTGGCGATACGCTGACCGAAGGCGAGGCGCTTCACTTCAAGGGGCTTCCGAGTTTCTCTCCGGAGATGTTCAAGTACATTGAGAATGCCGACCCGATGAAGCAGAAACAGCTTGCCAAGGGTGTCGACCAGTTGATGGACGAAGGTGTGGCGCAGTTGTTCGTCAACCAGTTCAACGGGCGTAAGATTATCGGTACGGTGGGGCAGTTGCAGTTCGAGGTCATCCAGTATCGTCTGGAGAACGAATACAGTGCGAAGTGCCGTTGGGAACCGCTCAGTCTGTATAAAGCCTGCTGGATTGAGAGCGATGATGCGGCTGAACTGGAAGCCTTCAAGAAGCGCAAATACCAGTATATGGCGAAAGACCGCGAGGGTAGGGATGTGTTCCTGGCGGACAGCGGATATGTGTTGCAGATGGCGCAGATGGACTTCAAGCATATCAAGTTCCACTTTACGAGCGAGTTCTAAGCTATACGATTTTTGCTGACTCACGGCTATAAATGATGCAAGTCGAAGAAAAAGAGGAGGTACAAAGTAATGAAAAACTTTGTACCTCTTTATTTATTGTGGGAAGAAAGTGTTACCTTTGTTTCTGTAACGATTAATATGCATTGATTATGAAAACTGTTGAAGTAAGCTCGTTCCTTACCGATTTTACACCTTACTCATTATAAACACAAAATTTCAAGATGAAACATACCTCCCTTTTTCTCCTGCTGATTCTCCTTCTGGGGCTGACAGCCTGCTCGAAACCTGCCGATAGAACTTTGATGAACTACGAACAGTCCCTTTCTCATGCTGACTCGTTGGTGCAATGCGGTGCTGTCGACAGTGCCCGGGCCGTCCGCCTGATTTCCGGTTTGCACCGTGAGTATAATCAGATAAAGGAGCTTTCTGATGGCAGGCATGTGCGGCTGAAGCCGGTCAGTGGTTACGAACGTTTTTTCTGGGGAGTGTTTTCTGTGATTATGTTCAGCATTTCCGGTGCTATGCTGTTCAGCCTTATCCGTTTCAAGAAAGAACGTAGTCACCGTAACTATCTAGTCACCCTGAGTGAAAACGAACAGCGCTTGCGCAACAATGAACGCGAGCGCGAGGAACTGGAAGAATGCCTGAAGGAGATGTCGCTGACCGACGAAGAGCGCGAAGAAGTGCATAGCTCGCTGACGAACCTCATGGAACATGGCAGCCGTCTGGATAAGGAAAACGAGTCACTCCGCGCCCGTCTCAAGGAGTATGAAGACAACCCCGTGCCCCGCGAACTGGAACTGTTGAGGAAAGAGGGCGAGCGTGTCCGGATGCTCGACGGGCAGGTGCAGGCGCTTGCTTCTGCCGTGATAGACGCAGACGAAGTGGTGAAGCAGTTGCGCATCCAGCCCAAATTCCTTGCGGACAGCCAGTGGAACTACTTGCAGAAGCTTACTGACAGAGTATACAAGGGTGCTTCCAAACGCCTTGTCTTGCGCTTTCCCCAACTTACGCCTGCCGACAGCCAGCTCTGCATGCTTATCCGCCTGCACTTCAGCAATGCACAGATTGCCACGCTCATTGCCGTGTCTCCCACTTCCGTGTCCCAGCAGAAGTTCCGCCTGAAGAAACGGATGATGCAGGCGGATGGGAGGCTGTTTGCCGATGGGGAGACGCTGGAGGGGGTGATTGGAAGCTGCTGAGGCTTTTTAATGATTTACTTTGTTGCATGATAGCAAATCCTATATCCTTTTTTCTTGCTCATAAAAAAATCGTAGCTTTGCTGCATTAGATGAAAAAGGAAAGGTAATATGACATTTGTTGCTATACAAAAAGCAGTGTATAAAACTTAACGAACTATTGTTATACACCTAATTCTCTTTTTAACCACACCTTCATCACGGGGTCGGGAATAATGGCTTGACGCTTCTCGATCTCGATAAGCTCTTTCTTGACCAGTGCCCGTTTTACGATGCTGACATTAGCCGATGAACCGAGTTGATATTTCTGCAAAACCTCTTGCGTGGTAAATTCGCTATGTACCCCATCAATAATGGCTCGCAAAAAATTCATTTGATAGGTCGTAAGGCTCTCGGTCTGCTTCTCGAACAACGGTGTATTCTGGTCGATGATATCCTGATATGCCTCCTCGAAATCTTGTTCCGTGGCAACTTTGTCCGTATGAATCCATACCAACCATGCCAACTGCTGCACATACGAAGAGTGATTGTCAACTCTCTGACAGATCTTCTCGGCTAACTCTTTTGAAATCTGTTTGCCCGTAGCCTCGAAACGCCCACAAATATAATCCACCCAATCCGCCGTCCCGATTTTTGTCAAATAGATAGCGTCTCCGAACTTATAGAACGGAAGGCTCCTTTTTTCAAAGAGTTCGTTCATCAAGTGTTTTTTGCTGCCGAATAAGCAGTAAGACACCGATTTCTGCAATTGCCAGATCGAGCGTAACCGCTTCTGGAATGTTTTGGAATCTTTGAATTCGGCAATTTGCTGGAACTCGTCGATGCAAACAACGATATTACAACCTTTCTTCTGCGCTATCTTTTCAGGGAGTTGCAGGATTTCATCGATCTCGTTGCTCTTGGGATTCATTTCAAGCGATATGGAAAAATCCGTCATCGGATCGGTCCCCAACGATATTTTAGGGCTGATACGCGAAAGGAATAATTTGGCATGCTCCAGCCATTCATCCAACTTTGAAGAGGTTTGTTTGAGAATGGCGGAAGCAAATGCGTCATAGAAATCCCTGTCGCTACGGCAAGAAAAAATATCGATATAAACGACTTTCAATTTGTCGGACTGCGCCAAGCGACACGCTTTCTGCACCAAAGAGGTTTTCCCCCAACGACGAGGCGAAATCAGTACCGTATTCACTCCATGCCGGAAATTCAATACCAGTCGTGAGGTCTCTTTTTCCCGGTCGGTGAAATTATCGCCCGATGTCGCGACACCGAATATAAAAGGTTTTTTCTCCATAATCTTCAGATGTTATTCCGGGAGCAAAGATAAGTAATATATCTATTACTAATAATATTATTACTAATAAATTTATTTTAGGCTATGCTTTTCTCTTTAAAGTCCGCTTTCCACCCCTTGATGACGGACTTCTCATCGAAGCCATGCAAGAAAGCAAAACCCTCCGACCGGAGTTCAATATCTATCGGATGCGCGAAATGACGCAATTGGAAAGTGATTTCGATGCAGCAATGCACAGATTGCCACGCTCATTGCCGTGTCTCCCGCTTCCGTGTCCCGGCAGAAGTTCCGCCTGAAGAAGCGGATGATGCAGGCGGATGGCAGGCTGTTTGCCGATGGGGAGACGCTGGAGGGGGTGATTGGAAGCTGCTGAGAATGATAGATTCTTCTTGATTCTTCAAGAATCTCGAAGTTTCAAGAAGAATATTACAGCTTGTTTTTCATTAAACTGTCAAATTTGTCCGATTTTATATAATTCCGTTTGACTTTATTTATTTGTAGTTCAGATAAATAACCTAAACTGACCAGTCCTTCCAAATCTGTCCTTGCTGTGAAATTGGAAACGGAAAAACGATTTTCAACCTCCTTTACAGACAAACAAGTGTTAGGCTGCTCGTGGATAATTTTTAATATTTGTGCTTGACGCGTATTGATTCCCTTGATGTTTGCAATCAAGACAATGCTGCTGTTCTCTTCCGATTTGCGTTTCAGGTATATCTTCAATTCTTCAAAGGCCTTCTTCATCGTCCGCAAATTGTATAGGATGAAATAAGTCAGATCGTTGTCGTCATATTCTGTATAGAGGTAGGCTTTTGCATAGTTCCTTTTGGTCTTGTATATGGTTCGTGAAATAGACATATATTCCACCAGCCAATATCCCTTTTTGAGCATATACCAGTAGAACAGTGAGCGGGCGGTTCGTCCGTTTCCGTCAACAAAGGGGTGAAAATAGGCCAGCATGAAGTGGATGATGATGCCTTTGATTATGGGATGTATAAATGTTTTTCCGTCTTTGTTGAAAAACGTTTCCAAATCGGCAAGCAAGTTCGGCAATTCTTCATGATGCGGAGGCGTATGGGCAACGTCACCGGTGATGCCGTCCATTATGAGGATGTTGTCATGTTGGCGTATTCGTCCTGCATCGTTTTCTTCGTCGAGCGTGTTCTCGGTCATTGAGCGATGAATATCCAGGAGCTGCCGGACGGAAAAATTACTTTCCGCATTTCTCTTGATTTGGCAGATTGTCTGGTAGCTGTTCAGAATCATCTGTTGTCCCTTGTCTTTGGGCTTTTCACTTTTGCGAAGCATGTCTTTCGCTACTTTTCGAGTGGTAGCAGCCCCCTCCATCTGGCTGGAAGCAATGGCTTCTTCCATGATGGACGAAACAAGATAGGCATTCTTGTTCTCAGAAGGAATCAAGTGCTCACCTGTCAGACTGCCACCGATATTCATGTCGAAATAGTGCAGCAACTCAAATATCTCATCCGTCATCATAAAGCTGAAACGGTACTTGCCGAAATGCAGGGAGGTTCTGTTCAGTTGCCGGAGGTATTTGAGCGCATGCCACAGTTGTTTCCCGCTCAGTCCGCTTTCTGTACGAATGTATTTCACTTTATCCCAATACGGATAATCGGCATTGGCGGATTGTACTTCAGCTAAAAAGTCCGGTTTCAAGGATTCCGACTTTTCCTGTGCATTTGCTATAGGTGGATGCTCTAACATAATTCCTATAAATTAGTTCTTTATGCAAAAATACGGTTTTTTCTGGAATTTCTTCTTGATTCTTCAAGAATCTCGAAGAATCAAGAAGATTTTAGTTGCACTTTCGTCTGCGAATCAGGCATAATCTCACTTGGTGTTTCTCAATTTCCATAAACTGTTTTTTGCCAACGCCTGTTCCGGACGTGGCTTTGTGGGTGGGAAATGTTTACAGAATCATGCTTTGCAAACTGCACTTCCGAACCGAAAAAGAAGATGGATTATTTTCACTCCTATACTGAACCCTATTCAGTCGTATACTGAATGCCATTCAGTCGTATATTGAATCCTATTCAGTCGTATACTGAATTACCCCCACTTCAGAAGGTGTTCTGGGAGGGGATGGACTGTGACGGCTTGATGGCTTGAAACGGATGTCTTTGGGTTTTGAAATGTTGTTACAAAATGAAATTCGGAGATGTGATTTTCAAAACATTGCTATTCATCGTTCTCTTTCTCTTTTGTATTTATGTTTAATAGGAGAATATCAATGATGATTTTGCAAGCCTTGCAAAACTTGTTGTTATTTGTTATATTATAGTACCTTTGCTACATTAAAATAAGTAAAGGATATGACTCTGCCTCATTATACAGCTTGTAAGGTAGTACAATGAAGATATGTGGTAGTTCTTTGATTAATAGTATAGGTAGAAATGGGTATGATACAGTTGATAATAGGTGCATGGACACTCCTCATGATATTTGTTTTGTGTTTTGAAGATTGTCGGGCGTATCTGAAGAATATAGTAGAATCTTTAATGTACGAATGGAACTCGCTATATAAAGATGCAAAAGATGAAAAGGGAATCTGCTTGGCATGTTTCTTGATGTTGTTTATTACTTTAATTCTTTTATTTTGTTGTCTGTTGTTTTTCCCATTGTTGCCTCTTCTTTCTGTATACTTTGTTTTTAGGAATTTTAGAAACAATGATACGGATGATACATGGTTAAGAGAGCAACAAGAAAGGGAGGAAAACTATCGGCGGAAATGGAATAAGTTCAAGAAGTTTCATTATCCTGGGAAAGTTTCTTTTGATTTTGATGCGGACACTTACATTTATGTAGAAAATCGTTATGACGATAGTTTGAACCAATGTATCCGGGAGAATTTGGATGAAATAAAAGCCATTTTTCGTCAAAACGGTTTTCGTTTTATTTATTTGCCTCAGTGGAAACCTGATACTTCTTTGAATAGTTTGGCTAATTTGACAGAAGAGAGGAATAGGGACATTGAGAATTTTCTGGGTTCAATGACCACAGTGGAATATACAAAATTGCTTTGTAAAGTACTGCATCTTGATTGGGCAGAGATGGAAAGTGGTATCTTTCATTTTGCTTGTTTCATGTATGACTCTACACCCGGCATGTGGAACATAGTGCGAGAGAGCCGTTTCACACTTTATCCAATGCAAGGAATGACAGAGGATGGTTGGGAGACTTTCTTCTTGGACTATTGCGCCTTCATAAAAGAGGATCGGCAAAGGCCTCATGGAGGTCTTTGTATGTCTGTGGTGTCGAATTTGCAGGGAGGAGAATTTTATGAGAGTGAGGGAGAACCGCAACAAGAATTTGCAGACCATGAATTTCCCATTGTTATGAAAAATATTGCAGAAAACATTAAGAAGGAGATTGAAATTCTGAAAGGTGCAGGGTATTATGAGTTATTGTTGCACACATTAGGAACTGAGACCTTAGATGAGTTGAAGAATGTAAAAGTGATTCCGGAGCTGAGTAGGCTTCAGATTACAGATGAATTCAAGATTCGTTTGCTTGATTATGATAAGGAGGTGCGGATGACCCCTTTGCAAAAGACACTGTATATATTTTATCTGCGCCATCCGGAGGGAGTAGAGTTTAAAATGCTGTCGGCCTACTATGATGAACTGTTGGCTATTTATAAAGTGCTCTCCAATAGAGAGGATGCTGAAAAGCAGAAAGAGTCCATCCGTCGCTTGGTAGATGTAACGGATAATGCGATAAATGAGAAATGTTCACGGATTAAGGAAGCTTTCTTGAAAGTAGCGGATGATTTCATTGCCAGGAATTACTATATCGTATTGGATAGACATGAATATAGAGGAGAAGGGAATAAGAAGAACTCTATATATGTGGAACTTCTGAAGAAAATAATGCTTCCACGCGATTTGATTATTTATCCGAAGGAAATTTCTGATATTGAAGTCTTGGTACCGGAGGAGAGAAAGAAAGTTATAAAAGAGGAATTGGAAGAAATGCGAGAGCAGTATTGCGCATTAAACAGGCTATTTTTCGATAAATCCTATCCTAAAGGTGCGTTGATAGAAAAATATACAGCGTTTATCAATCTCAATCCAAAATATTATGCCGCTTATCGTGACCGTGCCATTCTTTATACACATATCGGTAAATACCGTGAGGCGGTTGCTGACAATCAGTTGTTGATAACGCATAATGAAAGAGTATGGTCGGATGCTATTATCAATAAGGCGGAAGCACTGTTTTTCCTGAAAGATTATGATGAGGCTTTGAAAGTTGCCAACCATTATTTTGCAATATGTGAAAAGCCGACAGCAGAATGTTATCGTATCAGAGCGGAGATATTCAGAAAGCTGAAAATGAGTTATGAATATAAAGCGGATATGAGGGAGTCTAAGCGTTTGCGAAAAGAAGAGAAAAATAGAATATGGTAAGTTTGAATGCTGTGTAAGAATGTTTGTATTGGGCGTTGCTGTATAAGTGGTTGGAGTAGTATATTAATAGTTATCAATAAATAGATTGGACGGTGGCTATGATGGTTGTCTCAAGAAAATATTTGTAGGAGCTAAAAACTTACTCTAATTTTCTTTTTTGTGAAAGAAAATGTTTAAGTTTGCGGATGAAGCACATGGTGATGTCCTTCAATGTTTTTTAGAGATAAAATTGTAAGAAGCGTTGTGCTTGTTCTTGTGACTGAAAACCTAGGAAATTTTCAAGAAAACATAAGAATGGCATAGTATGTTTCCTACGCTGATTCAGCGTGGGACTGCTGTCCATCTATTTATGTTTTCAGGTTTTCCTAGGACCTTCAGTTACAGATAGTGGGTACGTAGTTCCACGTTTTTGTTTGTATAAATGTTTTCTTAGGGGCTGGGAAGATGTAAAATCTAATCGTATGAAAGTTAAAAAACTGGTGTTTGATGGTCAAGAACTTGCAATGTTATTTCAAGTATTTGCGAAAAAATGCTTATCGGGTATTGTGAAAGGGATATGTATAGTACTTTATTTTTTTATTTAAATCAGTCTTATAAACAATAGATATATTATTTAAATGGTATAATTTAAAAGGTGGGTGATTATGGCAGACTATATGAAGAATATTGTAATGGGGCTTCTAAAGAGAGTTTTTAAGATTGATATCAAAGGCATTCAGTTACAAAATAAAGTGTTGTCAGATAAAACGAAACAATTATTGGAGGAAAATGCAACGTTGGAAAACAAAGATAACATTCTAATAAAAGAGAATACTGTATTACAAAATGAAAAAAAACGTTTGTTGGATGAGTTGAATAGTAATATAAATGAATCTCAACAGTTACAAGAAAGTGTTAGTTCATTAAAACAGGAATTGACATTAACAAAAGAAAAAGTTAAATCTTTGGAGTTACAGAGCCAAAACCACATAATAGAAATTGGGAAAAAAGATAATACTATTAAAGAACTGCAAGCAAATATTCAAGCGTTAGAATCTGTAGATGAAGATAATGAAAGAATATCTGATGAACAGATGCAAGACCAAATAGACAGCTTGAAGATGCAATATCAAAATCTCAAAGAGCAATATGACAGTATAAATAAAGAGTATAAGGATTGTAAGGCTGAAATTTGTACTAAAGATGCAATAATTGACATTTTGAATAAAGAGAAAGTCGAATTGCAAAATAAGATTTCTGGATTGAACAAGTCAGTGCCTACGATAGAAAAAGACAATAAGGTAAAAACAGGTAGCGAAGAACAGAAAATAATAGTAGGTGAAGGTTCTATGATAACAATAGGACCAATAGGAAATACAGATTTAGGTTATGTTGATAAAACTAAACGTACCATAGATACTGTTATTGATACTGATACTGGTTTAGAAATAAGTGCAAGAGATTTTTTTGCTCAACCGGAGAACGCGATTTTTAAAGTTAGAACTGAATTGCAAAAATCAATATATTTGAGAAAACCTAAATTAGTATGCAAATATTGTCGTCAGGCAGTTAAAATATCAGGTCGGAAGATAGAACGTGGTAAAGCTAGTTTCTTTTCACATTTTAAAGATAGTGATGAATGTGATTATAAAACAACGACAGGAAGAACAAGAAGGGATATTAATAGAGAAAAATATGCCCGATGTAATGAAGGGGAGCGTCACAAAAGATTAAAAACCAAAATTGCTGAACTCTTGGAAATGACTCCTGGTGTTTCGGACGTAAAAGTAGAAAAAAACATTATAGGAAATCACCCTATACTAAATTGGAAACGTCCTGATATTTTAGCTAGTTTTAGGGGACAAGAAATTGTATTTGAATTGCAATTAAGCACAACCTTTATCAGTGTAATTGCAGAAAGGGATTTGTTCTATCGGCTAAATAAGAAATTCATTATCTGGGTTTTTAATTTTGATGAACAAGATGAACACGTCAATCTGGATAATATGATGGCAAAAGATATTTATTATAATAATAAAATGAATGTTTTCATTTTTGATAGAGAAGCTCAAAAGGAAAGTGAGGAAAGAGGTGAACTCATTTTAAAGTGCAATTGGTTAAAGGCAGATGGGAGTTGGGAGTACCTGAATGAGAATTCTTCAAATGGTTTGGGTGGAACATTTGTCTGTCTCTCTGATTTACAATATGATAGCACATACAAACCGTATTATTTTGATGCGGAACAGAGATATATTGAAGCGCATCCTGAATTTCAATCGAAAATTTCAGATATTGAGAAAGAGAATAAAAGAGTCCTTGAAGAACTGGATGAATTATGGCGACAAAAACAAGAAGATTTGAAAACAGAAGATAAGTTGGAACGCTTATCAGAAGCATTTGAGTTGGATGCCATAATGAAAAGTACTCAAAGATAGGAAATTGGAAAGAAAGATGGAAAATGTGGATTGATTACATTCGATGGCGAAATAAGAATAGCTTTTGAATATGAATTAATTACTCCTCACACAGGATGGTATGAAGGAACGAAAGATGGGTTACATGATTTGTTCGACAATAACTATACTCTTCTTAATGCTGGAATAAGGCGAATAGAAAAATTCAATCCTATAGGTAACAAATATGTAAAGGAGACAGATGGTGCATTACTTTGGGGAATTATGAAAAAGGGGGTTCCTTTAACGCCAGCTTGTTATTCCCAACTGGAGATATGGTCTTCAGACAAAATTATAGCTATGCGTAATGGATTATATTGCATTGTGGATTTTCAAGGGAATGAGATTTTAAGTAATTATGATTATATCAGTGAGTTAAACGCTGACAATATAGCAAATGTCAAATGTGATGGTTGTAATGGTTTTATAGATAGTAATTGTAAGAGCTTGAAGGAGAAGAGTAGAAGATTGGATAATGGAATGGAGAAATTTCTTCAAATGGATAAATGGGGGATTGAACGTGAAGATGGCTCGATAGTTGTTCCCGGTAAGTATGATGAAATAGGTTCCTATAAAGATAGACTTGTCGGGGTTAGTGGTGTCTCTTTTTCTATTATAGATGAAAATATAGATGCAGATTGCCCCGTAAAAGTTGAATATATATCCAGAAATGACAGAAAGATGTTAATCTTCAAACTTGGTAAACGGGAAGCTCTTATGAATCTTCGTCAACAAAATAAAGCTCGAAATTTGGGATTGCAGCCTCAAAATATGAAAGAATTATATTTTTCATTTGTTAATGTCGAAAGGTCATTGCTATACCTAAGTGCTGTTCCTGTGAGAGGAGAAAAGCAACAAATAAAAATTGAAGATAAAGATATACCATTCGGAACAATTTATACAGGAAGATTCCTTTATAAGAAGAAGGACGGTGTTATCATACGTGCGTTAAATGGGATAAAGATATTTCTGCATAGTTCGAATTTGGGTAAATATACGGTAGAAGAACTTGAAAAGAGTAAATCTATAACACTTAAAAAAATAGGTTATGACCAATTCTATAAGAAACATATTTGGGAAATAATATCAATCCTTTCGTGAGAAGTAAAGACTTGATTTTTAGATATTTAATCGTATTAATAAAATAGGAGATATAAAAATGGAAAAACAAAATTTAATTATGGATGATGAAATGGTAATGCACGAAACTATTGCTAATCAAGTTTCTATTAGTGAGCAAGAAGATGCATACGCAGCACTTGAAGCAAAGTATAATAATGTAGAAGAAGCGGTTGAACAAGATTTGTTAAGAGCGCAATTTGATAGGGTAGATGAGGATTTTGAAGGGCAAGACATGCTTGCTGCTCAATTGGATGGGGTAGAGGATATAGCAGAAAGTGGCTCTGGGTTTGTAGAAGAATTTGAAGATAATGTAATAGAGGAGAATTATATTGAGGAGGATGATTCTGATGGTTGGGGGAGTATAGATGATAATCCTTATTATAATGATAATTTGGATATGGATCAGCAATCTCCGGAGTTCTGGGATAATCTTTGAATGTGTTATGAATATTTGGTTGACTATAGGCGTCGCGTATGCTATTCTTACACTATCAGCAATGGTATGGATTATTGTAGGACACGTCAAGAATAAGAAACTTAAGGATGCTATGGAGATAGATAGGCAAGGATTGCTGATTGAAGATTCCTTGCCTAATGATATATATACTGAGATTGCAAAGAGATTTGCGTTTTGCAGATATAATCAGGATTTTTCTACACTAAGGCCTTTCCTGTCAGAAAACGTAAAACTTATTATTTATAAGCACAAAGAACTAAGTGGCATTGCTGATTTTGAATCATATTGGATAGATAAGGAAAAGCGACTAAAGCATGATTGTATCAATGTACGCACAAGTATCAAATTTTGCAATTATTATAGTCATGTAGCAGTGTACGACCAAATAGAGGGTTATAAACCGATGTATGTTCTTTTTAGAGTTAAGGATGATATTGTAACCCATGTGGTGTGTGCGCCAGACCCATTACAAGATTCAACAGTTAGGTATTGGAGTTTTAAACGGTTACCGTTTGCGTATGACTATATCATGGATAATGCGCAGGAACAAATACCGGGTGAAACCAAAAGACTTCCTTGCCTGAAGTGTGGCAATTCATCAGAGGGGCTTGTATGGTATAAAGTAAATATAGACCTTAGTCCACTATCTTATGCCGGTGTTGTGTCTGTATGCGAGAACTGTCGGAAAGTGGTTGAATTCTACCCCGATGTGTCGATTGACAACGGAGAAGTTCAAGGACAAAAGATTGATAAAGTAGAAAATAAGGTTAGACAGGAGGATGTGTTTATTTTGTCTCAGCTCATAACGAGAAACTTGTATTTTGATAATCCGTTAAAAGATACCAAGTATTTTGATAATCTTGATAAAAACTATGTAGTGGATTCAGGGAACAGGTCTTTTGCAGATTTTTCGGTATGTAAACCTTGCAGTCTTGCCGAATGTGCAGGAGATTTTAATGAGTTCATGCTTTCTCATCTCTTCAAAAAGAACATTCAATTTTATAATGACATAAAGGCTTGTTATGTGCAAGCATACAATGATGGAATCTATGAAGTAGCAAACAATATAGGCATTCTTTTGCTGAATTGTGAAAATAATATGGATGAAGGGTTGAGATGGTTAAGTCTTGCGGCATCAAATGGATCTAAGAATGCTATGCAAAATACCTTCAGTGTATTATGGGGTATTGGTGATTTTAAACATGCTATTGAATATCTATTGAAAGTTTGTGGAGAACCTTGCCCTTCTATTCGTTGCTTGTGGAATTTGGCAGTTTTATATATACTTGGAGAACGACAAAAAGGAAACACGCTCATTAAAGATGTGGGCAAAGGAATCTCTCTCTTGAATCAGATTATAGAGTATGATGTGTTGGAGAGTGACGAGAAAGAAATCGAGGAGATGCGAATGAAGGCGAAGGGCCTTGTCCGTCTAATCAAAGAAAGTAATGAGTATGGTTGGATAGGTTACGCATTTCATAGGTATTTGAAATCTCTGCATGAAGAAACAATGCCGCCTGATGGATATAATCATGACGTTTTATCCATTTTGGACGAACTGACTTTTAATGGAATACTGAAAATATATTTTGCACAGCATGTCAGTATAGGAGATAATTCTTGGTTTTATATTGATACCGGTCATTCAACAAAAGCATTAGAAAAGAGACTTTTAATTGAAAAAGTAGGTGCTACATGTTCAGAAATGAGTGCATGGCAAATATATTTGTTGACAACAGCATCAACGGTTTTGCCAGCTTTTTGGCATGGCAATTATGAGAACAGGCAATATGTCTTCTCAAAATCAGACATCTCTAACCTTTCAGGTTTTTGTCGGGGAAATATATTCTCAAAGGTCGATATTTCGAATATAGCCGATGATATTCTACCAGGGGTTGAACTAATAGGAAACATGGCTAAAGTCAGGTGCTGTTATTGGAATGATTGGAAAGGATTAGTTCGAGAAACAGTGAGCATAAACTTCAATGATAGGAAAAGGATTCGCATTAATAAAGAAATTGAATCAGAAGTCTTGTACAAATATAATTGTGGTATACGCTTTTGATACATTGGAGGAAACGTTCGGTTATAATCTTGACCGTACCTGCAATGAGATAAGGGCTACTTATAGTTATGATATTTCTTGTCAGGGTACAGTACCGGAATCTATCATTGCTTTTTTGGAAAGTACGGACTATGAAAGTGCCATTCGACTGACCATTTCTTTAAGAGGAGATGCGGATACGATGGGGGCTATTACGGGTGGCATTGCGGAAGCCTATTATGGTGGTGTGCCTACTGCCATAAGGGAAGAGGTACTTAAAAGACTGCCTGATGAGTTTGTGACGGTAATGAGAGAGTTCTCGATTAAAAAATTAAAATGTAAATGATGTCATATTGCAAGGAATAGCTTATAACAACTACCCTGTAGAGACCGGAAGATACAGGTGCCTTCATTATCAGAGGTTTGCGTGTATTGCTTGTAGAGATTACCACCTTATTCTTCTTATTTCAGCTTTATTCTCCCCTTCTTCTTGTAGAGATATGGTTTTTGTAATCCTTTGTTTTTAAGTGATTTATGAAAATCGGTTGTAGATGCCATTTTCTTGTTTTCCCTTGTTTCCTACCCTAACTTTGCAACATCGAATTTGAGAAAAGCAGACGGCTGAATCGTTGAGGCCTCACGATGAAAACTTCTGCTTCTCGGGTGAGACAAGAGAAATCAGATATACATTATTAATTAATCATTTAAAACATTACGATTATGGCATTTTTTAGAAGAATTCAGAAGAAAGTAAACGATTTGTGGTATCCTCAATCAGTAACCTGGGGCAAGGCGGTTACTACCCGTGAAGTGGCAGACGAGCTGTCTGTTCTTTCTACCGTGACCCGTGGTGACACGTATGCGGTGATGGAGAACTTGGGGCGTGTATTGAGCAATTTCATGGGGCAGGGACGTACTGTGAAGATAGACGGTGTAGGCACCTTCTACTATACTGCCACCTCTACTAAAAGAGGAGTGCCGACGGCTGCGGAGGTAAGCGCTTCGCTGATTAACGGAGTGCGCGTTCGTTTCCTACCCGAAGTGGAGCGTAATAGTGGCCGTCAAGTGACTACCCGTAGCATGGTGAATACGAAGATTGTTTGGGAAGAGTGGGGCAAGGCCTCTACCTCCACCGGTGGAAACATCGGCGGTGACGACAGTGGCAATCCCGGCGGCAACGACGGCGACCAGGGTGAGAATCCGTTGGGCTGATTCTCCTTCCTTGAAAGCAATTGATGACTGACACCGTTTTATGCTAAAAGTTTCCCGTACCGCCTCATTGGTTGTGCGGGAAGCTTTACTTTTTAGCATCTTTTATCATTCTTCTCTGCCTTTCTTTAATGGATTATCGCTAATTTCGAGCGATTTTTCGTAAATTCGGCTGAATAACTAATAATTTATAATATGGAAAACTTGAATACAGCACTTCTGCTGATGGTGGTAGGTATGGCAACAGTCTTCGCTATCCTGCTGATTGTTATTAACTTAGGAAAAGCTCTTATTGCACTGGTGAATAAATATGCGCCTGAAGAGGTGACACCGGCTAAAGCTGCGGCAAATGGTCCCGCACCTGTCCCCGGTAATATTCTGGCAGCTATCAGTGCAGCCGTAACAGTAGTGACACAAGGTAAGGGTAAAGTTGCTAAGGTAGAAAAAATCTGAAATAATAATCTTATATAAAAACACACCGAATAATTTAGTATGAAAAAGGAAATTAAGTTCAGTTTGGTATTCAGGGACATGTGGCAGAGTGCCGGAAAATATGTACCCCGTGTTGACCAACTGGTGAAAGTTGCTCCCGCCATCATTGAGATGGGTTGTTTTGCGCGCGTGGAAACCAATGGCGGAGGTTTTGAACAAGTAAATCTGCTGTTTGGGGAGAATCCGAATAAAGCCGTGCGCGAGTGGACGAAGCCGTTCCATGAAGCCGGTATCCAGACCCACATGTTGGACCGTGCCCTGAATGGCCTCCGCATGAGTCCCGTGCCCGCCGATGTGCGCAAGCTGTTCTATAAGGTGAAGAAAGCGCAAGGTACGGACATCACGCGTACTTTCTGCGGTCTGAACGATACCCGCAATATCATTCCTTCCATTGGTTATGCACACGATGCCGGAATGATTTCCCAATGTTCGCTCTGCATCACCCATTCACCTATCCATACCGTAGAATACTACACGGAGATGGCACTGAAGCTTATCAAGGCAGGTGCCGACGAAATCTGCATCAAGGATATGGCAGGTATCGGACGTCCGGTTTCTTTGGGCAAGATTGTGGCCAATATCAAGGCGGCGCATCCCGATATTCCTATCCAGTATCATAGTCATGCGGGTCCCGGTTTCAATATGGCAAGTATTCTTGAAGTGTGCGAAGCGGGTTGCGACTATATCGACGTAGGCATGGAGCCGCTTTCCTGGGGTACGGGACATGCCGACTTGCTCAGTGTGCAGGCCATGCTGAAGGATGCAGGCTTCCAGGTGCCCGAAGTCAATATGGAGGCATATATGAAGGTACGCGCACTCATCCAGGAGTTTATGGACGACTTCCTTGGCTTGTACATCAGCCCGCGCAACCGCCTGATGAACTCCCTGCTGATTGGTCCCGGACTGCCGGGTGGCATGATGGGCAGTCTGATGGCAGACTTGGAATCCAATCTGGAGTCCATCAACAAATACAAGGCAAAACGCAACCTGCCCTTCATGAAGCAGGATGAACTGCTCATCAAGTTGTTCAACGAAGTGGCATATGTTTGGCCGCGCGTGGGTTATCCCCCGTTGGTGACTCCGTTCAGCCAGTACGTCAAGAACCTTTCCATGATGAACGTCATTGCTATGGAGAAAGGCAAGGAACGCTGGGGTATGATTGCCGATGACATTTGGGATATGCTGTTGGGCAAGGCAGGTAAGCTGCCGGGTCAGCTGGCTCCCGAAATCATAGAGAAGGCCGAACGCGAAGGACGCAAGTTCTTCACCGGCAATCCGCAGGACAACTATCCCGATGCTCTGGACAAGTACCGCAAGCTGATGAAGGAGAACAAGTGGGAACTGGGCGAGGACGACGAAGAGCTCTTCGAATACGCCATGCACCCGGCTCAATACGAGGCTTACAAGAGTGGCAAGGCCAAGCAGGACTTCCTGGAGGATGTGGAGAAACGCCGTGCCGAACGTGACAAGTCTCCGCTGGACGATGCTAAACCCAAGACGCTCACTGTGCAGGTGGACGGTCAGGCTTACCGCGTGACGGTGGCATACGGTGACATCGACCTGCCCGCTTCGGCCACCGAAAAGGTGACAGCTCCCCCCGTAGGCGAAGGTCAGGACGTTCCGGCTCCGCTCGAAGGCAAGTTCTTCCTGACAAAGAATGCGCAGGAAACCCCGTTGAAAGTGGGTGACAAGGTGAAGAGTGGTGACCTCCTCTGCTATATCGAAGCTATGAAGACATACAATGCCATCCGCGCAGACTTTGATGGAACGGTTGTTGCCATCTGTGTCAATCCGGGTGACTCTGTTTCTGAAGATGATGTATTAATGAAGATAGGATAATGGAAGATATATTTGCAAAACTCTATGATATGACGGCCTTCAGCAACATCATTGCTGATCCGTCGTTCCTCGTGATGTATGCCATCGCTTTCATCCTGCTTTATTTAGGTATCAAGAAACACTATGAACCATTGTTGTTGGTACCCATCGCTTTCGGTGTGCTCATTGCCAACTTTCCCGGCGGCGAGATGGGGGTGATTCAGGCAGATGAAAACGGAATGGTCATGGTAGGCGGGGTGATGAAGAATATTTGGGAGATGCCGTTGCACGAGATTGCGCACGACCTCGGACTGATGAACTTCATTTATTATATGCTGATTAAGACCGGCTTTCTGCCGCCTGTTATCTTTATGGGTGTGGGTGCGCTGACAGACTTTGGTCCGATGCTCCGTAACTTGCGTCTCTCCATATTCGGTGCGGCTGCGCAGTTAGGTATTTTCACCGTACTGCTTTGTGCTGTGATGATAGGGTTCACTCCGCAGGAAGCAGGTGCGTTGGGCATTATCGGTGGTGCCGATGGTCCTACGGCTATCTTTACTACCATCAAGCTGGCTCCCCATCTGTTGGGACCGATTGCCATTGCTGCTTATTCTTATATGGCGCTGGTACCGGTCATCATTCCGATGGTGGTGAAGCTGTTCTGTACCAAGAAGGAATTGATGATTAACATGAAGGAGCAGGAGAATCTGTATCCTTCGAAAACCGAGATTAAGAATCTGCGTGTATTGAAGATTATCTTCCCGATTGCAGTGACTACGATTGTTGCTTTATTTGTGCCCACAGCAGTACCTTTGATTGGTATGTTGATGTTCGGTAACTTGATTAAGGAAATCGGTTCGGATACAAGCCGCTTGTTTGATGCTGCTGCTAATAGTATCATGAATGCAGCTACCATCTTCTTAGGATTGAGCGTTGGCGCCACGATGACCAGTGAGGCATTCCTGAATTGGACGACTATCGGTATTGTGATTGGTGGTTTCCTGGCATTTGCATTGTCCATTACGGGAGGTATTTTCTTTGTGAAGCTGTTCAACCTATTCAGCAAGAAGAAGATCAATCCGCTGATTGGTGCTACCGGCCTGAGTGCCGTACCCATGGCAAGCCGTGTCTGCAATGAAATAGCAACGAAGTATGACCCGAAAAACCATGTGCTGAATTACTGTATGTCCAGTAATATCTCCGGCGTAATCGGCTCGGCTGTTGCGGCGGGTGTGCTGATTTCATTCCTGGGATAAACGGTCAGTAGGAAAAATATAAAGAAACTCCGGTATGGCTTTGTAAAGCTATGCCGGAGTTTTTTGTATGTTTTTCTTTGAGGGGCATTTCATTCACTAACCACCTTCCAATATTCAGCCATCGCCATCTTCTCCGCCAGATACGCATCAATCAGGTTGGTGTGTGCCTGCGTCCACGAGAGTTGTGCGGACAACACATCTGCCATGCTGGCTTTTCCTTCATTATAAGAGAAGGTGACAAGGCCCAGATTCTCTTCGGCGAGTGTCATATTCTCTCGGGCTGTCTTGACTTGCTGTTCAGTTTCCGTTAGCTTTGTGGTGGCTGCGGAGAGCTCTTCCAGAATATTGTCCGTTACATAGCTTTGTTGCAGCTTTTGTATGCCGATATAGGCTTTCTGTTGGCGGTTTGTCTTGAAGCGGGCTCCCCAACGGAAGATGGGGATGCTGACGTTGACCCCTGCGACGGGAGTATGAGGTATATCCTGCCCCATATAGGCGATTCCCGTATCCCAACCGGTGGCGAGGAACATGCTGACTTGTGGGTTGTAGCGGCTGAGGGCAGCATGCCGTTGCGCTTCACTGCGGGCGATGTTCACGGAGGTACTGGCATATTCTGCCCGGCGGGGCAGCACATCATCCAGGCCCAAAGGGATGATGGGAGCAGTCGGTATATCTATTTCGGCTATGCTGTCTATGGGAGCGTCCGGTTCCGAGCCCATAAGGATATTCAGTTTTTGCAGGGCAAGGGTATGGTTTTGGCGTGCCTTGATGTACTGCAATTCGGCCTCCTTACGCCGGGTGGAAATCATCAGCAAGTCTGTGCGGCTGATGGTACCGTCATCAAAGCGGTCTTGGATGATGTCGTACTGCTGTTGTACAATATCCTGAAAGGTTGCCGCGGCTTTCAGACCGGCACGGGCGGCAGAGGCATTCCAATAGACGGCGTCACTTTGATAGTGTATCTGGTCGAGGGCCAGCTCTGTGGTAAGTTGAGCCAGTGCCTCGTCGGCTTGCGCCACTTTCTTTTGGGCTATTAGGGAACCTCCGGTATAAAGCGGCTGCGTCAAGGTGGCAAGTGCCTGATAGGTATAAGGGCGGTAGTCTCCTTTCGGACTGTTCCATTGGTCCAGATGATTGAGATTGGCGGTACCCTCGGCGGTGATGTCAATCTGGGGCAGGAAACCGGTGGAGGCAATCTTGCGTGCCTCGGTACTGGCGAATGTTTTCAGATGCTGTTGTTTCAGAATCTGGCTGTATGCTTCTACCTTGTCGCGGTATTCTTCGCGGCTCAGATATGCTTGTTGTGCCCCGGCATTCAGTCCTGAGCACAGTAATGATAGAATAAGTATATTTGTTTTCATCATTCAATAGGTAAACTGTAAATTGTTGAATGTTCTCTCACTTGATTTTATGAATGGCGCAATAAGCCACCGGCAGCACGAATAGTGTCAATGCCGAGGCTACCAGCAAACCACCCATGATGGTTGCCGCCATGCCGCCGAACATGGCGTCGAACAATAACGGCAACATTCCCAGGATAGTGGTACCCGATGCCATGGCCACCGGGACAATACGGGTGGTCGTTGCACTGATAACGGCTTCACGCGGTGCTTTTCCGGCAGCGGTTTCCGTATCAATCTGGTCCACCAGCACGATGGCATTCTTGATATTCATTCCAATCAGCCCCAGCAAGCCGAGGATGGAGAAGAAGTCGAATGATTTCCCCAATACCACCAGTCCCAGTACAATACCTATAAAGATAAGCGGCAGCATCAGCAGGATAACAATCGGCTTCCGGTAGCTGCGGAACAGAAACAGCAAGGTGACGAACATAAGGAAGAATGTCAGCGGCAGGTTAGCTGCCAGTGCGGCATTGCTTTCTGCCTGGCTTTCCTGCTCTCCGAAGTATTTCATGGTGTAACCTTCGGGTACATCAATCTCTTTTTGCACTTGCTTCCATATACGGTTGAAGGCGGCAATGGCATTCACACCGCGGCGTGGGTCGGCCTGCGCCATCATCACCATCTGCCGGTTGTAGTCTTTCACATTGGAGAACTTGTACTGGAAGTCGAACCGGCTGACGACTTGTTCCAGAGTGGTTGTTTCGCGTGCAGTGCCGAATACGGGGAGTGTACGCAAGTCGTTGATGCGGAAAGAGTCGATAGTTTTATCCTTCAACAGAACGGGAAGTACCTGGTCTCCTTCCCTGTATTCCCCAAGTGTCATGCCGTTCGTACCGATCTGGATACTCTGTGCCATGCTTTGACGGGAGATACCCAACGGTTGTGCACGCTCCTGACTGTAAACGGGATGCCATACCGGTATCTTATTGCCCCAGGAGTTGCGCACGTTGATAAGTTCGCCGTCACGGTGCATGATGTCCAGAGCCTTGTTGGTCAACATGACCAGCGTATCCGTGTTATTGCCGATGAACCCGATTTCAATGGCGGCATCTACAGCAGGAGAGAGTTTGAACAACATGGTACGGGTGATGGCATTGGGATAGTTGGCCTTCATGTAGGCATCAAGGTTCTCTTCCTGCTTCTTGGTATATTTGCTGTCCGTTACTTCCACCAGGATATTGGCGAAGTTAGGTTTGGGACCGACGGAAGTGGAGGCCAGATAGTAACGCAACGGTGTGCTGCCGAATGTGACGGATACCCGTTTCACTTCCGGCTGCTGCATCAGATGCGCTTCCACCTTTTTCATTTCGGTTTCTACTTCGCGGATGCTGTACCCGTCCGGATAGAATACATCTGCCCGAAAGTAGGGCTTGTCCAGAGAAGGGAAGAAGTTCTGGGGCATCAGTCCCATGACGATGAGGGAGAGGATGAACAGTGCTGTAATGCTTCCAAGGGTCAACGCCTTCTTGCGTATCAGTGTGCTGAGGATGGAGGCGAATTTATGGTAGAAAGGCTTGTCGTATGGGTCCTTGCTACCATCTTTAGCCTTTGCTTTCAGTATGAAGTTGCCGAATGTAGTGGTTTGTGTCAACGCCAGCACCCAACTTAATCCCAGGGAAATGGCCAGCACTACGAATAGCGGTTTCACGATTTCGGCTACGGAAGAGGGAGCCAGATACAGTGGCAGAAACGAACAGATGGCAATGAACGTTGCTCCCAGCAATCCCCATTGGGGGCCGGTGGCACCGTCTATCAGCGCTTTCCGGCGGTCGATGCCGCGGGCAATGGCAATTTGGGCATTATCTGTCACCACGATGGCATTGTCCACCAGCATTCCCATGGCTATGATGAATCCGGCGAGGGAGGTCCGGTTCAGACCTACGCCAAGAAACGACATAATGAGCAGTGTGCCTCCGATAGAGAATATAAGGGAAGAGCCAATCAGTACTCCTGCACGCATACCCATCACCAGCATGATGATTACAATCACAATCAGGATGGATTCTATCAGATTGATGATGAACCCGTTGTTGGCTTCTTTGGCAATCACGTTTTCGGGATACAGACTTTCCAGTTCCAGCCCCACGGGGATGAGGGGCATGAGTTCGGCAAGCCTCCGGTCTACCAGTTCACCGGTTTTTACCACATCCTTTGTCGGGTCGGTGGAGATGCCGATACCGATGGCGCGCTTCCCGTTGATGTGCATGATATTGCCGGGAGGTTCCATGTATCCCTTTTCAATGATGGCGATGTCGCCCAGCTTGACTTGTCCGCCGGAGGTAGTGATAACCTGGTTGCGGATATCATCGACAGTCGTGTAGGTGCCGTTGGCCACGATGCGTAACTGTTGTTCTCCGGCACTGATTTCACCCGTATTGATAATCTGGTTCTGCGATTGCAGCAGGCCGGCCAGCTGCTTGGGGTCGATACCCATTCCTGCCAGCTTGTTTACGGAGATGAATATATGGATGACCTCTGTCTGTGTACCGAAAAGGGCTACCTTCATCACACCGTCTGCCGTGATGACTTGTGTCTTGATTCGTTCCGCCCAGTTTCTCATTTCTTCATAAGAGAAACCGTCGTCACCCACCAGGCCGTAATAGATGCCGAAAACGTCTCCAAAATCATCCGAGACGGTCGGCACAGAAGAGCCTGCGGGCAGTTGGGGCTGTATGTTGAGCACTTTACGCCGCAGTTCGTCCCACTTCTGCGGAATGGATGCGGCAGAGAGTGACGGTTGCAGTTCGAAGGTTATCTTGGAGAGTCCGTACATAGACTCTGACTTTATCTTGTAGACGCCGCTCATCGACTGTATTTCTCGGGAGATGGGTTCGGTGACGAGCCGTTCCACTTCTGCCGGCTCCGCTCCCGGGTAGCGTGTCATGATGACTGCCGACTTGATGACGAAAGGTGCGTCTTCCTTCTTTCCCAACCTGCCGAATGACAGTATGCCGCCGATAAGCAGCACAGCCAGAAAGAAGTAGACTATCTTCGTGTTGTCTAATGAATATTTGGCTAGATTCATAATGAATATTTTTTAGATAAATGGGGAATGTAATGTGCCAATGTGATTAATCACATTAGTACCTTTATTGCTTCTCCTTCTGTCAGCTGGTATACTCCGGCCGTCACAACGGTTTCTCCCGGTTCCAACCCTTTAGAGATAAGCAGGTTTGCCTCTCCCGTTGGAGAATAAACGGTCACTTCGCGGCGACTGACTTTATTACCTTCCACCACCCATACATACGTTTTCCGGTTTTCACTGTCGCCAAATACGGCGCTTAACGGTACATTCATCAGCTTTTCTTCCAGAAAGGGAGCGACATCCGATGCCAGCTTTATTTTGCATGTGAATCCCGGTTTTACGTCATAACGTGTACGGTCAAAGTGCGGGTCGTCAATTGTTATTGTCACCGGAATACCCGTCCCTGCTGTGGAGATGTCAAGATACTCTTCCAGTCTGGCATCGAAAGCCTCTGCAGGGTAACTGTCGAACACCACCTTGAACTTTACGTCCTTGGCACGGAGCAGATAGAGATAATCATCCGGTACGGTGAACTTGATTCGTAGCTTCTGTGTATTTACCAGCTGTACAACCCCTTCTCCTGCATTGACACGCTGATAGTTCTCTACCAGCCGTTTTTCGATGGAACCCTCGAAAGGGGCTGTCAGCCGCGTATCCCGCATATTGTTGCCGGACAACTCGTAAGTGGATTTTGCTTTCTGATAGTTGGCTACGCTGATTTCGTATTCCTGCACGGAGATAGCCTGGCGGCCAAGCAGCCGTTTGTTACGTTCCACTTGTGCGGCAGCTGTTTCGTAGGCAGCCTTGTCGGCTGCATATTGCAGGGAGATGTCGCGTGGGTCGATGGCGGCAATCAGTTGCCCCTTTTTTACCCGCTGTCCCTCTACAACCGGGAGGCTGATGATTTGTCCGCTGACGCGGAAGGCAAGTCTCACATATTCCACGGCTTCCACTATTCCGGAGAAGTCTTTGCGGATAACCGACTGTGAACTGACTTGCGCAGTCTTCACCGGTCGGATAAGGGTATTGCTACCCTTTTGTTTTTGCCCGCACGACGTGATGAACAACGTCGTAACCAGGGCGAAAAGAAACATTTTTTTCATTGGTAAACAAGTATATAGTTATTCGTTCAGGTATATATAAAAACATAAAACCGGGAAAACAACCAAATGTTCTCCCGGTTATAGGATAAATGATGATTTAATGTGCCAATGTGCTAATATGCTAATGTGCCAATGATCTGCGGCGTGATAGCGCAGCATAAATATTGCGTAGCCAATTAGCACATTGGCATATTAATTTTCAATTCCGTCCCCCGTTCCAGCGTATATGGGTGTCCGTAGACTTGTATGTCCACTTTGCTGCCTGCTGTAAGCGAGATTTCGATTTCTTTTCTTACCCGTATGTGAAGTGTGTTTTTCAGATAATTCACCTTGAATGAATAGCTGTCCCATTTTTGCGGTATGACGGGGGAGAAACACAATGTCTCCTTCAGCACCTGCATACCTGCAAATCCGCGTACAATGGCCAGCCAGCTGCCGGGCATACTGGTTATGTGCAGACCTTGGTCCGCTTCGTTGTTGTAGTCGTCCAGGTCAAGCCGCGTGGCATGCAGGAAAAGCTGGTAAGCTTTTTCCACTTTGCCGATGCGTGCAGCCAGGATGGAATGGATGTGGGGAGAAAGGGAGGATTCGTGTACGGTCATCGGCTCATAGAACTCGAAATTGCGGCGGACGGTTTCCGTGTCGAAATAGAAATAATAGAGGTAAAGTCCGAGCAACACGTCGCTCTGCTTGATGTAGCAAGAGCGCAGAATGCGGTCCCATGACCAATGTTGGTTGATGGGGCGTTCTTCGGCAGGAATGTTATCTGTACTTTCCAGTACTTTATCCATATAGCCGTCATTTTGGATAAAAATACCCCGTTCCTTGTCTTCCGGCAGATACATGTGTTCGATGATGTCTCTCCACCGGGCACTTTCCTTCACTTGGTCGAGATTGGTGATGCGGCGTATGTGGGCATATTCATCCGGATATTGCTGTGCCACCATTTCCAGAAAACGGAGGGTCATCTTGAGGCACTGTATACAGGAATAGTTAGTGTACCAGTTGTTGTCCACATTGTTTTCGTATTCATCCGGGCCGGTAACCCCCAGTATGACATATTTCTGTTTGGGTTGGGAGAAGGATACCCGTTGTCTCCAGAAACGGCTGACGGCAATCATTACTTCCAGGCCATATTTAGCGATATAGTCCATATTGCCCGTCAGCGCTGCATGCTGAACGATGGCATAGACAATGATATTGTTACGGTGGATTTCCTCGAAGGTTATTTCCCATTCACTGTGGCATTCCTCTCCATTGTTGGTTACCTGCGGAAACAACGCTGCACCGTCCTTGAAACCCAGTTTACGGGCGTTTTCGATGGCTTTGGGAAGCTGGTTGTACCGATATGCCAGCAAGTTCTTTGCAATCTCTTTGGGAGTGGAGAGCAGAAAAAACGGTACACAACACAGTTCCGTGTTCCAATAAGTATTTCCGCCATATTTTTCTCCGGTGAATCCTTTGGGGCCGATGTTTAGGCGCGGATCATCTCCCCGGTAAGTCTGATACAGCTGGAATATGTTGTACCGGATACCTTGTTGCGCTTCCGGATCCCCTTCGATGACGACATCCGTTTCGTCCCAGATTTCCTGCCAGGCCCTTCGATGCTCTTCTACCAGCGTATTCCAGCCTATGCTCTTGGCTTCGCGTGCCTCGGCCACGGAGTGTTCCACCAATTCACTCCGTTCGTGGTAGAGAGAAGAAGCAATGGCGGTGTATTTGATGAGTGTCACGTTGTCTCCGGGTTTCACGTCGGCACCTACGCTGAAACCGGTCTGCTTTTCCTTTTCTATCCGTATGGGGTTGGCAGTGGTTTCCTTGTTGTTTTTGAAGAATTGGTAAGTCATGGCGTAGCACACTTGTGCATCTTCCCGGCGGGTCTGTGTCCAGAGATAGGCACAGCTGCTGGTAGAACCGGAACGCAGTATGTTCCATATTTTCAGGTTTGGCAGATCGGCATCGTCTACTATATTCCCGTCAAGGATGGGCACGAGTGAGATTCTGCCGGTATAGTTGATGGAAGACACGCTGTACTTGATGAGACAGAGGTTGGGTCTTGCCATATTTGTGATATGCTCTACATGGATGCGGAGCTGGTTTCCGCGAGGAGACGTCACCTCCATGTCCCGGTAGGAGATACCTTCCTTCATATCCAGGCGGCGGTTGAAGCTGTCGACATCCCAGCCTGCCAAATCGAGTTCCTCATCGATGAGGCGCAGGTTGATGCGGCTCCAGTCAGCAGCCTTGGGTATACGGGTGTAATATGGGGGAAATCCGTTCTTCCACCATCCTACGCGGGTTTTGTCCAGGAAAGTGATGCCGGCCACAAATGAACCACGGTAACTGTCACTGCTGTAAGGCTCCTCAAAATACCCCCGTTGCCCGAAACGTCCGTTTCCGAGACTGAATATACTTTCCGACATCCGTTGACGGTCGGGGTGGAATTGGTCTTCGATGATGTTCCATTCATCGGTCTTGAGGTATTTCTTCATGGCGACGTGTTTTCTGTAGTTATCGCCGTAAAGTTAAGCAATATGCGGAAATAAAGAAGAAATGGAAAGGAAAAAAACAAACGTGCGGTAGGCTTTTTTTTACCTGCTTTCTTGCCGGAGGGCTGGTAGGCTCGTCAATAACAGATGCTATGTACGGTCAGAAGAAGAGGTAACAATCATACGGTATGAAAGCATGAATCATACGATATGATTATGGTAATCATACGGTATGATTCATGTCTTTATTACAAAGATAACGGCTGTCCTTTGTACGGTGTGCCGGTCTCGGTTCTTTGTGTGTTATGTTTCGGAGGCGTGTGCTTACTTGCTTTTTTCTCCTTGGTTCTCTTTGATGAGGTATACGCAGGCGGCGCCGATTATCAGCATGATTCCTGCCAGCACAAGCATATTGATTTCAGGAGGCAGTCCTCCTTGGGGAGTAAACAAGGCAAGGATGGTGCCGCCCAAAGCAGCTGCTATAATCTGCGGGATACAGATAGTACCGTTGAAAAGTCCCAGATAAGTACCCATGTGTCCTCCGCTCAGTGCGTTGGTCAGGATGGTGAACGGCAGTGCCAGCATGGCAGCCCATGCACAACCTATCAGCAAGAAGGAAATGAAGAGCATATAAGGGTCGTGTATGAAGTAGGTGGAAATGAAACCTATACCTCCCAGAACAAGGCTGAGTGAGTAGACCCGGCGACGGTCCTTGAACATCGGTATGCAGATGGCCCAAAGCACAGAGCCGATGGCTTGTACGGCAAACAGTACGCCTACCCAGTCGGAGGCATTCTGATATTGCAGGCTCTTGGTGTCGAGTACCACTTTGGTGACACCATCTACCAGGTGCTCTACTGTAGGAGCATCAAAAGCATTGGCAGCGATGCTGCCGTTGGTATAGGTCCACATGAACATAAAAGCAAACCAGCAGAAGAACTGTACCAGTCCGATAGTCCAGAATGCTTTCGGAGCCTTGATGAGCAGCTTCAGCATGTTGGTCTTTTCATGTTCCTCTTCTTCGGTGATGCCGTGATACTCTGCATATTCGGCAGGCGGCATCTCTTTTACTTTGACCGAAGTGTAGATGACGCAGAAGATAAGGATGGCCGCTCCGATGTAGAATGAGTAAATCACCGAGTCGGGGATTACTCCTTGGGGAGCTGTATTGCTGATGCCAATCCATGCAAAGATGAACGGGAAGAGATATCCCACCAGGCTGCCTGCATTGCAGAGAAAACTCTGGATGGAGTAGGCGAGTCCTTTTTGTTTCTCATTCACCATGTCGCCCACCATCATTTTGAAGGGTTGCATGGCCATATTGATGGAGGTGTCGAGGAACATCAGCGATACCAGTCCGAAAATCATGGCTGTACTTACTGCCATGCCGAAGCTTCCGGCATTGGGTAGCAGGCACATGACGAGTACGGCCACCAACGAACCTATAAACAGATAAGGGATGCGCCGCCCGAAGCGTGTCCAGGTCTTGTCACTGGCGGCTCCCACGATGGGTTGTACAATGATACCTGCCAACGGCGGTAATATCCAGAAATAACTCAAATTATGCGGGTCTGCACCCAAAGTGGAAAAGATACGGCTGATGTTTGCACTCTGCAAAGCATATGCAATCTGTACGCCGAAAAAACCAAAGCTGATGTTCCACAGCTTCCAGAAACTTAAATCGGGTTTTACTTTCATGATGGTTTAATATGTTTTATTATTTCGTAGTTCCTCTTATCACCAGATTGGTACGTACTATCTTGTTGTTGCTTTTCTCTTCTCCCTCCAGCTTTCCGGTCAGAATGCTGAAAGCGCTTTTACCTACTTCCTCGCCATGCTGCTCCACGGTAGTCAGCTTCGGGTCGGTGCTTTGGGCAATGGCTCCGTCGGTGAATCCGCAGATGGATACTTCATCGGGAACTTTTACGCCGACCAGTTTGCAGGCATACAGTATGCCCGAAGCTGTCTCGTCGTTGATGGCAAAGAAACCGTCAGGGCGGTTTTCGCTTTCCAGCAGGTCGGGAGTGATGGAGATGGCGCGTTCACGGGTGTCGCACAACAGAATCATGCTGTCGTCCACCGGAATTTTATACTTCTTCATGGCATCCAGGTAGCCGTTCCGGCGATTCTTGGTAATCTCTAGGTGGGGAGCCGCACCATAGAAAAGGATACGCTTGCATCCGGTCTGTATCATGTATTCCACGGCTGCAAAGGAGCCGGCATAGTCGTCCACCACCACTCGCTCGGTTTTCAGCCCCGTACATATACGGTCGTAAAAGACAATGGGAATATCGTTGTTCAGCAGCTCCTGGTAATGGTCGTATTGGGAAGTGTCCTTGGCAAGTGAAGCGATGACTCCGCAGACACGGGCGGCAAGGAAAGAATGTACAATTTTCACTTCCTGCTCGTACGATTCGCTGCTCTGCGCCACTATGATATTATATCCGGCATCCGCCGCTGCTTTCTCAATTCCGCTCAATACGCAGGAAAAGAAGTGGTGTACCAGTTGGGGGACAATGACGCCGATGGTATTGCTGCGGCTTGCGCGGAGATTTACGGCAAGTACGTTGGGCTTGTAGTTATGCTCGCGCGCATAGGCATGGACAAGGTCACGTGTTTCCTTGCTGATGTCCGGATTGTCTTTCAGCGCCCTCGACACAGTGGAGGGGGAGACATTCAGCGCCCGGGCAATATCCTTGATGGTAATCTGCGGTTTATTCATGGTATAGTTTTGAGGACAAAGATAAGGTAAACTTCCCTAATCCGATTGCAAAAATAACGTAATAAGGTAAATTGTGCTTATCCGTTGAGGTTTATCGGGTTGTAAGTTTGTGCAAACGATTGCAGATACCCGTATTTTGACAAATTAAGGTGATATATAGTTCTATATTCCCTAAATGCTTATATTTGCAGTACGCAATTAATGATGATAACGCCATGAAACACATGAAGTTTTTGACTTTCTTTTTTTGTATTGCCTTTGCAGTATTTGCATGCAGCAGCAATAATGAGACAGACCCCAATGCTGGTGGACTTCCCGATAAGGAGGAACCTCTGGCTACAGACTTTGCTAAAGGTGCCGACATCAGTTGGGTGACGGAGATGGAACATAAGGGTATGAAATTTTACAATACCTCCGGTGTGGAGACCGATTGTTTCCAGCTGATGAAGGATTTGGGCCTGAATGCGGTTCGACTCAGAGTATGGCTCGACCCCAAAGAACACGATAACTGGTGCAATACGGCCGATTTGGTGACGAAAGCCAAGCGTGCCGCAGAGCTGGGCATGGACGTAATGGTAGACTTCCATTACAGTGACTGGTGGGCCGACCCTGGACAGCAGCATAAGCCTGCTGCATGGAAAGGACTGAACTTGGCCGACTTGAAGAAAGCCGTCGCCGGTCATACTGCCGATGTACTTAATGCGCTGAAAGCGGCAGGAGTTACTCCCAAGTGGGTTCAGGTAGGTAATGAAATCCGTTCGGGGATGCTCTGGGATGAAGATGCTGCATTGAGTGGTGCGTCCTATGATGTGAGGGAATGTGATGTAAAGGGTTCCAACAGCACTTCCGAGGAAGTGAAATACCGTGAGAACTTTGCCAACCTGGCTGCTTTTATCAATGTAGGATACGATGCGGTAAAGTCCGTCTTCGACGATGCCATTGTCATCGTCCATCTGGACAATGGATATGACAACGAATTGTATACCTGGTTCTTTGATGAACTGAGAGCCAATGGCGGTAAGTGGGATATGATAGGCATGTCGCTCTATCCTTACTGGACGATGCTCGAGCACAAGGAATATACAGCTGATAGAACTATCACCGAGTGTATTGCCAATATTAATAGTGTAGCCCGGAAATACAACTGTGACGTGATGGTGGTGGAAACCGGCATGGAGTGTGCCGACGACAAAGGGAATCTGGCAAGTGCTTCCGTGCTGGCAGAAGGGAAACGCCAACTGGCACGTATCCTGAAAGAGTGCAAGGAGAATACCGGCGGACGCTGCAAGGGCGTGTTCTACTGGGAACCGGAATGCAGGCCGAACCAATATCGGCTGGGGGCATTCACTGAAGACGGCCGCCCCACTGTGATAATGGATGCTTTTAAATAATTATATTAACAAAATCTTTTAAAGAAGAATGAGAAAGACAATACTTATCTTTTCCTGCTGCGCTTTTTTTGCCTTGGCGGCAATGGCGCAGCGTACAGAAGCATTGTTGGAAAAGAACTGGAAGTTCACCAAGGGAGATGTTCCCGAAGCAACACAAACAAATTTAGACGACAGTAAGTGGGAAACAGTGACCATTCCTCATGATTGGGCCATCTTTGGTCCGTTCGACCGCAACAACGATTTGCAGGAGGTAGCGGTTACGCAAGACCTTGAAAAACAAGCTTCCGTAAAGACCGGGCGTACCGGAGGGTTGCCTTATGTGGGTGTCGGTTGGTATCGTACGGCTTTTGATGCTTCTGCAGACAAGCAGGTCACTCTGGTTTTCGATGGTGCTATGAGTGAGGCTCGGGTCTATGTCAATGGGAAAGAAGCTTGTTTCTGGCCTTTCGGGTATAACTCTTTTCATTGCGATGTTACCGGTTTGCTGAATGCCGACGGTAAAAACAATGTGCTGGCTGTCCGTCTGGAAAACAGACCCCAGTCCTCCCGTTGGTATCCGGGGGCGGGATTGTATCGCAATGTCCGCCTAGTTACTACGGAACGTGTTCATGTTCCGGTTTGGGGTACACAGCTCACCACACCGCATGTTTCTGCTGAATACGCTTCCGTGCGTCTGCGTACTACAATACGGAATGCCGGTGATGCGGATGTTCGTATTTCTACTGATATTATTGCGCCGGACGGTAAGATAGTAGCCCGTAAGGATAATAGCCGGAAAATTAATCACGGACAGCCATTTGAGCAGAATTTTCTGATAAATGCTCCGTCTCTGTGGTCCCCTGAGACACCTTATTTATATAAGGCAGTATCTAAGATTTATGTAGATGGCAAACAGACTGACGAATATACCACGCGTTTTGGTATCCGCAGCATTGAGATTATAGCTGATAAGGGATTCTTCCTGAATGGTAAGCACCGTAAATTCCAGGGGGTATGCAATCACCACGATTTGGGCCCGTTGGGTGCGGCTGTCAATGTGGCTGCTCTTCGCCGTCAGTTGACATTATTGAAGGATATGGGATGTGATGCAGTCCGTACCTCCCACAATATGCCTACACCCGAATTGGTGGAACTCTGTGACGAGATGGGCTTTATGATGATGTTGGAACCTTTCGATGAATGGGATATTGCCAAATGTGAGAATGGTTATCACCGCTATTTCAACGAATGGGCAGAAAAGGATATGGTAAACATGCTGCATCATTATCGGAACAATCCTTGTGTGGTAATGTGGAGTATAGGAAATGAGGTTCCTACCCAATGTAGTCCCGAGGGCTACAAAGTGGCTTCTTTCCTGCAGGATATTTGCCATCGCGAAGACCCTACACGCCCCGTTACTTGCGGTATGGACCAGGTAACTTGCGTGCTTGCCAACGGGTTTGCGGCAATGATTGATGTACCCGGTCTTAATTATCGGGCTCACCGTTATGTGGAGTCTTATGAGACTCTTCCACAGAATATTGTGCTCGGTTCGGAGACGGCTTCCACTGTAAGTTCTCGTGGTGTCTATAAATTTCCCGTACAGAAGGGTGCCAGTGTGATGTATGATGACCATCAGTGCTCCGGTTATGATGTGGAGTGTTGTTCCTGGTCGAATCTTCCCGATGAGGATTTTGCTTTGTCTGATGATTATGACTGGACAATCGGACAGTTCGTCTGGACGGGCTTTGATTATTTGGGTGAGCCTTCTCCTTATAGTACGGATTCCTGGCCCAGCCACAGCTCCGTTTTCGGTATCATAGACTTGGCAAGCCTCCCCAAAGACCGTTTCTATCTGTACCGCAGCCTATGGAACAAGCAGGCAAATACCTTGCATGTCCTTCCGCACTGGACGTGGCCGGGCAGGGAAGGGGAGAATACTCCGGTTTTTGTTTACACCAGCTATCCCAGTGCCGAACTGTTCGTCAACGGAAAGAGTTATGGCAAACAACGGAAACTTACTGCTGATGAAAGCCGTGCTTTGGAAGGCCGGGACTCCCTTGCTTTGCAGCGTCGCTATCGCTTGATGTGGATGGATGTTCCTTATGAACCGGGCGAAGTGAAAGTGGTGGCTTATGATGCTTCCGGCAAGCCTGCAGAAGAAAAGGTGATTCGTACCGCTGGCAAGCCCCATCATCTGGAGCTGGTTGCCGACCGCACCCGCTTGTCTGCCGATGGTAAGGACCTGGCATATATCACAGTCCGTGTCGTGGATAAGGACGGTAATCTTTGTCCGGCAGACAGCCGCATGGTAAATTTCTCGGTGAAGGGTGCCGGAAAATATCGCGCTGCTGCCAATGGAGATGCTACCAGCCTCGATTTGTTCCATTTGCCCAAGATGCCGGCTTTCAGCGGTCAGCTGACGGCTATTGTGCAGAGTGGCGAGCAAGCCGGTGAGATTGTGTTTGAGGCAAGGGCTAAAGGATTGAAGTCCGGAAAGCTGGTACTTTATACTTCAGAGAAATAAATAGCACTATTTGCTTCCACTCTACCACACCTGCTCTGTACCCCTTTGTTCATCGGTGTTTGAGGTGCGGTGGAAGCAACAGAAAAAGGTGGAAGCAAATTTTGCTTCCACCTCTGTTTTTAGGGCCGACATGATGTTAACTTATTGTAATGTAATAAGTTAATATCATGTCGGCCATTTTGTTAATATCGTGTTAATGGCATATTAATATTGTGCAGACACGTTATTCATATCCTGAAAGTATGTTGCTTGGTTTATACATGCATGGCATTTCTTCAGTAAAAGCTTTGTGTTTCTTTTGTTTTGTCTTGATGTTGTGTAGTGCTTAACGGTCGTAAAGCGATTTGTTGACGGCCGTAAAGCGATCTGCCAACGGCCATCAACAAATCGCCTAACGGTCGTTAGGCGGTGAAAATCTCTGTACTTCAGCAGAATAAACATATATGTTATGTGCAAGAATGCCACATGTAGAGTGGAGAGAAGCGCTGTATTATGATATATCAAGTGATTTTTCTATCTTGTGCAACCGCATGCAATCGTTTGCACTGTTCGTTTCCCACATTTTACACTCTCTTTATACTTTACTAAAGTAATAAAGCATATTTTTGTTGCGTCATGCTTTGGGTACTTGAAAGACGTTAGAAAGCGAAAGTACGAAAATTATTTTTCGAATAATATATATAGGTAATTAATATTGTTAACTTTAATTTATTAAATGCATGAAGCAAGTTAATCTTAGAATCTGTCAAACGATTCTTACCCTAATGTTAGGGTTATTCTTGTCTGTAGGCGCTTATGCACAGAACATCACCGTGAAAGGGCATGTAAAAGATGCTTTGGGAGGAGTGATAGGCGCAAATGTGGTGGAAAAAGGAAATTCCACGAATGGTACAATCACTGACCTTGATGGTAATTTTACATTGACAGTTCCTCAGGGAGCTACGTTGGTCGTGTCTTTTATCGGATACAAGACGCAAGAAGTAGCTGCTGCTCCTTCAGTAATTATTACATTACAAGATGATGCGGAATTGTTGGGCGAGGTGGTCGTAATTGGTTACGGTACAGCCAAAAAGAATGATTTGACTGGGTCTGTTACGGCTATTAGTGCAGATAAAATGGTAAAAGGTGCTGTTACATCTGCTACTGATATGTTGGTTGGTAAAGCTGCCGGTGTAAGTGTGATTACTGACGGTGGTGCTCCGGGAGCTGGTGCTACAATTCGTGTGCGTGGCGGTTCTTCTATGTCTGCATCCAATAATCCGTTGATTGTTATTGACGGTGTGCCTGTAGATGACGGTGGTATTAATGGTATGTCAAATCCTTTGGCTACTGTCCATCCCAATGATATTGAGACTTTTACTATTTTGAAAGATGCTTCTGCAACAGCCATTTATGGTTCTCGTGCATCTAACGGTGTTATTATTATTAATACTAAAAAAGGAAAGTCTGGACGTGTACAAGTTGGTTATAGCGGTACATTCTCTATTAATACAAGACCCAATAAAGTAGATGTAATGTCTGCAAATGAATTTAGAGAATTTGTGACTTCTAAATTCGGTGAATCAAGTGCTCAGTTTAAAGCATTAGGTCAGGCAAATACTGATTGGCAGGATGAAATATTCAAAACCTCTTTCAGTACAGACCACAATGTTAATGTTTCTGGTGCTATACCACACATGCCCTATCGTGTATCAGTTTCTTATACCAATGAAAATGGTATATTGAAGACTTCTAATATGGAGCGTTTGACTGGTGCTATTAGCTTGAATCCTAATTTCTTTGATAAGAAATTGAATATTCAGTTGAATGTGAAAGGCATTTATAATACAAACCGTTTTGCAGATACTGGTGCGATAGGTATGGCGACGCAATATGATCCGACACAGCCTATTTACATGGATGGAAATCCCTATGGTAACGGCTACTTTATGTATATGAAAAGTGGCAATAATCCTACACCGGTTGATATTGGTTTGGCTAATCCCGTTTCTATTTTAGATTCAAAGCATGACGAATCAACTGTTTATAGAAGTATTGGTAATGCACAAATTGACTATAAGTTTCATTTCCTGCCCGAATTGAGAGCAAACTTGAATTTAGGTTACGACGTGTCTAAGAGTGAAGGTGATGTTATTATAGAAGATAATGCTCCTATGACTTGGTGCCAAGGTAACTATAAAACTGGGTTTGGGGAAAATAGCAGCTATTATCAATTGAAGCGGAATACATTGCTGGATTTCTATTTGAATTATGCTAAAGAGTTTGGTGCACATCATGTCGATGTTATGGGCGGTTATTCTTGGCAGCATTTCTATAATTCTACATGGACCAAATATCCTTATTCTACAGTAAAAGCTGAAGAAACTGGTAAGGAATTCTATAAGGATATGGAAGATTATTCAACTGAAAACTATCTTGTTTCTTTCTTTGGGCGTTTGAATTATACATTATTGAATCGTTATTTGGTGACATTTACCTTGCGTAATGATGGTTCTTCACGTTTCAATAAAGACAATCGTTGGGGATTATTTCCTTCAGTTGCTTTGGCATGGAAGATGAAAGAAGAGAATTTCTTGAAGGGAGTGGATTGGCTTTCTGATTTGAAGTTGCGTTTGGGCTATGGTATTACTGGTCAGCAAAACCTGAATAATGGTGACTATCCTTATATGGCTCGCTATATGTATTCCAAAGCTGGAGCAAATTATTATTTTGGTAATAACAAGTATTCATTGATTGCTCCTCAAGCTTATGATGAAAACTTGAAATGGGAAGAAACTACAACTTACAATATTGGATTGGATTTCGGTGTATTGAACAACAAATTGACAGGTACTCTTGATTTGTATTATCGTAAAACTGATGATTTGCTGAATACGGTTACAGCTCCTGCCGGTACAAACTTTAGTAACCAGTTGTTGACGAATGTAGGTACATTGGAGAATAAAGGTATTGAACTTACTTTGACGGCTCATCCTATCACGACAAAAGATTGGGACTGGACATTGAGTTATAACATCTCTTATAATAAAAATGAAATTACCAAATTGACATTTAATGATGACCCGGCTTATAAAGGTGTGATTCATACTGGTATTGATGGAGCAACCGGTTATAATATCATGATAAATGCTGTTGATCATCCTTATAATTCATTCTATGTATGGGAACAACTTTATGATAAGGCTGGAAATCCGATAGAAGGTGCTTATGTTGATCAAAATGGGGATAATAAAATAGACGAAGAAGATTTGGTCGCTTACAAAAAGTCTGCTCCTGACGTATTTATGGGATTAACTTCTCAATTGTCTTATAAGAATTGGGATTTGTCATTTGCTTTGCGTGCAAGTATTGGAAACTATGCTTATAACAATGTACAATCCAATCGTGAGGCTTGGGATGGTTCACAAATGTATGACCAAACTGGTTTCTTGAAAAATCGTTTGACTTCTGCATGGAAAACAAATTTCAAGACAGGGCAATATCGTTCTAGTTACTATGTTCAGAATGCTTCTTTTGTACGGATGGACAATATTTCATTAGGATACACTTTTAACAAGCTGTTCAATGATAAACAAAGTGCACGTGTTTATGTCACGGTACAGAATCCGTTTGTTATTACCAAATATGATGGTTTGGATCCTGAAATTAGCGGTAGTGGAGTTGATAATAATATCTATCCTCGCCCTCGTGTATTTATGTTAGGCTTGAATCTTAATTTTTAATCAATGAAGTTATGAAAATATTAAAATATAAATATATATTGTCGGCAGCCCTTTTGAGTACGATGTTAGGGGTTACCTCTTGTGTGAACGATCTGGATACGGTTCCATTGGATAAGGATGAATTGGTTTCGGATGTCGTTTTTGGAAAGGAGATAGGAGCTTATGAACAAAGTTTGGCTAAAATATATGCAGGTTTGGTAATAGGTGGTAATGCAGGTGGAGACTCAGACCAGGATGTTGTCGGCATTGACGGTGGTTCTCAGGCTTCATTTATTCGCGTATTGTGGAATATGCAGGAATTGGCTTCTGATATCGCTCATTGTTGCTGGAATGATCCTGGTATTCCAGACTTCAATCATATTTCTTGGGCTGCTTCAAGTCCATGGATCAAAGGATCATATTATCGTTTGTATTATCAGATTAACTTGTCAAATGCGTTTTTACGTGAAACAACTGATGATAAACTTGCCTCACGAGGTTGTTCAGAGCAAGTAAAGGCTTCTATTAAAACTTTCCGTGCAGAAGCTCGTTTTATGCGTGCTTTGATGTATCTGTATGCTTTGGATTTGTATCGTAATGTTCCGTTTGTAGATGAAAACAGCCCTATTGGTAGCGTTCGTCCACAACAAATTATGAAAGATCAATTATTTGAATACATTGAAAGTGAAATGTTGGCATGTGAAAGTGATATGCTTGATCCTGTAGTTGGATTTAATGATAATTATGGACATGCTAATAAAGCTGCTCTGTGGGCTGCATTGTCTCGCTTGTATTTGAATGCAGACACGTATGTAGGTGTAAATAAATATACTGAATGTGTGACTTATTCTAAAAAGATTATTTCAGCAGGTTACCAATTGGAACCGGTTTATGGCGATATGTTCAAAGCTGATAATGACCAATCCAAAGAGATGATTTTCCCATTGAGATATGAAGGTGAAGATACAATGACCTGGGGAGGTATGACAGCTTTGTTATGCTGGGGTTCTGCTGATTTTCAAGAAGAAACGAATGCAAAGGGAGGTTGGCAAGGTGTTAGAGCTAAGTCGTCTTTATATAATATCTTTGAAAAAGAGGATAGCAGTGATAAGGATACTCGTAAAGCAATGTTGCGTACAGAAGCTACCACAAATATTGAGATCACAAATGAAGCTGATTTTGTCAATAATGGCATTCCCGTTACCAAGTTTTATAATGTGAATAAAGATGGAAGTAAACCTGCATCTGCGGAAGCTTGGACAGATTATCCATTATTCCGTTTAGGTGAAATCTATTTGAATTTAGCAGAAGCTGTTCTTCGTGGCGGACAAGGAGCAACAAAAACAGAGGCTTTGGGATATGTAAATGATTTGCGTAAACGTGCATATTCAGACAAGGCGTCCGCACCTATTTCCGATAGTGATTTTACTTTGGACTTTATGATGGATGAACGCGCACGTGAGCTATTCTACGAAGCTCAAAGACGTACAGATTTGATTCGCTTCGGTAAATATACTTCTGCTGATTATGTTTGGCCATGGAAGGGTGGAGTTGCGGCAGGAAAATCTGTTGAAAGCTTTTATCAAGTGTTCCCCTTGCCTTCAGACGATGTTGGTTCTAATCAGAACCTGGTACAGAATGAAGGATACTAATATTAATGATTAAACATGAATGATATGAAGACAAAATATATTTATTTACTTTTGGCTGGAATCTTCGCATTGATGTCTTGTGAGGAGGATGCTACCCCCATATTGGAATTGAAGACTGCTGCTGCATTGCATGCGCTTTCCCAAACAGACATTACTATTACTAAAGACAATAAGGATGCGCAATTTCCGGAAATAGCTTGGGATAAGGCAGATTATGGAGTTTCTGCAGTAGTTAATTATGTTGTAACTCTAACAAATACTTCTACCAATAAGAGTATTGTAATAGGAGAAACAGGGGATGCAAAACTGGCATTTACAAATAGTGAAATGAATTCTTTATTGGCTAAGGTAGGAGCATATCCGGGGCAAACGTATGATTTTACTGTTTCTTTGGTTTCTGAGGCATATGATGCTTATACTGATGCAGCTAGTAACTCAATAACTTTTAAGGCTACACCTTATGACCCTAATGTAGATAATATTACATGGAAGTATGCTTATGTAGCTGTTGGCTATCCTGATTGGGACTACACTACTGCCTATTTGATAGGTGACCCTGACGGTGATGGCATTTATAGTGGTTATGCCAATTTTGATGGTGCTGCTTCTTATGCAATCATTGATGGTGCAGACCTTACGAAAGTATTGGCTAAAGACCAGCAAGTTACTGCTGATGGTAAAGGTTTCATTGAAATTACTTTAGATGCGGAAGGTAAGGTAACCCAATCAGAGAAAGGGCTGGTTTGGGGAGTAATTGGAGATGCTACGTCTAGTGGTTGGGACAAAGATACCCAGATGGAATACGATACCACTACTCGTCTTTGGACAGTGGTTACTCCGTTGCTCGATAAGGAATTCAAATTTAGAGCCAATAATGACTGGGGATTCAATTATGGAGCAGAAGAAGGTAAACTTTCTGAGTTGGCCGGTAACTTGGTTGCTGGAGGTCAAAATTTCAAAGTGGTAAAGGCAAGTCCCTATATTATTACTTTAAATTTGACTAATGCAGGAAAATATACTTATAGTATGGAAGAAACAACGATTGAGCTTTCTAGCTCTGCAATGACATTGCCTGGTAGCTATCAGAGTGGTGATGGTTGGAAGCCGGAAGCTGATGATTGCTATAAGGTAGAATCTGCAGCTCGTGATTTCAAATATACTGGCACTCACTATTTCCCTGCCGATACAGAATTCAAGTTCTATGATTCTGGTACGTGGATTGGTGTTGTTGGAGATATTACTTGGAATGAGGCTAAGACATCAACTACGTTTGTTATCGGTGATGGCGGTAATGTTAAGATTGAGGCTGCCGGTTATTATCGAGTAGGTGCCGATACTAAGAAGATGGTTGCTACTTTGGATAAGACAGGTTGGGAGATTATTGGTGATGCTACTCCTGGTGGATGGGATAAAGGCACTTTAATGGATTATGATGCTGAAACGCAAAAGTGGTCGGTGACTGTTACATTAGGTGATGGTGAAATGAAATTCAGATGGGATGCAGCTTGGACTATAAACTTTGGTGGTAGTTTAGGTGCGCTGACGCAGGATGGTGGAAATATTAAAGTTTCAGCTGGAACATACACGATTGTATTGGATCCAGAAGCTAAGAATGCTACAATGACAGCCAATTAAGGCTCTCTTATTTATAGAAAAAGGATTAAGGGGGGGACCTTTAATCCTTTTTTATTTGTCAGACCAATGAATTGTAAATAGATGAGGAATTTATTTTATACTATACTTGTATTATTGACAGTGTATGCTTGTGCCGGAAAACGCGAGATAGTTACTGAACAAAAGCAAGTATTACCTGCTGTAGAAGACGTTGTGATGTACGAAATCAATCCACGTGTTTTTGCTCTGAAGAATGCATTTAATGTCATATCAAAACATCTTGATTCTATTCAGTTTTTGGGTGTTAATGTTGTTTGGTTTATGCCAATCTATGAGATTGGTGAGGTAAATACGGTGAATTCTCCTTATTGTATCAAAGATTATAAAAGAATAAATCCTGAATTTGGAACAGTAGAAGAATTTAAGCGTTTAGTGGAATTATGCCATGAAAAAGGAATAAGTGTAATTTTAGATTGGGTTGCTAATCATACATCTTGGGACCATGCTTGGATTAAAGAACATAAAGAGTGGTATACTCAGGATAGTATCGGAAATATAATTTCTCCTGCAGGAACGGGATGGAATGATGTGGCAGATTTGAACTACGATAATGCAGATATGTGCCTTGCAATGATTGATGCTATGAAATATTGGATACAAGAAGTTGGTGTAGATGGTTTTCGCTGTGATGCTGCTGATTATGTTCCATATACTTTCTGGAAGCAAGCTGTTGATTCTCTGAGGGCTATTCCAAATCGGAAATTGTTAATGTTGGCAGAAGGTAAGCGCAAAGATCATTTTGATGCAGGATTTGATATGAACTATGCTTGGGATTTGATGGAGGCGATGCGGGATGTTTTCGTTAATGATAGTAGTGCGGCACGCTTGTTGGAGGTGGATTGGAGCGAGTATGACTCAATTCCGGCAGGAAAAATGAAATTACGTTTTATTACCAATCATGATGAGGCTTCTAAAATGTCGCCAATTGTGGAGTTAGGAAGTGAAAGGGCAGCTATGGCTGCTTTTGTTGGAACAGTTTTTTTGCATGGTGGAGCATTGATTTATAGTTCACAAGAAATTGGACATGAGGCTCCTATTAATTTTTTTGCATATACATCCGTGGATTGGTCCGAATGTTCGGATATTTATCAAGAATATGGGTGTTTAATGGGATTGTATAATAAATATCCTGCACTTCGGAAAGGAATATTAACTGGGTATCCTGCTTCAGACGTCTTGATGTATCAGAAAAGTGATGGTAAAGATGCTTTTATGATATTGGTTAATGTGCGTAATAGAGATGTTTCTGTTATCTTACCGGAGGGTTGGAAGCATCATGTAGCTACTGATATTTACGAAAATAAACCTCTGGAATTGATGAATGAAATTAAACTGAATGCATTAGAGTATAGAATAATTAGATTCTGACGGCTGGATTTTAATAAAAGAGGAGACCCTATACTATTATATTGTGTAAGGTCTCCTCTTTCTGTTTGATATGCAAACGTTTTCGTGATATTGTTCTCGTTTTCCTTTACGTTAATTGATTTGCCCTTTCTTTTCCGGTTATATTTGTGAAGTGATAACTTTAAATACTTCATATTATGAAAATTATCGTTCAACGTGAGAATCTTGTTTTATGGCATTTGATATGCTTCAGCGTGCTGCTGGCATTCACGGCATGTAGTGACAACAAAGAGGAGTTTCAGGAATATTTGACTCCTGCCTCCGGTAGTGAAGCTATTTTTGAACAAGGTTTTAGCTTTGCTGAAGCTGCTTCTTCACAAAGTGTCAGTTTTGAGGCCGGATATCAATGGACTGCTGAGCTGAGTGGTGAGGATATTGGCTGGTGCAGTATCAATCCGGCAAAAGGCTTGTCAGGAAAAGCTACGATTATGGTTTCTGTTGCTAAAAATGAAACTGGAATAGCGCGTACAGCACAATTGAATATTATATCCGGTTCAAAAAGGGAAGAAATATCCGTCACTCAAGCTGCCAATGCAATTGCAATTCCTGCTGGTCTGAGTTATACACCGGTGGTACCAGATGCTGATCAGTCTCTTGTCATTACGTTTAAAGCGGATACAAAGTCTGCCCTCTATGAGTATAAAGGAGATGTGTATGTACATATTGGTGTTGTCAGTGAAGGTCGTTGGCAATTCGTGCCTGCAGAGTGGGCAGAAAACAAAGATAAATGTAAGATGACTTTATCTGAGGCTAATATTTGGAGTATTACATTGAGTCCGAATATCCGGGAGTGGTTTGGGAGTGGAAAGACACCGGTGAACCAACTTGGAATAGTGATTCGTAGTGCGGATGGTAGTAAAAAAGGAATAGATACTGATTCCTTTATAGCGGTAACTGATACAAAATATGAAGGATTTGTACCCGGTGAGATTAAAACTGCCGCTGTACCGGCTGATATGGTCGAAGGTATCAACATAATGGATAATTCTACAGTGACACTGGTACTTTATGATAAAGATGTGAATGGAAATCATAAGGATTTTGCACATGTTGTGGGTGACTTTAACAATTGGACCTTAAGTAATGACGAAAAGTCGCAGATGTATCGTGATGATGCTTCCGGATGTTGGTGGATTACGTTGGCGGGGTTAGATGCTGGTAAAGAGTATGCTTTCCAATACTATGTGGGTACAAAGGAAGGTGAAGTAATTCATTTGGCAGATGCTTATACTGAAAAAATACTGGATCCTGATAATGATAAAGATATTTCAGCTTCTACCTATAATGAAAACCTGGTTTATCCTAAGGGAGGGGTAGGAATCGTTTCGACCTTCAAGATACAGAAAGATAGTTATAACTGGAAGTATAATGATTTTAAAATAGCAAATCCTGAGCAATTAGTGATATATGAATTGCACTTGCGCGACTTTACGGCTACGAGTGACATTAACGGTGCGATGGGAAAGCTTTCTTACTTGAAAGAAATGGGTGTCAACGCTATTGAGTTGATGCCGGTGCAGGAGTTTGACGGCAATGACAGTTGGGGGTATAATCCTTGTTTTTTCTTTGCGATGGATAAAGCTTATGGGACAAAAACAATGTATAAGCAGTTCATTGATGCTTGTCATGAGGCTGGTATGGCAGTTATTCTGGATGTGGTTTATAATCATGCTACAGGAAATAATCCGCTGGCTAAACTCTATTGGGATGGTGATAAGACTGCAAAGAATAATCCATACTTCAATGTGGAAGCACCTCATCCTTATAGCGTGTTCCATGATTTCAATCATGAAAGCCCATTGGTGCGTAAGTTTGTGAAGCGTAATCTGCAATTCTTGTTGAAGGAATATAAGGTGGATGGCTTTCGTTTTGATTTGACGAAAGGGTTCACACAAACCTCTTGCACTGAAAGTACAGCATCCAATTACGATGCGGGTCGCATTGCCGTCCTAAAGGATTATAATGCGGCCATCAAGGAAGTGAAAAAGGACTCTTATGTTATCTTGGAGCATTTCTGTGATTCAAAGGAAGAAAATGAACTGGCAGCTGATGGTATGCACTTATGGCGTAACTTGAATAATGCCTATTGTCAGTCGGCTATGGGGTATGCTGAAAATAGTTCTTTTAGTAGCCTTTATGAGAAAAACACTGCATGGGTAGGTTTTATGGAAAGCCATGATGAAGAACGCACAGCTTACAAACAGTCGCAATGGGGTGATGGTGTGCTGAAAACCGACCTTGATGCCCGTATGAATCAGTTGGCACTAAATACAACTTTCTTCCTTACCGTTCCTGGTCCTAAGATGGTTTGGCAGTTCGGAGAGATGGGATATGACATCTCTATTGAAGAAAATGGCCGTACCGGTAGGAAGCCTTTGCATTGGGAATATTTAGATAACGCCGATCGTAAAGGGCTGCACGATGTTTATGCAGGTTTGATGAAGCTGCGCAATGCTCATCCGGAGTTGTTTGATGCAAATGCAACTTTGACATGGAAGGTGGAAACTTCTGATTGGGACAACGGTCGTACATTATTGGTAAAAAGTATAACGGGTAAGCAACTGGTGGTGGTGGGTAACTTTACACATACCGCTACTGATATTGTTTTCCCTGCCACTCCTGGTAACTGGACCAATTACTTTACAGGAAAAAGTGAAACCGTAAATAAACAGGTTAATGTACCGGCTCATGGATATGTGGTCTACACTAATTTCTGATTTCGGTAAGAATCATTCATACATCTTTATCAGCACCCGATTCAGCCAGTTCCAACGGAAACGGAACCAGCGTCGGGTGCTGCTTTGTTTTCCTCCAAAGCGGAGAACGAACTCACGGTAGCCATGTTTACGGAAGGGAAGTCCCACGTCCATGAACTCTAAGTGGCGGTATCCGCGTTGTTTGGCATCATCCAGTGCTTTCCATACGGCAAGAATCCCCGGATATTGCAGGGCATAAGTCTTGCGCATGCCACCTGAGAACCATAGATAGGCGCTATCATCTGAATAAATGCATGCGCTGCCACCGATAATCTTCTCCTTATAAATGACGATGAAGATTTTGCTTTGCTGCCCTTTTGTCAACTGGTTTTCGAGATGCTGAAAGAACTTGATACTGGGGAAGTGGCGCCGTATCTTGGAAGAATATACGTGGCGCAACATCTGGGCGAAACAGAGAATCTCCTCTTTGGTACGTGCTTCCCGCACTTGGGCACCGTTTTTGAGGCCTTTCTTGATTTGCCGGATACGTGACGGGCTGAAACGCTCTTCCACCTTTTCGACGCTGTGCAACGAGTTGCGCACCCGCAGCCAATTGATGGCGATGTATTGGTTGTCTCGGAAAGATTTGTATCCGAACATGGCATTTTCCAGGTTGCGGAACTCGATGAGAAAAGAATCGCGCAATGCTTCATTGGTAAGCCTTTGCAGCATGTCACTGAAGATAGTCTCTTTGTCTGCCTCGTTATTGAAATATTCTCCCGTACCGTACACCTCACATCTTTTGATGATGCCGGGTGGAAACATGCGGACACTTTTACGTATGGCGGCAAGCAGTTTCGCAACGGGCTTGTCATCTTCGGATGCCACAATGAGTATGGGGGTATACCCCGGAGTTTCCTCGTAGATTCGGAACAACTCTGTGGAATGGAAGGTGTTGGTGCCTGGCAGGTCAGGAACCTTGCTCCCACGGTAATATGTAGTGAGTTTGAGGGGCATTGCTTGCAAACTTAACAAAAAAACTGAAATTTCGGTTGGCATGGGTAGGCTTTTTTATTAAATTTGTCACTATAGCTGAAGTCTTACATAAAAAGAATGGATATGATTTTTAAGAAAAAGAAAACGGTTCTCGAAGAACAGCCGCTGTGCTACTGGGAAGACTCCTCTTATATGATGGCAGTGCCTAAGGGGGGTGGAATGGATTTGTCGGTACGGCTTTTTGAGCGCGTGGCTGCTATCTCTGGAGTGGAATTGTTGAAAAAACGTTTGCCTGATGAAGACGAACCGGGATATATGGAAGTAGGATATGATGGCGAAGTGTATGAAATAGGTTTCTATGAAGGTGATTTTTCAATGCCTGATATGTTTAATCGTCGGGATTATTATTTCACTGACGAAGAACTATATGCTATTGGCAGAGCCGATAGGGCACTTACGGTGTTCATGAAGTTCGGCGTTGACGGGCAGAAGTCCTACCATCTGCAACTGAAGATTGCTGTAGCTATGGTGCCCGACCTGCTTGCCATTGTGGACGAAAGTGCCGAGAAACTGGTTTGTGCTCGGTGGGCCACTCTGGCTGCCGACTCGGCGGTAGTTCCCGGAACGAGTGTTTTGTTCACGGTACATGCTGTGACCGATGAAGGAGGCGAGGTGTGGTTGCATACGCACGGATTGAACCGTTGCGGTTTGTATGAACTTGAGATTCTGAAATCAGACAAGGAGAATTACAACAACCATTATTACTTGATTTCCGCCCTTGCTAGTCATCTGCTCGATAAAGACGATAGGACTTCCGAACCTGGTGTTGGCGTATATATCGGGATGTTGAATGACCGTTTGCCGATAGTGGCCACCTACGTTTCGTGGACAAAGGCGCTGGATGAGTACCGAAGCCTCGTTCTTGGCAGTGCGGACGACCGTGAGGAGGGACACAACGGCCGTACGGCACCCGTGTTCATCTATACGAGTGAGGACGACGAGAAGAAAGGCAGACTGCGGAAGGTGTCCGAATACGATAGCATGTGGGGTGAGAATCCGCTATTCTTTATTAGTACCCGTGAAACCAATCGCATGAGTGCGTTGGCTCGCGAGCGTTTCGGTCTTGTGAAATACATGGCAAAGAAGGACGAAGGCTCTATCTTGCTTAAAATTGGCTTGAAGACAGACAGTGCCGAGCAGGCTGACGACCGCGAACATATTTGGTTTAAGCTGTTGGAGTTTGATGGAGAGCGTTTCAAGGGACAGCTTATACAAGAACCTTACGACGTCAGCCACATGCACGAGGGTGATGAAGGGTGGTTTACGGTAGAGGATGTGACCGACTGGATAATCTATTTAGAGGAATTTTCGGTTACTCCGGATACCGCCTATCTGCTTGTATGATACAAAAGGAAGCGGGGAGAAGATTGTAAGGGCTTTTATTCGCCATTCCCGGATATTTTATCTAAATTTGCCTTCGCTAAACACGAATATGTTATGGAAAGTTTCAGTGAATTGATAAAAGCCCGCCGCAGCATGCGGAAGTTTACAGAAGAAGAATTGACACAAGAACAAGTCGTCACTTTGATGAAAGCTGCTTTGATGGCACCCACGTCGAAGCGTAGCAATGCATGGCAGTTCATAGTGGTGGACGAGAAGGATAAATTGAAGGAATTGTCCTATTGCAAGGAGCAGGCATCGCAGTTCATTGCCGATGCGGCACTGGCTGTAGTGGTTGTTGCCGACCCGCTGGCAAGCGATGTGTGGATAGAAGATGCCTCCATTGCTTCCATCTACCTGCAACTTCAGGCCGAAGATATGGGGCTGGGAAGCTGCTGGGTGCAGGTGCGCGAACGTTTTACGGCTTCCGGTATGCCTTCCGGCGAGTATGTGCACGAGGTGTTGGATATTCCTTTGCAGTTGCAGGTGCTTAGTGTTATTGCTATCGGCCATAAGGGGATGGAGCGCAAGCCTTTCAACGAAGACAATCTGCAGTGGGAAAAGATACATATCAATAAGTACGGAGGAAAGTAACAGTGAGTGCAGCAAAAGCAAACAATAACCGTGATACGTATAAGGCCACTGCCATCACACTGATTGTATTCGGTATTCTTTATTTGGTAGACAAATTGGTGCATTTCTCTGCAATCGGCTTGCCATGGGTGATGAATAAGGATAATTTTCTGCTGTATACCGCAGTGATTTTTTTGCTGTTCAAGCATGACAAGTCGGTGGGATTGGTATTGATAGGCTTATGGCTGATATTGAACTTCGGATTGATAACGGCTTTGCTCGGTACGATGTCGGCTTATCTGTTGCCACTGGCATTGCTGGTATTAGGGGCTATTCTGTATTGGTTGGCAACAAGATAAGTGTATGGCGGGAAGAAGTATAGAAGATACGTCTATTGCCTTTATCGGTGCCGGAAATCTGGCTACTAATCTGGCAAAGGCTCTTTATTGGAAAGGGTTTCGTATTGTGCAGGTCTACAGTCGTACAAAAGAATCAGCGCAGGAATTGGCACAGACGGTGGAGGCGGTATATACCACGGAGCTGCAGGCGGTTACGAAGGAGGCGCAGCTTTATATCGTTTCGCTGAAGGACGCGGCTTTTGTGGAATTATTACCCCAGATTGTTTCTGGAAAGGAGAATGCTTTATGGGTGCATACAGCCGGCAGTATTCCTATGAATATTTGGCAGGGGCATGTTGCGCGTCATGGAGTGCTTTATCCGATGCAGACTTTCAGTAAGCAGCGTGAAGTGGATTTTGGACAGATACCGTTTTTTGTGGAAGGCAACTCGGAAGAGGATGTGCGGCTTCTGAAGGATATTGCCTCAGCCCTATCGGAAAAAGTGTATGAAGCAAGTTCTGAGCAGCGCAAAAGTTTGCATCTGGCGGCTGTGTTTACGTGCAATTTTACCAATCACATGTATGTGTTGGCTGCTGAACTGCTGAAAAAGTACGGGTTGCCGTTCGAGGCAATGCTCCCCTTGATAGACGAGACGGCCCGTAAGGTGCATGAGCTGGAACCGCTTGCCGCACAGACAGGACCGGCTGTGCGCTATGATGAGAATGTCATTGACGAGCATCTGCGGATGCTTGCCGATGAGCCGCAAATGCTGGAACTATATCGGGAGATTAGCGAGAATATACATCGGTTGGCAATAAGATAACCGGACGCCGATGCTTGCCTCTTTTGAACGAATGTTTTGCTGCATATAGGTATATTATAATGAACAAGAAAAAAGTGCAATGAGTACCATAAACTATGATTTGAAAAAGATAAAAGCCCTTGTTTTTGATGTGGACGGTGTGCTGAGTGCCAATGTTATCCCTATGAGTTCAGAGGGTGAACCTCTGCGTACGGTCAACATAAAGGATGGTTATTCCCTGCATTTAGCTGCTAAGCAAGGGGTGTTGCTGGGTATAATTACGGGTGGACGTACAGAAGCGGTCCGCAAGCGTTTTACTTCTTTAGGTTTTGAGGATGGAAATATCTATATGGGTTCTTCTGTTAAAATCCATGATTACCATGACTTCCGTGACCGTCATGGCTTGAAGGACGAGGAAATATTGTATGTAGGTGATGATATTCCCGACTTGGAGGTGATGCGTGAGTGTGGTTTGCCGTGTTGTCCTAAGGATGCTGTGCCTGAGGTAAAGGCTGTGGCTCGCTATATTTCGTATGCAGAAGGCGGTTATGGCTGTGGTCGCGACATTGTGGAACAGGTATTGAAAGTGCAAGGGCTTTGGATGGCAGATGAAAAAGCTTTTGGTTGGTAGGATGGCAGGCAAATTAATAATTAAAAATTAATAATTAAAGTGAGGCGGCTCGCTTTTGTAATATAGTAGGCTGATGTTGGATAATCTGAAGAAATATAAGGTGATTCTTGCCTCTAACTCTCCGCGAAGGAAAGAATTGCTGGCTGGTTTGGGAGTGGAATATGAAGTAAGAACTTTGTCCGATGTGGACGAGTCTTATCCGGAGACGTTGAAAGGGGCAGATATTCCCCTCTATATATCTAAGGAAAAAGCAGATGCCTATCGGAACATGATGCAGTCGGGCGATCTGATGATTACGGCAGATACCATTGTCTGGCTGGATGGACAAGTTCTCGGAAAACCCAAGAATAGGGAAGAAGCTATGCAGATGTTGCGCGACATGTCCGGACGTACCCATGAAGTGTTTACCGGTGTGTGCATCACTACTACTGAGTGGCAACGCAGTTTTGCAGCGGCAACAGAAGTGCGTTTTGCCAAACTGAACGAAGAAGAAATTGCCTATTATGTGGACAAATACCACCCCATGGATAAAGCCGGAGCTTATGGTGTACAAGAGTGGATTGGATTCATCGGGGTGGAAAACATATCCGGGAGTTACTATAATATAATGGGGCTCCCCGTACAGAGGCTGTACAGGGAGTTGTTGGAGGTCTAAACCAGATCCATCATTAGAGGGATATCTTTTTCACTGATTCCTTGTCTGACAAGTGTTTCTTTGTCTTTACCGAACATTTCTCTAAAAATCTCCTGCCCGCCATATTCCAAAGCTGCTTTACTGTAAAGTTCTGCAGCTTTTTCTATTTTGCCCGTTCTCCAAGCAACATGTCCGGCATTGAGATAGTCTGCTGCGAGTGGTTTGGAGGCGAGTATCTTTTCGTAATACTTCATTGCTTGCTCATACTTGCCGTTGACAAACGAACACCAGCCTATAGCACGCCATGCTTTGATACAATTGCTTTCGATGAAATCAAGCTTGAAGAAATATTGCAGAGCCTCTTCATATCTTTCCAGTTCGGCAAGGCAGCTTCCGGCGTAGAAAAGGATATTATGGTTTTCCGGCTGGATTGCCTCCACTTTCTTGTAGTATTCCAGTGCAGAGGCAAAGTCCCTTATCTGCCTGTAGCACGTAGCGAGATGGCGGATTGTCCAGACATGGTCGGGCTTTAGTACATCGGCTTTCAGGTAGGCGTCTATCGCTTCCTTATACCTCTTTTCCTTTTGCAGGCAATAGCCAGCCTTTTGGAAAATGTCTGCATTTGCATGGTTCAAGGCTATCAATTCCTTATAAAGCTCCAATGCTTCTGCCGGGTGTTCTTTGCGGAAGTGGAAATCGGCGATGGTAATCAGCAGCTCGGGTTTGCACAGAATATCTTTGAGTGCCGGGATACGGTGCAGGGCAATCTCTTCCTTGAAGATGTCACGGAACTCGTGTCTGCGCTGGCTTAACTTGAAGAAACGGTATAAGTCGTGGACATACTGGTTGCTGATGACATCCGGTCGTTCGGCATACTGCCGTAAAGCGGAAGATTTGCTTTCGTCCATGAGTGCATCCAAATCCTGGGAAGTCATCTGGCTGAGCATCATCGTACGCTGTGACTGTGGTATATGTGCCATTGTAAAGCAAAGGGAATACTTGTCACTATTGCAGAAGAAACCGGATTGGAGGATAAGGGAGAGGATGGCATTGTCTCCGGTAGGCTTGAATCCGAATTCCTTGATGATGCTGGAGTGATGCATGTCGAACGGATAGAACCAGTTGTACGGTTCCTTAAAGAACGGATAAGTCTTGAGTTGTGCAAACGTACTCATATAGACGTCAGCGCCTTCCAGCTGTAATTCGTTCATCTCCCGTATCTTGTCTCCCAGTCCGGAACTTTCAAAAGCTTTCTCCCAATCCGGATTAAGATCGTTTTCCTCAGGGTTCTCTTCAAAACCGAACTTCATGTTGCGCATGATGTTCACATTCCTCATCATCTCCGGAATGATTTCTTCACGCATCTTCTTGTCTATCTTTTCCGTTTCCTGGCTACGGAGCAGCTCGATGTAAATACGGTTCAGTTGCTTGCCGAAACTGCCGTCTTCGTTGAGCAGGGAAAGGCGGGCTGTCAATTCGGGATAAAGCGACAGACGGGTGGGATGAAAAAGAAGTGCGAAAGCGATACCTACCAAAGCCCGTTGGTTTACTTGCGTATTTGCATGCGTTACGGCGTCTAGCAACCATGAGAATTTGCGGGTATCGAAGCATTCCATCAGACTGAGCATGACGGCACTGGTGAACAGGCACAAATCATTGACGGGAAGCATTTCTGATTCCAGTAATCCTTTGGCTTGCTGTTCGTCTTCTGCAGACCAGTCACTGTTACTCCATGTGGAAAGGAAAAGAACCTGGGCGGTTTGTTCGTGCCGTTGCAGTACGGCGTCCATGCCTTGGTTATCCGGCATCAGCTGACAAACGGCCAGGTCATCAGGGAAAGATTCCAATACCTTCTGCAGTGCGGCAATATTGTATTCTTTGGGGAGGCGTTCCCGGTTATTGCGCAGGGAATGGTAATAGTGCGTGGAAACTCCGTCAAGGAGAGACAGACGTGCCTGGTCAGCGACTTCCCAAGTTTCGGTCAGAATCTGGCGATATAGTTTCTGTCGTTCAGGATCGTCGATTCCCTGGCGCATGTATTGCAGCATGTACTGATAGGATGTCTGAGCTTGTTCCAAGCGGTTGCGGAGTGTCCAGTCACCGCTGTTCCAAAGAAAGGCTTCCAGTTGGGATTGTGCTTCCTTCAGCCGTTGCTGCTTGAGTAGAGTAACGATATGCTGATATTGTTCTTGTATGGCTTGTTCGTTCATAAATCAGTCTCTTTTTGGGTATGTATCTTATAAAACTACAAAAAGGATGCCAAAAAGTTCATAAATTTCCATTTCCCCAGCTCAGAAACGAACTTGCAACTGTGCTTGAAGCAGGTTTGAGTTTTCTCCTTTATGGCGGTTACAGTATGTATACTGGGCTTGCAGACGGCATTTGGGATAGAACCAATACTGTACACCTGCTACATAATTGGTCTGTTTATCGGAAATAGTTTTATTTTTGTTGAAATAGTCATAAGAGGCTATTACGTCAAATTTGGGAAGCACATGGGCAGATACGGTTGCATAGTAACCGTCACTTTTAACGTGTCCGTCTTTTCCGGCCAAGTATTCTGTACGTACATCTACGGATTTTGTTTTGATGGTGGCACCTGCCGACCAGCGGTTTCGGGTGTAATTCTCTCCTATGGCTATGTCTGGATTAATGGAAGAAACGGCTACGGCGCATCCTTTCCCTTTAACAAAGGAACCGCCGACGGACAACCATTTCAATGGATGTACCATAAGGCTGCCTACAATATCTTTCTGATTGTTTTTATCTTTTAGGTTGATGCCTTGTCCGTTCATGATGGCAAGGTTATAAGTCATCAAAGAGTCGAACAAGTCTCCATAAATTAACAATCCCATATCACGACCGCTTGCAGAGCCATACAACGGATCACTGCCATTGATACCGGCCAGGTAATTGACGGCTTGAGAATAACAGTTTATTAATTCGACAAAGCAGGGAGACATCGGGTTCTCAATGGTATACATGGTTTTGAACTGTCCGATACGTGCTGTGAGTTGAGGGAGAAAGCGGTATTCCGTGTAGGCTTCCAGAATTTTTCCGGTATTGGCAAAGCTGTACATGAAGTAAGCCGACCATTTATCGGTGATTTTACCGCGCGCCATAAAGATAACTCTCTTTATATCGAAAGTATTGCTGGTACCTTCGCCCGCATCATCGTATGTATATCCCACTTGGGCATAGCCGGAGAGTGAAATGCGGTCTTTTAAAGTGTTGACTACATCATTCAGACAAGCATCTTGTGCTTTCAGGATGCATGTGGCTGATAAAAGGATGCAGGATAGTAGAATTCGTCTCATTATAGGGATGGATAGTAGTAAAAAAGGCAACCCTTTTTTCAAAGAGCTGCCTTTGGGTGTTATTTTGCTTGTTTTTATTCGTTGATAGCAGCGATACCCGGAAGGATTTTTCCTTCGATTGCTTCAAGCAATGCACCGCCACCGGTAGATACGTAAGACACGCCGCTTGCCAAGCCGAACTTGTTGACACAAGCTACAGAGTCACCGCCACCTACGAGTGAGAAAGCACCGTTCTTGGTAGCTTCTACGATAGCTTCGCCTACAGCGCGTGAACCGTGAGTGAAGTTCTCGAATTCGAATACACCCGTCGGACCGTTCCAAAGGATAGTCTTGGAGTTCTTGATGACATCTGCAAAGATCTTTTCAGTCTCAGGACCGATATCAAGACCTTCCCAGCCATCAGGAATTTCGTCAACCGGGCAGAACTTGGTGTTGGCATCGTTGGAGAAAGAATCGGCAATCTTGGCATCAACAGCCAAAACAAGGTTTACGCCTTTTTCTTTTGCTTTCTTCACCAGGTCAAGAGCCAAATCCAGTTTGTCATCTTCGCAGATAGAAATACCGATTTTGCCGCCCATGGCTTTGGTGAAAGTATAAGTCATACCGCCGGCAATAATCAGGTTGTCTACCTTGTTCAGCAGGTTTTCAATGATTTCAATCTTGGAAGAAACTTTGGAACCACCCATGATGGCAGTAAACGGACGTTGGATATCGTTCAAAACTTTATCAACAGCCTTTACTTCTTTTTCCATCAGGTAACCGAACATTTTGTTGTCCTTGTCGAAATATTTAGCGATCAATGCAGTAGAAGCGTGTGCACGGTGAGCGGTACCGAAAGCGTCGTTTACATAGCAATCTGCATAAGAAGCCAATTTCTTGGTGAATTCTTTCTGGCTTTCCTTAACAGCAGCTTTGGCAGCCTTCTTTTCTTCGTCTGTAGCATCTTCAGCCAAACCGCGGGGTTTGCCTTCCTCTTCAGCGTAGAAACGGAGGTTCTCGAGCAACAACACTTCACCCGGTTGCAGAGCAGCAGCCTTTACGGCAGCTTCTTCGCCCATACAGTCGTTAGCAAATTGCACCTCAACACCCAACAACTCTTCGAGATGCTTCAGAATGTGCTTCAAGGAGAACTTGTCAGCCGGGCCTTTCGGACGACCGAGGTGAGAACCGATAATTACACTACCGCCATCGGCCAAAATCTTCTTCAATGTAGGAAGAGCGGCACGCATACGGGTATCATCTGTAATGTTGAAGTTTTCGTCCAAGGGTACGTTGAAGTCCACACGAACGAATGCCTTTTTTCCGGCAAAGTTAAATTGATCAATTGTCATAATACTCTATTTTATTTAAAAGTGTTACTAATTTCTTTTTAGTGAGCGCAAAGTTAGCATTTATTTCTTTTTTTTGCTATGAAACCGTTGTTTATTCTTTGTCTTTGCCGCTCTCTTTGCTAACTTTATATTTCTGGCAGTAATATTTGCACATTAATTGCAAACCGCAGGTATCACATTGTGGAGTACGTGCCTGGCATACATAGCGACCGTGCAGGATAAGCCAGTGGTGAGCTATGGGGATGTCTGTTTCCGGTATATGTTTTACCAATTCTTTTTCGACACTGAACGGAGTTGTACATTTATCTGATACGAGACCCAGGCGATGGCTGACGCGGAACACGTGTGTGTCTACTGCCATAGCCGCTTTATTGAAAACAACGGATTGGATGACATTGGCTGTTTTGCGGCCTACGCCGGGCAGTTTTACCAGTTCTTCAAGGGTATCGGGTACCTCACTGTTGAATTCTTTCACCAACATCTGTGCCATGCCTACAAGATGTTTAGCTTTGTTGTTGGGATAGGAGACGCTGCGGATATACTCGTATACCACGTCGGGAGTAGTAGCGGCGAGTGCTTCGGGAGTAGGGAAGTCCCGGTAAAGGGCGGGGGTAATCATATTGACGCGTTTGTCCGTACATTGTGCAGAGAGAATAACTGCTATCAACAGCTCGAACGGATTGTCATAATGCAACTCTGTTTCGGCTACGGGAACGTTCTCCCTAAACCAAGCAAGGATTTTTTCATAACGCTCTTTCTTTCTCATCTTAATTTGTTTTTATGATAGTGAGGAGATACTTTCAGATTGAAATAGAAGATGGAGATAACCGTGAGGCAGGCTCCGAAAAAATATGCCATATCGAATGAGGTAATCTGTGCGATATAACCTCCTGCTGTCAGACCTATACCAATGCCTACATCCCATGAAGTCAGGTAGGTAGAGGTGGCTGTTCCGCGCTGGTTGTTGGGGGCCAGGTTTACGAACAGCGTATTGAAGGCGGGGAACATCGTCCCGAAGCCTACTCCCAATAGGAGGGCAACCATAAAAAACAATATGTTTGTCAGTTCCGGGACGGTCTTCATCAGTAGTCCGCAAGCGGACAATATGAAGAAACAGCTACATACCAGATATAGTCCTAAAGTTATGACTTGGGTGATACGTCCTTTATCCACTTGTTTGCCGGAGAACATACGGGACACTGCCATGCCGACGGCCATAAAAGTAAAAAACAATCCGGAATTCAAGGTAATTCCTATTTCTTTGGCATACATGGCTACATAAGTGCTTGTCATGCCATATGGTATGGAGAGCAATAGCAGTGCGATTCCTGCCGGGATACCTTTCAGCAGCACAAAGCGGTCCAATGAGATAGGTTCTCGTTTGACTGGTTGTTTGGGTGGGGTCTTGACGAGGCATGCGGCAACAAAACCGATAGTTCCTGATATGAGCGAGCAGGCAAAAATCGTTTCAAAGGAATATATGTCATGCATGAAAAGACCAATCATCGGGCCGAAGCTCATGGCTGTATTGTTCATCAGTCCATAATATCCTACGGCTTCGCCGCGACGGGACGAAGGGGTAATGTCAATCACAATTGTATTTCCCGCTACGGTCACCATTCCAAATGCAAGGCCGTGGACAACCCGCAACATGATGAATAAAGATAGGACTCCCGCTAACATGTAACCTGCGAAAATGGTGATAAAGATGAAGTATGCCACCAGATAAAGAGGCTTGCGGGCTAGCGTGTCGAGCAGGTATCCCGAAAACGGGCGTATGCAGAGCGAGGCAATGGTGTAGCATGACAAGATGACACCTACTGCTGCATTTCCGGTATGGAATACCTCAGTCAGGTAGAATGGAAGAACCGGTAGTATCAGATAAAAGGCAAAATACAAAAGGAAATTGGCAGCCAGGATAAGGCAATAGCCGGAAGTTACAAGTTTGTCTTTTGCCATAGCGAAAAATAGTGGTTAGCGATGAGTGGTTAGCGATGAGTGATTAATGATATGCTGAAAATGCGCAACTTATTAATCACTAATCACTAGCCGTTATTCACTATATTTAGTAAGCGCTCTCGAATTCTTTCAGGAAGCGTGTGTCATTTTCAGAGAACATACGAAGGTCTTTCACCTGGTATTTCAAGTTGGTGATGCGTTCTATACCCATACCCAGGGCATACCCGCTATACACTTTACTGTCTATTCCGTTCAGCTCCAATACATTCGGATCTACCATACCGCATCCCAGAATTTCTACCCAACCCGTATGTTTGCAGAAAGGACAACCCTTGCCGCCGCAGATGTTACAGCTGATGTCCATTTCGGCACTCGGCTCGGTGAAGGGGAAGTAGGAAGGACGCAGACGAATCTTGGTGTCACTGCCGAACATCTCTTGAGCAAAGAGCAATAAGGCCTGCTTCAAGTCAGTGAAAGACACATTGCGGTCTACGTATAAGGCTTCTACCTGATGGAAGAATGCGTGTGCACGGTAGCTGATGGCTTCATTACGGTATACACGTCCCGGACAAAGCACGCGGATAGGAGGCTGTGTAGTCTCCATAACACGGCTTTGCACGCTGGATGTGTGTGTGCGAAGAATGATGCTGTGCGATACGTTTTCTGTATCATTTTCGATGAAGAATGTATCCTGCATGTCGCGTGCCGGATGGTCTTCGGCAAAATTCATGGAGGAGAATACGTGCCAGTCGTCTTCCATTTCCGGTCCATCGGCGATATTGAATCCCATACGGGCAAATATATCGATGATTTCGTTTCTCACGATGGAGAGCGGATGGCGGGTTCCTAATTCTATCGGGTAGGCTGAACGGGTCAAGTCAATATCGTCACAGCCGGTATCTTGGCTTTCGAACTGTTCTTTCAAAGCGGCAATCTTTTCTTGTGCTTTGTTTTTCAGTTCGTTCAAGCGCATACCCACCTCTTTTTTCTGTTCGGCGGCTACATTGCGGAAATCTGCCATCAAGTCATTGATGGCTCCTTTTTTACTGAGGTACTTGATGCGGAGTGCCTCTAATTCCTCGGCGTTAGCGGCTTTCAGCGCCTCTACTTCCTGCAGAAGCTGATTGATTTTAGCTATCATATCGTTGTTATCTTATTTATTTTCTAAGTTAAAAACGGTGCAAAGATACAATATTATCATTGTTTTGCCTCCACTTGGGGAAGATAATTTGGTATCAGTGGTACAAAATTTTATGTGAAGAAGAAATGATAGAGGATGGGAGAAAAAATGATATATATGTAAAAGTCTTCATATTGTTTATGGAAAAAACATAAATGAGCGTTGTTTAGTGACTTTTAAAATATACTTTTGCTATATATGTCCAGATTGGGGCTTGTTCCTGCCATCTCCTGGGCTTTATCAAGCATGGCGAGGCAGCGGTTGTTCACTTCTTCCGTATTAGACAGTGCCATTTCCGCTTTTACCAGGATGATGTAGTCATTGTCCGTGGCTAGTCTGTTGTCAATGTTCTTGCGTATCAGCCGGGCAGTTTCCTTATAGCGCTTGTTGGCGTAGTTCATACTTGCGTTGAAAGAAACGACATCGCTGGTAGTCCGTAGGTAGGGGCGGGCACTCAAGCTATGGGATTCACCGGCCTTTTCTATACGCTTTTGCAGGTCGCCGATGCTGCCGTAGCGAGGAATGTCCTTGTTGCGCTGGTGCAGGTTGTAATACCCTATAATTTTACTGAGGGCCGATGCGATTCCGTCGGGATTATAGCCCTTGAATGCCAGAAGTTGGCGCGCAAGGCGGTCTGAAGAGATTTCCTGGGAAGTTTTGTATTTCATCCCCAACCGGTCCGTTGCCGGAATGCTCAAAAGGGAAGCGATGGCTCCGATATCTGCCACCAGACTGACGGCATAAGCATCTTCATTATCGTCCCAGTAGGCCACATCGAGGGCTGCACTGGCGGTAGTGGCAAAGACATCTGCCCAAAAAGCTGCACGCTTGGCACGCCGCTCGGCACGGTAAATGTTGTTTACCTGATGGTCGAGGACGAAATGTCCCAGCTCACATGCGATGACGGCGGCCAGTTCGTCTTCGGAATCAAGAGTGCAGAGGAGGCCCGTACTGATAACCATGGAGCCGTTGGGAAGCATGAAGGCATCTGGTTCGGGCGACTGGATGATACGTATGTTCAGGCTTTCTCCACGATTGCTGTCAATGGTGGTGGCATTCAGTTTGGAGAATATTCCTTGCACGTACGAGGTTATGTAGTCGTCCTGATAGGCTATCTCGTTCAGTTTATCGAGATAGTCCAGGCATTCTTCGTCGATTTCCTGGCGCAGTTTGTGCTTGTAACCGCGGTCGTTGAAATATTCGTAAAGATGATTCTTCAGGTATATTTGCTGCCAGAATTCCCGGTCCGTTTCCGGAGCGGATATGGCAATGATACCCATCTCATCCGAAGGAATGGTTTCTTGTATGCCATTCACTTCGACGGCATAGTAAATGTTGTCGCTGTTTTCGCCGGGATTGTTCATTTTGACAACCCGGCGGATAATGACCGGGGTACCGGCGGGAGATTGCTGGTACTCTTTTGTCAATTCTCCTTTGATGGCGATGTTTCCGCTTAAGTCCTTGTGCTTGGGTTTGGCAAACCCTGCCGTTGTGACAAGGATTGTTAGGATGAATAGGGTGGCGAGTCGTTTCATGATTATGGTATGTTTTCGGTTTCGATGATACAAAAATAGGAAAGTGTTTTTCCCCTTTCTTGTTTTTTCCCCTATTCTGTGATAGGAGATTCCCTATTTATCGCTTAGCGGGAGGCGGAAACAAAAAAGGGAACCTTTCAGCAAAAGACTCCCTTTTTTCAGTTTGCTTGAAACTGATTATTTCTTACGGTTACCGTAACGGCTCATGAACTTATCAACACGACCGGCAGTGTCAACCAGCTTAGACTTACCTGTGTAGAACGGGTGAGAGGTGCTGGAGATTTCCAGCTTTACCAGCGGATAAGTTTCACCTTCGAATTCGATAGTCTCTTTCGTGTTGCAAGTGGAACGAGACAAGAATACATCACCATTTGACATATCTTTAAATACTACCGGACGGTAATTTTCAGGATGAATACCTTTTTTCATTTTGATATTTTCTTTTAAAAATTTATATTCTGTTACTATTTTGGTAATAAATAGTGTAATGGTCTTCTTTTCAGAGCGCAAAGATAGTGCAAGTTGGAGACTCTACAAAATAAATTCAGATTTATTTTTATTTAGTAGGTTTATCGCATTTTATTTCTGATTTTTGCAGGACTTAATCTTGTGAATTTATGAGGAAACTACTTGTCTTATGCTCTTTCTGGCTGTGCGTGGCAACGCTGGGGGCACAAAATGCGGAACGGAAACTGTATAGTGTTGCGTTCTACAATCTTGAGAACTTGTTTGATACGATTCATGATGCAGGTAAGAATGACTATGAGTTCCTGCCCGACGGCAGTTACCAATGGACGGCAAAGAAGTATGAGTCCAAGCTGCAGAACCTTTCCAAAGTGTTGGGTTCCCTTTCGCGTGATTTAGTGCCGGAAGGTCCGGCATTCATCGGTGTGGCAGAGGCGGAGAACAGCCGGGTGCTGGAAGACCTCGTGAAGCAGCCGGCCATTTCCAATTATGAGTTCGTGCATTATGAAGGACCGGACAGACGGGGCATCGACTGTGCCTTGCTGTACGACCCGAAGCAGTTCAGCGTTACCCACTCAAAGTTGGTGCTTTCTACTCCTTTTGAGGGGGATACGGTGCACTTGACGCGCGGCTTCCTGATTGTGGACGGACAACTGGCGGGAGAGCGTGTCTGCGTGATAGTGAACCACTGGCCCTCCCGTGGGGCAAAGTCACCGGTGCGTGTGCATGCAGCCAGGCAGGTAAAGGCCTTGAAGGACTCTCTGATGCGTAGCGACAAGAAGCTGAAACTCATCGTGATGGGGGATATGAATGACGACCCGATGGATGAAAGCATGGAGGTGCTGGGTGCACGCAAATATCCGAAGCAGGTGAAGAAAGGCGAATTCTACAATCCCTGGTGGGAGACACTGGAAGACAAGGGAGTGGGGACATTGCTCTATCGGGGCAAGTGGAACTTGTTTGACCAGATTGTCATTTCGAAACCGTTGCTGAAGGCTAAGAAAGGGTTGCGCTATGATCACAATGAAGTTTTCATCCGCGATTATCTGATTCAGCAGGATGGCAAATACAAAGGTTCCCCCTTGCGTACGCATGGGGGCAGGACTTGGCTGAACGGTTACAGTGACCATTTGCCGACCATCATCTATCTGAAAAATTAGTATTACATAATAATGTGTAAACAGATGCCGGAGAGCAAACATGTTCTCCGGCTTTTTTGTTGATAGAAGTATAGATGGCAAAAGTATGGCTGGCAGAGATAAATGCAAAGAGTTTGTAATATAGAGATTACAATAATCTGTTAAATGAAGCCAATAGCTTTAAAATAGAATGGATTTGGTAGGATGAGCCGGATATTTTATTCCTCTCAAGTTCTTTACTTTAAAGGATAATGATTACTTTTGCGTAGAATTTTAATTCACTAACAATAAAATTTAAACAAAATGGTTAATTACAAAGATTTAGGACTGGTAAACACAAGAGAGATGTTTGCTAAGGCTATCAAAGGTGGATATGCTATTCCGGCATTCAACTTCAACAATATGGAACAGATGCAGGCTATCATCAAGGCTGCAGTTGAAACAAAGTCTCCGGTTATTCTTCAGGTATCTAAGGGTGCCCGTCAGTATGCCAACGCTACGCTGTTGCGTTACATGGCTCAGGGTGCTGTTGAGTACGCTAAGGAATTGGGTTGCAAACATCCTGAAATTGTTCTTCACCTCGACCACGGAGATACATTCGAAACTTGCAAGAGCTGTATCGACTCCGGTTTCTCTTCAGTAATGATTGACGGTTCACACCTTCCGTACGAAGAAAACGTTGCACTGACTAAGAAGGTAGTTGATTATGCTCATCAGTTCGACGTAACTGTAGAAGGCGAACTCGGTGTATTGGCCGGTGTAGAAGATGAAGTTTCTGCAGAACACCATACATATACTAATCCTGAAGAAGTTATTGACTTCGCTACCCGTACAGGTTGCGATTCACTGGCTATCTCAATCGGTACTTCTCACGGTGCATACAAGTTCAAACCCGAACAATGCCACGTTGACCCTGCTACCGGTCGTCTGGTTCCTCCTCCTCTGGAATTTGCCGTTCTGGATGCTGTAATGGAGAAACTCCCGGGATTCCCCATCGTTCTTCACGGTTCTTCTTCAGTTCCTCAGGAAGAAGTTGATACTATCAACAAGTATGGTGGTAAGCTGGAAGCTGCCATCGGTATTCCCGAAGAACAGTTGCGTAAGGCTGCCAAGTCTGCTGTTTGCAAAATCAACATCGACTCTGACTCACGTCTGGCTATGACAGCTGCTATCCGCAAGACATTTGCTGAAAAACCGGCAGAATTCGACCCGCGTAAGTATCTGGGTCCGGCTCGTGACAATATGGAAAAACTGTACAAGCATAAAATCATCAACGTGCTTGGTTCAGAGAACAAATTGGCTCAACTGGACTAATCGAAAGATAATCCGAATATAGCGTCAGCCCTTGCAATATTGATGTTGCAAGGGCTGACTTGTTGTATATAGGCCGGTGTTGTGGGATGGTTAAGTTCGCCGCTTATTTCAGAAGCGGATGTTTCAACGTGTACAACAGTCTGTTTCCTTTAACAAAACAGTCTGTTTCCCTTAACTGAACAGTTTGTTTCAATAAAGAGAACACTTTGTTCCAATATGCAAAAACACTTCGTTCCAATACGTAAGAACACTTTGTTTCTCTATACTAGAACAAAGTGTTCACCGTTATGAACTAACAGATTAGCTATATTTGAGACCGGTGAAAAGCATATCCCCGTGACACCTATTCCATACTAAAAATCCCTTGCAGATGGCTGGCAGGAGAAGTGTCTGCCAGCTATCTGAAAGGGAGATTTGCAAGAATGCGCTCTCTGTGTGGAGTGCGCGTTATAATTCTATCACTAATGATTCTCTGGGGCCCATCTTCAGCTCTTCACCGAAGGTGATGGCCTTGCCGCTAAGAATATCTTTTCCCTGCTTGCTGTCTTTCAGGATTTCCTTGTAGAATTTCAAAGGAACGGTGGTCTCTGCATTTGTACCGTTCAGCATCACGAATACCGTCTTGCCTTCGTACTGGCGTGCGTAGGCATAAACACCATTCTGTACCATGAACTGCACCATGTTGCCTTTGGCAATCACATCGTTTCCTTTACGCCAGTTTAGGATGGTCTTGTAGAAGTCGTAGCACTCGTTCTGTATCTTGGTACGTCCGGCTGGGGTCAGTGCGTTTGTTGCGTCACCGGTCCATCCGCCGGGGAAGTCCTTGCGGACATAGCCGTCGCTCTTGCTCTTCACGCCATTCATCATGACTTCCGTTCCGTAGTAGAGTTGCGGAATGCGGCGGGTGGTAAGCAGCAGGGTAGAGGCTTGCTTCAGCATCGGAAGGTTGTCGCCTTCGCCCAGGAAGCGGTCGGTGTCGTGGTTTTCGATGAATGCCAGTACGGAAGCGGGGTTGGGGTAGAGGAAGTCGTATACGAAGTTATTGTATATGCGGTCCAGTCCCTTGAACCAAGTTTCGGTCTGTTCATTCTTGGCGGTGTTTATCTTGTCAAAGAAGCTGAAGTCCATGACGGTCTTGAGGTTACTGTTCTTGGGGGCTGATAGCTTGGAATCCTTCTGCCACCAGGCGGTGTAGGCGGGTTCGGTAACCCAGGTCTCGCCCACGGTGTTGTAGTTGGGATATTCTTCGTTGAGCTCTTTCATCCAGTTGCTCATGGCATCATAGTCGGCATACGGGTAAGTGTCCATGCGGATGCCGTCGATGTTGGCGAATTCAATCCACCAGAAACTGTTCTGTACCAGGTAGCGGTAAACGTGAGGGTTCTTCTGGTTGAGGTCGGGCATGGAAGGTACGAACCAGCCGTCGTTCATCTGGTCGGCATCGTACTGGGAAGTATAAGGGTCTACGTGTGGGGTCAGTTTGAAGGAGGTCTGCACGAAGTTGTTTTCGTGGTCGGGGTTGTTGAACCAGTCTTTGGAGGGCATGTCCTTAATCCATACATGCTCTACGCCGCAGTGGTTGAAAATCATGTCCATTACGATTTTGATGTCGCGTGCATGGGCTTTTTCAATCAGTTGCTTGTATTCTTCGTTGGTACCGAAGCGCGGGTCTACCTTGTAGTAGTCTGTGGTGGCATAGCCGTGATAGGAACCGCCGGTCATGTTGTTTTCCAGTACCGGAGTAAACCAGAGGGCTGTGACGCCGAGGTCGGAGAAGTAGTCCAGGTGTTGTTCGATGCCGGCAAGGTCACCGCCGTGGCGTGCATTGGGGTCATTGCGGTCTATCTTGTACTCGGCCATGCCCGCAATCTGGTCATTGTCCGGGTTGCCATTGGCAAAGCGGTCGGGCATCAGCAGGTACAGTGCGTCGGAGGCGTCGAAACCTTTATGTTCGCAACCTTTCTTGTTGCGTGCCTTCAGTTCATATTCCTTTACGAGTTTCTTTTTTCCTTCAGTGAAGGTGAGGTTGAATTTGCCGGGTTTTACATCCTTGTCCAGTTTCAGATAGACCAGGAGGTAGTTGTTGCTTTCCAGCTTGACGGTGCTGCTCAATGAGACGCCGGGATAATTGACGGATACTGCCGCGTTGCCGATGCCTTCGCCATAGACCATCAGCTGGAGTTCCGGGTTCTGCATGCCGGTGTACCAAAACGGAGGGTCGATTTTGTTCACATTCATAGCTGCATACGTACTGAGGGAGAGTAAGAGTGTTCCCAAGATTAAGAATACTTTTTTCATGATAGTAACTTTACGGTTAATTTTTGCGCTAATTTAAAACAAATAACGGAGAAAGTTAATCTTTCTCCGTTACTGTACCTTATTATATTATGCAAACGTTTTCATTGGGGCTATTTGATGGGGGTTACGCTGGCGGTATCGACCTTTCCCTTGAAGAAGTCCTCTTTCTTGCGCTTTTCTCTGATGTCCTTCAGCCAGTTTTCGGCGGCATTGTATCGGTTGTCTTCTCCGATGATGGGAACTCCGTCCGCATCTACTTCCTGCACTTTGTCCTTGCTGTTTTTCGGACGGGTTTTCAGGTAGGCCGTTAGGTATCTCTCTGCTTTGGACGCATCTTTCAGATAGTAATAATAGATAAAGGCTGCGTCGTAGAGCAGTTTGTGTTTCTGCCGGTCGTATTTTTCGTATTGCGTCAGAAGGGTATTCGCCTGGTCGGTGTATTGAAATGCCATCTTGTAGCAGTCCGCAAGCCCCACATATAGGCGGGACATGACACTGTCGCTGGGCATGGCGAGGCTTACGGCAGTTTCCAGATAAGTCACTCCATCCTCTTTCCATGATGTCTTGGAGCAGGCGCGTCCCAGATAATAGAGAACGTTGATGTTGGTATTGTCATCTTTAAGAGCCCTTTCCAGCAGGTCGTGTGCTGGGTAGAAGTCTTCGAGGGCATAATAGCTGATTCCGGCGTAGAAGCAGGTTTGGAAAGAACTGTCTTTTTCCTGTAACAGTTGTTCATATCTTTCTATTGCTTTGGGGTAATCTTTGTTCAGGCAATAGGCTTGGGCATTGATGCGGTTCACAAGGACGTTGGTGGAGTCTATGGAACGGTATTTCTCCGTTATGTTTATGGCGTCTTCATACTGGTGGCCTGCTACATAGATGTTGCCGAGTTTGGCAGCAGACAGGTAATCATTGGGATACCTTTTCTGTATGTCCAGGTAGGCATCTATCACATGCATGATTTCTGTGTTGTCATAGACTTGCCCCATACTTTCGGCTCTAAGGTGTAGTACATAGGCGGAACTGTCCCTTTCTGCCAGCAGGTTGCTTTCCTTTAGAGACTCACGGTATCTCTTCATGTTCATCAGCAGACTGATATACTGGATGCGTGCGTATTTATTGTCCGGATTTATGTGGAGCGCATTTTGGTAGTAATCCAGTGCCTCGCTATATTTGGCAAGTGATTTGCAGCATTCGGCAGCTTCAATGTATGCCCGGGGATTGAGAGAATCCTGAGCTACGACTTCCTGAAATACGCTCAGAGCTTCAAGGTTATTGCCCAGCCCTTTCAGCGCTTTCCCTTTTTGGTAGAGTAGGGGGACGGTCGGGGTTTCTTGATCGATCAGCATCAAGGCTGTTTCATAATCGTAGTTGGCCATCGCCTCTTGAATGGGATTTGTGGTCTGTGCCGCCAGAAGCGAACAGCATGCACTGAAACATAAGGAGATAAAAAGCTTTCGCATACAGTATATCATTTATATGAGGTTAAACTGACTGCAAGTTACTAAAAAGAATGTATTTACGAAATAATCGTAATCTGTTTTAGATAGATTAACGAAAAAGCCCCTCCAAAAATGAAGGGGCTCTAAAATAGTTCAGAATTCAAGCCGGATAACGGAATGAATAAATGTATTACATTAAGAATCCCAGCAGGATACCTGCTGCTACAGCGGAACCGATTACACCGGCAACGTTCGGGCCCATGGCATGCATCAGCAGATAGTTGGTAGGATCGTATTCCAGACCTACTACTTGGGAGATACGTGCAGAGTCGGGTACGGCAGATACACCGGCATTACCGATCAACGGATTAATCTTGTTGCCTTTCTTCAGGAAGAGGTTGAAAATCTTCACGAAGATGACACCGGATGCTGTGGCAATGACAAATGATAAGGCGCCCAGACCGAATATCTTGATTGAATCAAGGGTTAAGAACTCGGATGCTTGCGTAGAAGCACCTACTGTCAAACCAAGCAGAATAGTAATGGTATCAATCAGCGGACCACTGGCTGTGTTTGCCAGACGACGTGTAACTCCACTTTCTTTCAGTAAATTACCGAAGAACAGCATACCCAGCAAAGGCAGACCGGATGGTACAAGGAATGTGGTCAGTAACAAACCGATAATCGGGAACATTACTTTTTCCGTATGTGAAACCACACGGGGAGGTTTCATACGGATAAGACGTTCATTTTTACTGGTCAGCCAACGCATAATAGGCGGCTGTATCACCGGTACTAATGCCATATATGAATAGGCTGATACTGCAATGGCACCCATTAAGTTAGGAGCCAGTTTAGAAGAGAGGAAGATGGCAGTCGGACCATCGGCACCACCAATGATACCGATTGCACCAGCCTGCATCGGGTCAAATCCTATGGCAAGGGCAATCATATAAGCACCGAATATACCGAATTGGGCTGCTGCACCAACCAACATTAATTTGGGGTTCGATATCAAAGCAGAGAAATCCGTCATGGCACCGATACCCAGGAATATGAGTGGCGGGTACCAACCGGAGGTTACTCCCTGGTACAGAATATTAAGTACGGAACCTTCTTCATAGATACCGACTTTTAATCCGGCTTCCATATTGAAAGGTATATTACCAATCAGCATACCGAAACCGATAGGAATTAATAGCATCGGCTCAAATTCCTTGGCTACAGCCAAGTATATGAAAAACAAACCTACCAGAAGCATTACCACATGTCCTACCGTTGCATTGGCAAAACCTGTATAAGTCCAGAAGTCGGCAAGGTTGTTTCCTAAAAATGTGATAAATTCTCCCATATTATTCAATAATTACGAGGTCAGTACCTTCGAGAACAGAGTCCCCTTTGTTTACATTGATGGCTGTAATCTTACCGTCTTTATCAGCATTGATATTGTTTTCCATCTTCATGGCTTCCAAAATGATGATAACTTGTCCCTTCTTTACTGTATCGCCGACATTTACTTTGATATCGAGGATTACACCGGGAAGCGGAGATTTTACACCTGACTTGCCGGTAGAAGCAGCGGCCGGTTTTACTACCGGAGTAGCAGGAGCAGCAGGAGCGGATGTGGCTGCCGGACGTGCTACCGGTTTAACAACTACCTTCGGTGCTTTTTCCATTTCAACTTTGTAGGGAGTACCGTTCACTTCTACATGAGCGATGTTGTCTTCAATATCTCCAATGGCAACTTTATATACGTTACCGTTAATTTTATATTTATATTCTTTCATCGTTTTATTTTATTATGGGTGACTTACTTTTTGTGAGGAGTCTCACGCAACGTATAAATCTTTGAACTCCACGGTGAGTAACTGCGTTTTACACGGGTAATGGTAAGTATCGTGTCTTCCACATCGTGTACATCGCTTTGGAATTCGTGCATGGCCATTGAAATGGCAGCAAAAACTTCTCCCGGAGCCTGCCCCAGTTGTTTCTCTTTTGCTTCTTGTTTATCAGTAATACCTTTAGCTTTCATGGCATTGCGTTTGCTGAGGTTAACTGATATTTTACCTATAATCTTGAAGGAGATGTAGAGTAATATCAGCCCGCAGAATACAACGCTCATGGCAGAAATAGCCATACCGATACCTACGCTGTCATGCTCTTCGAATTTTTCCATTTTGGCATTGCTGTCGATAGTCTTGTTGTTGGTACTCGGAGTGACATATTTATCTTCGCTTCCACCCTTTACTTCCCATTGGTCGGCTGCATCACTGACACGGGCATAGGATTGGTTGGCTTTTAAAGTACCGGCAGGCACTATGACTTGATCAAGCAATTTCTTGCCGGAATCATACAACCCAATCCAGTTGGCATTTGTGGCATCCAGTTTGAAGTTCGTATGAAATGTACCGCGTCTTGGTTCTCCATCAGCCCAGAAAAGTGCATGCTGACGTGGTTTTATGAGTGTCAGAACGTCACCTTTGGGAATGAAATAACTGGCAGTATCACCCGGCTGGCTGCTGAATTTCAGATAGCAACCTGCAAGGTCGGCGCTGCCGTATGATCTGTTGAATATTTCAATCCATGCGCTGTGCACACCGTAGTCATCCTGATAGTTGCTCTCGTTGTTGACCAGCACTTCATTCAGCAGCAGTTTGTTGTTCGATTTCTGTTCTTTGCAAGAAGAGCAAAAGCCCAACACCAGCATCAATGAAAGGAATATTCCGATTTTTGTTTTATTCATAATCGTTCTTGTTTTAGTGTGAAAAGCTTGATTACAAGGGAATATTACCATGCTTCTTAGCCGGGTTAGTCAATTTCTTGGTTTGCAACTGTTGCAGGGCACGGATGATGCGGAAACGTGTGTTACGCGGTTCGATAACATCATCGATGTAACCATATTTAGCTGCATTATAAGGATTGGCAAACAACTTGGTGTATTCAGCCTCTTTTTCAGCCAGGAATTGAGCCGGATTTTCCTGCTCTTTGGCTTCGCGGGCATATAATACTTCTACAGCACCTGCACCACCCATTACAGCGATTTCAGCAGTAGGCCAAGCATAATTCATGTCGCCACGCAGCTGCTTACAGCTCATCACGATGTGCGAACCACCGTAGGATTTACGCAGTGTGATGGTAACCTTGGGTACAGTAGCTTCACCGTATGCATACAGCAGTTTGGCACCGTGCAGGATGACGCCGTTGTACTCCTGGCCGGTTCCCGGAAGGAATCCCGGTACGTCTACCAATGATACGATAGGAATATTGAAGGCGTCGCAGAAACGGACGAAGCGTGCGCCCTTGCGGGATGCGTTGCTGTCGAGCACACCTGCCAGATACTTCGGCTGGTTGGCAACAATACCTACGGACTGTCCGTTGAAACGTGCGAAACCGATAATGATATTCTTTGAATAATCTTTTTGGATTTCGAGGAACTCACCATTATCTATGATAGCACCAATTACCTCGTACATATCGTACGGCTTGTTCGGGTTATCAGGAATGATGTCGTTCAGGGAATCTTCCAGACGGTCGATAGGGTCTGTACAGTCTACATAGGGAGCTTCTTCCAGATTGTTCTGGGGAATGTAGCTCAACAGTTTGCGGATAAGGGCCAAACCTTCTTCTTCTGTCTGTGCAGTAAAATGAGTAACACCAGATTTGGTGGAGTGAACGCTCGCGCCACCCAGGTTTTCCTGGCTTACGTCTTCTCCGGTTACAGTCTTTACTACCTTCGGACCGGTAAGGAACATGTAGGATGTACCTTCCATCATCAAAGTAAAGTCTGTCAAGGCAGGAGAGTAAACGGCGCCACCAGCACAAGGACCGAAAATACCGGAAATCTGCGGAATGACACCCGAAGCAAGTATGTTACGTTGGAAGATTTCAGCGTAGCCAGCCAAGGCATTAATACCTTCCTGAATACGTGCACCGCCCGAGTCGTTGATACCGATACACGGAGCACCCATTTTCATGGCTTGGTCCATAATCTTACAGATTTTCAGAGACATGGTTTCGGACAGTGAACCGGCAGAAACTGTGAAGTCCTGTGCGAAGATATAAACCAGACGGCCTTCGATTGTACCGCAACCGGTTACTACACCGTCACCGGGGTAGTGTTTCTTTTCCATGCCGAAGTTGGTGCATCTATGTTCTACGAACATGTCCATTTCTTCGAAACTGCCTTCGTCGAGAAGCATGGCTATGCGCTCGCGAGCTGTATATTTACCCTTCTCGTGTTGCTTTGCAATCGCTTTTTCACCACCACCGAGACGTGCTGCAGCGCGGCGGTCTATAAGCTCTTTAATCTTTTCAAGTTGATTACTCATGAATTTATATTCTTTAAGTGTTTATACAATTTATGATTTGATGATTTTACAGTCTTGCTTATTCCGGTTTCTCGCAAAGCTCGGTCAGGACACCGAGAGTTGACTTCGGATGCAGGAATGCAATGTTCAGACCTTCTGCACCTTTGCGGGGAGCTTTGTCTATAAGGCGGATACCTTTTTCTTCGACTTCGGCAAGCACACCGGCCACTCCGTCTTCAACGGCGAATGCGAGATGATGCATGCCACCGTTACCGTTGTTCTTTTCGATGAACTTGGCAATTGTGCTTTCGGGAGAAGTAGGTTCCAACAATTCGATCTTTACATCGCCCACTTTCAGGAAAGCGGTTCTAACTTTCTGATCTTCCACGGTTTCGATGTTGTAGCATTTCAAACCTAAAACGTTTTCGTAGTACGGAAGGGCTTCTTCAATGCTCTTAACGGCAATGCCCAGATGCTCAATGTGTGAAATCTTCATAACTATATAAATTAATGTTAGTATTGTATCCTTTTTAATAAAGGTATAAAGCAGCACAAAGAAAGAGAATTCTTCCTTAATAAAGAAATTTTTCATCAATTAATTAATGGTTAATTGAACTTTAGAAGGATTTTTTCAGACTTTAGATAGAGACCGGTTGTTTTCTTGATATCGTCCGCTAACGGACATCCCCACTGTCCGAAAATGAACACTTACCCCTCTATGAAACCTTTCCGGCCACTTGGCACACTCTTTGCTTTTCTGTTTGCGACAATTTTAAAGATTGAACATGAAAAAGAATATTTTACTTGCAGTTTGTTTTTTGATGCCGTTGGCAACCATGGCGCAGAATGATACTTTGGGACATGAACGCAATATTACGCTGTCGGAGGCCATTGTACTGGCCCGTACGCAGTCTGTGGATGCTGCTGTGGCATTGAATGAATTGAAAACCGCGTATTGGGAATACCGTACATTCCGTGCGGACTTGTTGCCGGAAGTGAATTTCACCGGTACACTACCCAACTATAACAAGTCCTACAGTACCTACCAGAATTCCGACGGCTCCTATAGCTTTGTCCGCAACAATACACTGGGGCTGTCCGGCCAGCTTTCGGTAGACCAGAACATTTGGTTTACGGGGGGTAAGCTGTCACTGACTTCTTCGCTGGATTATCTCAAACAGCTGGGTTCCGGGGGAGAGAAGCAGTTCATGTCAGTCCCCGTGAGCCTGGAGTTGACGCAGCCGGTCTTCGGAGTGAATACCTTGAAGTGGAACCGCCGTATAGAGCCCGTACGCTATGCTGAGGCAAAGGCCGAGTTCATTTCAGCTACGGAAGAGGTGACGATGAAAACCATCACTTATTTCTTTGAGTTGCTGCTGGCCAAAGAATCGCTCGCTACCGCCATGCAGAACAAGACGAATGCCGACCGCCTTTATGAAGTGGCCATAGCCAAACGTAAAATGGGACAGATATCCGAGAATGATTTGTTGCAGCTTAAACTGAATTCATTGCAGGGCAAGGCCGACGTGACTGAGGCAGAGAGCAACCTGAATGCAAAAATGTTCCAGCTCCGTTCTTTCCTCGGGGTGTCCGAGCAGGAAAGCCTGAATCCGGTGTTGCCCGCCACTGTTCCCGATATAAAGATGGAGTATGACCGTGTGCTGAACAAGGCACTGGAACGCAACTCCTTTGCACAGAACATTCGCCGCCGCCAGCTCGAAGCTGATTATGAAGTGGCAACGGCACGCGGAAACTTGCGCAGCATCGACCTCTTTGCCAGTGTGGGCTATACGGGGCAGAACCATGAATTCTCTTCAGCCTACCGGGACTTGCTTGATAATCAGATTGTGCAGGTAGGCGTCAAGATTCCTATCCTTGACTGGGGCAAGCGCCGCGGCAAGGTAAGGGTGGCAAAGAGCAACCGTGAAGTGGTCTTGTCCAGAATCCGTCAGGAACAGATGGACTTTAATCAGGACATCTTTTTGCTGGTGGCTAACTTCAACAACCAGGCGCAACAGCTGGACATAGCCGAAGAGGCGGATGTCATTGCTGAGAAGCGTTACAAGACCAGTGTAGAGACCTTTATGATAGGTAAAATCAGCACCCTGGACCTGAACGATGCACAGAACTCTAAAGACGAAGCCCGTCAAAAGCATATTTCAGAGCTGTACTACTATTGGTATTACTTCTATCAGCTCCGCAGCTTGACCCTTTGGGATTTTGAACGCGATACGGAATTGGAAGCTGATTTTGAAGAGGTGGTAAGAGGATAAGTCGACGGGTTGCAAGTGATAAGTTATGAATTATTTGCCGGTAAAAGTACCGTATATGCGATATTATAGGTAAATAACTTATAACTTATCATTCATAACTCTGCTTTTTTACTTATTTTTGCGGGAAACAAACTACAATTTTTATGATACTGATAATAGACGACGATAGTGCTGTGCGCTCTTCCCTCAGCTTTATGCTGAAGCGTGCCGGATATGAGGTGAAAACGGCTCCGGGCCCTCGCGAAGCTATGGATATAGTTAGGGCCGAAGCTCCCGCCTTGATTTTGATGGATATGAACTTCACTCTTTCCACTACCGGAGAAGAGGGACTTACCTTATTGAAGCAGGTAAAGGTGTTCCGTCCCGATGTGCCCGTTATTTTGATGACGGCATGGGGAAGTATCCAGCTTGCCGTGCAGGGTATGCAGGCCGGCGCATTCGATTTCATAACCAAGCCTTGGAACAATGCTGCTCTTTTGCAGCGCATCGAGACGGCCCTTGAACTTACGGCCGCCCCGAAAGAGGTGCCGGAAGAGCAGACTACCGCATTGAATCGCAGCCATATTATAGGTAAGTCCAAAGGGCTGATGGAAGTGCTGAACACAGTGGCTCGCATAGCCCGTACCAATGCTTCGGTGCTGATTACGGGCGAAAGCGGAACGGGCAAGGAGCTGATTGCCGAAGCCATCCATATCAACAGCCAACGCGTGAAGCAGCCCTTTGTCAAGGTGAACCTTGGTGGCATCTCGCAGAGCTTGTTCGAGAGCGAGATGTTCGGCCATAAGAAAGGGGCGTTTACCGATGCCAGTGCCGACCGTATAGGGCGTTTTGAAATGGCAAACAAAGGTACCATCTTCCTCGACGAGATTGGTGACCTCGACCCTTCCTGCCAGGTGAAACTGCTGCGCGTGCTTCAGGACCAGACATTCGAAGTGCTGGGCGATAGCCGTCCCCGCAAAGTCGATGTGCGCGTCGTTTCCGCCACTAATGCAGACCTCCGCAAGATGGTGTCCGAACGTACTTTCCGTGAAGACCTTTTTTACCGTATCAACCTGATTACCGTAAAACTGCCCTCCTTGCGGGAGCGCCGTGAAGATATTCCTTTGCTGGCACGTCACTTTGCCGACCGTCAGGCAGAGGTGAACGGCTTGCCGCGTACGGATTTCTCGGCCGACGCTCTGAATTTCCTTTCCCGCCTGCCTTATCCGGGCAACATTCGTGAGTTGAAGAATCTGGTGGAGCGTACCATTCTGGTCAGCGGCAAGCCGGTGCTGGATGCCACGGATTTCGATGCCCAATATCTGCGTCACGACGAACCGGCCAAAGCTGCCGAAGGTACTTCTTTTGCAGGTATGACCTTGGATGAAATAGAGCGGCAGACTATCTTGCAGGCGTTGGAACAGCATAAAGGGAATCTCAGTCAAGTGGCAGTGTCATTAGGCATCAGCCGCGCTGCGCTTTACAGACGTTTGGAAAAATATAATATTCAAGTCCCGTGCGCATAAAATTCTTTTTCTTCATACTTGTCCTTTTTCTGCTCGGTCTGGGTGGAATGCTGGTATATCTGCTGAGTGGAAAGCCTTCTTTGTATCTGTACGTGTTGGAGGGGCTCATCGGGTTTATCCTTATCTATCTGATAGTATTCTATAATAAGATAGTGAAGCCGATGAACACCATAGGCAGCGGTATGGAGTTGTTGCGCGAGCAGGATTTCAGTAGCCGTCTCAGCCGGGTAGGGCAGTACGAAGCAGACCGCATTGTGAATATCTTTAACCGAATGATGGAGCAGCTCAAGAATGAACGGTTGCGCATGCGCGAGCAGAATCACTTCTTGGATTTGCTGATTCAGGCATCTCCAATGGGGGTTATTATCCTGACAATGGACGATGAAGTGTCGCAACTGAATCCGATGGCGGTAAAGATGCTCGGTGTCCGTATGGAGGAGGCGATGGCAAAGCGGTTGGACCAGATGGACTCCCCGTTGGCTGCCGAACTTTCGTCCATTCCCAAAGACGAGACGGCAGTGGTCCGTCTCAATGATGCGAATATTTATAAATGCACCCATTCTTCTTTTATTGACAGAGGGTTCAAACATCCTTTTTTCTTGATAGAGCGTATGACGGAAGAAGTGATGCGTGCCGAGAAGCGTGCCTATGAAAAGGTAATCCGCATGATAGCTCATGAAGTGAACAATACCACTGCGGGCATCACTTCCACACTCGATACAGTGGAGCAGGCACTTTCTACAGAAGATGATATGGAGGACATCTGCGACGTGATGCGCGTTTGTACGGAGCGTTGTTTCTCGATGAGCCGTTTCATTACCCGTTTTGCAGATGTGGTAAAGATACCTGAACCTACCCTGGTGCCCGTCCAACTGAATGAGTTGGTGTCCATGTGCAAGCGTTTTATGGAAGGAATGTGCAATGACCGCAATATAGAGCTACGTCTGGAATGCGACCCGGAGGTGGGAATGGTGCGTATGGATGCTTCTCTTTTTGAGCAGGTGCTTGTGAATATCATCAAGAATGCTGCCGAAAGTATAGAGGGGGATGCCGGAGAAAACGGACAGCAAGGTGAGATAATAGTAAGGACCACTGCCCCCGCTTCTGTCGAAGTCGTTGACAATGGTCCGGGGATAAGTAAAGAGACCGAAGCTAAACTCTTCAGTCCCTTCTTTTCCACCAAGCCGAACGGGCAGGGAATTGGCCTGGTGTTTATCCGGGAAGTTTTGAGCCGTCATGGTTGCACGTTCTCCCTACGTACCTACAACGATGGATTGACCCGCTTCCGTATACTATTTAATTGAAATTTGAAAGTTTTACCTTTCACCTTTCAATTTCTGCTTTTAAAGAATTCTTTTGCATATTCGTCCAATATCCTTTTAATGCCTTGGCCGATGGTCGCATAGTCTTTCTCGTCCAGATTGGCGAGTGAGGCGCGCACGCTCCATTCGGGGCCGTCAAAACCACCGCCGTTCAGCAGCACCAGAGAGGTTTCTTTGGCAAGGCGGAAGACTACGTTCAGCGGGCTGTAGGTGCGTTTCAGATATTCTACAAAGTCGTCCCCATAGAACTTCTTTGCCCAAACCAGCATGTCGATTTCTGTATAATAACCTACACGCAACGGGTCTTCCGTCAGCGTGAAACCGGTATTCTCCCAAAGGGCATGCAATCGGCGGCGGATAATCTCCTGCATCTTTTGCTTGTATTTGTTTTCCTTGTCCAGCAGGGCAAAGGCGGCGAAAAGGCCCATCTGCATCTGTTGTGGCAATGACAGTCCGGCGGTATGGTTCAGTGCCACCTGGCGACTGTCGGCAACCATACGGTCGATAAACTTCAGTTTTTCAGGTTCCAGAGTGAGGGTGGAGTAGCGGCGGTGCAGAATCTCCCGTTTCTCTTTCGGCAGTTTGGCTATCAGCTTGTCGAACAGATTGAATTCGTGCAGGGCGATGACCGCATTGCGCCATCCGGTGGCACCGAAGTATTTGGAGAATGAATAGACGCAAAGCGTATTGTAGGGAATTTCTGCCATGAACGAACGGAAGTGCGGACTGAATGTACCGTATACGTCGTCTGTAATAATCATCAGATTAGGGTTGTCATTTCTGACGATACTCACGATGCGCGCCATTGTATCCGGACTGAGTGTGTAGCTGGGCGGATTACTGGGATTGGTGACAAAGAGGGCCTTGATTTTAGGGCTTTTCAAGCGGTCTATGTCTTCGTCGCTGTACTGCCAGAGGTGCATCCCTTCGTTATTCATGCGGTTGGCATGTATTTTGGTCACTCGAAACTGGTAGCGGCTGAGTTGTGGGATTTCAATATAGGGGGTAAAGGCAGGAACCATGAGGACGATGCCGTCCCCTTTGTTCAGCAGGAAGTTTTCCTGCAGGGAGTCGAAGATGTAGCACATGGCGGCTGTTCCACCTTCGGTGGCAAACAGGTCATAGGCACCCCGGGGAGGACGGTTGTCGCACATCTCTTGCGAAAGGTAATCTTGCACAAGGATTTCCGTAAAATGAAGGATGCGGTCGGGCACGGGATACTGGTCGCCTACAATGCTTTCGGCCCATTCGTGTACAAGGCTGTCGGGGTCGGCGGCATGCTGCATCAGCAGGTAGTTGTAGGTTTGTTCCAGCAATTTGGCGCCCGGTACGTTATTGTTCTTTTTCAGGAAGGCTTCGAAGCGAGAGGCAATGCCTTTTTTTTCGGGGATGCCTGCAATGCCCTCGGGCAAATCCATGATGCGACGGCACTCTTCCAAGCCGAAGCTTCCCAATAGGAAAAAGGCCTCGCGTGGAGCGGTTGCAATCCAGTTGGGGTTGCCGCGCCCTGCGTTCAGCATGGTACGGGCGGTTTTCTTCAGACTTTCGTCTGCCATGTCTATCAGGCGGTTCTTCAGTTCGAAAGGACTGATAGATTCCATTTTCTTTTCTAAAAGTTTTGTATCCATAAGCTCAAGTTTAGGTTCGTTATTTATTGTTTTCAGTCATTCGGTGAATAATCTTTGTTCATGTGGCATACTATTTCTTTCCTTGCTTGAAATTAATCGTCCGATATATGTTTCCTTTTCGTCCGACAGTTGTTGAATCATCGTCCGACAACTGTTGAATTATCGTCCGACAGCTGTCGGATGAATAGCTATTAGTGAATGGGTATATAGTCGCTTGCATTTCCGGCAATAATTCTTTGAATGCTCTGGATTAGTAAGCATTGGTACAGAATCGTCTTATATTAGCAAAACGATGACTACACCCCATATTATTAATAAGGTATTGCCCACGGCATAGGTCACGGTGTATCCCAGAGCAGGCGTTTCGCTCTCAACGGCATCCTGCACCGCGCCTAAAGCGGCCGTAGTGGTACGTGCCCCTGCGCAGACGCCCAAAGCCAGTGCCGGATGGAACTTGAAAACATACCTTGCCAGCAGCAAGCCGATAATCAGCGGCAGGGTGGTGGCTGCTGCTCCCACCAGAAACAGGCTGATACCTACGTCGTGGAAGCCCTGCACGAAACTGGGACCTGCCGAAATGCCCACTACCGCGATGAACATGTTCAGACCGACATTGTTCAACACCCATTGTGAAGGTTCGGGAATGCGCCCGAAGGTGGGGTGCTTACTGCGGAGCCAGCCGAAGAACAAGCCCGCAATCAATGCGCCGCCGCTTGTGCTCAAGCTGATGGGGATGCCGCCGATATGGACGGAAAGTGCTCCGAACAAACCTCCGACAAGGATACCCAGGCCTACGAATATCATATCCGTCTGGTTGGTAGGACGGTCTATATACCCTAGACGTTTGGCTGCTGCTTCCACTTCCTGCCTGGTACCTACCACTTCGATGACGTCGCCGGCATCTACTACCGTTTGTGCCAGCACGGGAATGGATATTCCGGCGCGCTTGATGCTCCGGATACTGACACCGTGCATGAACTTTTCCCTTCGGATAGCTGCAACCGTCTTGCCGGCAACCGTCTTGCGTGTGATTGTAACCGGTAACTTTTCGGCAGGAAAATCCAGGAGCTGGGCATCTTGTACTTCCGGCCCTATCCAGCTTTCTTCGCCTATGATGTATTCGCGGCGTCCGCTTAGCACTACTTCGTCTCCCGGCTCTATCTGTATGTTCATGCTGACTTCCACCACAACTCCGGATTTGCGGAGGCGTTCCACAAATAGACGTTTGTCGTGCTGCCGGAAGTAGACTTCCAGGTCAATCACCCGCTTTCCATTCTTGAACCATTCGTTTTCGACCCGGTAGGCACGGAAAGTGACGGGGCGTGCCGCCGGCATGAATCCCGGTTCGTCAGCCAGAGAGCTGCCCATCTTCGCCTCCAGTTCCTTGCAGGCGGCTTTCACCTTTTCCAGCCCGCCTAGCATCTTGGGACCGATGGATGATAGGACCCATGCCGAGCCTGCCGTACCGAAAATGTAGGTGACGGCGTAGGATACGGGAATGATGTTGACGTAACTTTGTCGTTGGGCCTCGTCCAGTCCCATATTGGCCATGGTGTCTTCTGCCACTCCGATGACGGCGGAGATGGTTTGCGAACCGGCCAGCAGTCCGGCAGCTTCACCGGCATTGTAGCCCATCATCAGGGCCAGCAGCCAGGTCACTAACAGTACGGATACACACATCAGTACGGCAAAGCCTACTTGGGGTAATCCGTCCTTTTTCAGTCCGCGGAAGAACTGGGGACCCACTTTATAGCCCACGGCAAAAAGGAAAAGCAGAAAAAATACCGACTTTATCGGACCCGGTACGGCTATATTCAGTTGCCCTACCAGTACGCCTACAAGCAGTACACTGGTCACTGTGCCCAGCGTAAACTTACCGATACGCAGTTTCCCCAGCCAGAATCCCAGGAATATAGTGAGGAAAATGGCAAGTTCGGGGCGTTCCCTGAGCTGGTTGAAAATCCATTCCATAATCAAGTTGTTTAGGTTATATATTGGTTGTTCCGATGCTTTCTGGAGCGTCGTTTCGCTATACAACGGCTTTTAACGGGAAGTGTTTTATACAAAAGGAGTTTTTTAGAACATTTATTCCGTAAAACCGAACTTTAAGAAAAAGTTTTCTTCCGTACCTTTGCCATCCAAATTAGGTAAAACAAGGTATGAAGTTGTTTTTTAGGGTATTTCTGCTTATCCAGCTGGTTACTCTTCCATTGAGAGCACAATATATGGTGCAAGGCGTTGTCACCGATTCGTTGACGAAGGAGCCGTTGCCTTATACGTCAGTTTATCTGAAAGGAACTACGGAGGGAGGGATGACGGACAATAACGGCCGTTTTTCCTTCAAGACCTATCGCCCGGAGGCCACGCTGGTCATTTCGGCCGTGGGATATAATGAATATGTCCGGCTGATTCATCCTGCAAAGTCTTCTAAGTTCAATATTGCCCTTTCGCCAGCCACTTATGCACTGGATGAGGTGGTGGTGAAGCCGAAACGTGAACGGTATAAGAAAAAGGATAATCCCGCAGTGGAGTTTGTACGCAAGATGATAGAGCATCGGGATGACTATTCGCCCGACGAACGCGACTTCTGGAAACGTGACCGCTATGAAAAGATGACTTTTGCCATCAATAACTTCGACAGCTTGAAGCAACAGAAGTGGCTTTACCGTAAGTTCAAGTTTCTGACGGATTATGTCGATACCTCTGCCGTTACCGGCAGGCCGGTACTGGCCATCTCCAACCGTGAGTTGCTTGCCACAGACTATTACCGCAAGTCTCCGCATAGCCGGAAACAGTGGGTCACCGCCCGCAGGCAGGCAGGAATGGACGAAATGCTTTCCCAGCAGGGTATGGAGCAGGCTATCAGTGTCACCATGACCGATGTAGACCTTTATGAGAACAACATCACCTTGTTCACCAATAAGTTTGTCAGTCCGCTTTCCTCCCTTGGGCCGTCTTTCTACAAATATTATCTGATGGATACGCTTACCGTTGCCGGAAAGCCTTGTGTTGACTTGACATTTGTCCCTTTCAACTCCGAGTCGTTCGGTTTTACGGGACATTTATACGTCATGCTGGACAGTACCTATTTTGTAAAGCGTGCCGTCATGAACTTTCCTCAGAAAATAAATCTGAACTTTGTGGACTACATGAAGATTGAACAGAATTTTGACCGCGCGGAGGACGGTACGAGGCAGTTGCTCAATGAGAGTATCACTACGGAGTTCAAGTTGGTGGACAATAGTGACGGTATTTATGCCAAGCGGGATGTGTATTACAGAAATTATCAGTATGAACCGGATGACAAGGCTCTGCAGGCTTTCCGAAAACCGGAAAAGGTGATTGAAGAGACATCGGCTTCCGGCTATTCGGAAGCATATTGGGATGCCAACCGCCAGGTGGAAGTCAGCAAGAAAGAAACTTCGGTGGACAAGATGATGGCCCAGTTGCGCAGCTATCCCGTTTATTTCTGGACGGAGAAAGTGTTGAAGGTGCTGTTCACGGGGTATATTCCCGCTCCGAAGGAAAAAGAACCTTTGTTCTATATCGGTATGATGAATACCACCATCAGCGGAAATACACTGGAAGGGGTGCGCTTGCGTGCCGGCGGTATGACGACGGCATGGCTCAATCCGCATCTGTTCGGTAGGGGGTATATGGCATACGGTTTTCGCGACCATCGTGTAAAAGGACTTGCCGAACTGGAATATTCTTTTCATAAGAAGAAGGAATATGCCAATGAATTTCCTATACATTCGTTGAAGCTCCGTTACTTGTCAGATGTCAATCAATATGGACAACACTATCTTTATACCAGTCAGGACAATGTTTTTCTTGCTTTGAAACGTCAGAAGGATGACCGTATCGGTTATCAGCGGAAGGCGGAACTGACCTATACCAATGAGTTCCATTCCGGCTTTTCCGTACAGATGACGGCGCGCCTGCGTAAAGATGAATCATCCCATCTGATTCCTTTCGTCAAGCAGGATGACCGTAATACGTATGTAAAAAGTATTTCGACCAGTGAGCTGGAATTGAAGCTGCGCTATGCTCCCAACGAGAAATTCTTCCAGACCCAATGGAACCGTTTCCCCGTTTCGCTGGATGCTCCGGTCTTTTCGCTTACACATACCATGGCTGCCAAAGGGGTACTGGGAGGAGACTATACCTATCACTATACGGAAGCGGGTTTTCAAAAGCGTTTCTGGTTCTCGGCATTCGGTTATACGGACGTTATCCTGAAAGCCGGAAAAGTCTGGAATAAGGTTCCTTTCCCTTTGCTCGTCATTCCCAACGCGAACTTGTCCTATACCATACAGCCCGAGTCCTATTCACTGATGAATGCCATGGAATTCATGAACGATGAATACGCTTCCTGGGATGTGACCTATTACTTGAACGGCTGGCTCTTCAACCGTATTCCTTTGTTGAAAAAGTTGAAATGGCGTGAAGTGCTTTCCTGTCGCGGCTTGTATGGGAATTTGAGTGATAAGAATAATCCGGCTTTTCAGCAGGATTTGTTCCGTTTTCCTGCCGGCAGCACTACAATGGGGCATACGCCATACGTAGAGGCAGGTGTAGGTGTTGAAAATATTTTCAAAGTATTGCGTGTCGATTATGTATGGCGTTTGACTTACCGAAATTTACCAAATATCGACAAATCCGGGCTCAGAATCAGTCTACACATGACATTTTAACTTAAATCTTACTAATAGGACATTAAATCGGATAAAATGACTAATCCCAATTGAGTAAAATACCCTAAATTTGAGCAATTTTTTAAACTCTAAATAATACAATGGCAATGAAAGAAAACATTAAGCCGGCAACCGGACGCCTGGGCGTGCTGGTAGTCGGAGTAGGTGGTGCGGTTGCAACCACCATGATTACCGGTACATTAGCTGCTCGCAAGGGCTTGGCAAAAGCTATAGGCTCAATCACACAAATGGCTGCTATGCGCATGCAGGATGGCAAGGAAAAACTTATCAAAGACATAGTGCCTTTGGCTGATTTGAATGATATCGTTTTCGGCGGTTGGGACATTTTCCCGGACAACGCCTACGAAGCTGCTATGTATGCCGAGGTTTTGAAAGAGAAAGACTTGAATTTGGTAAAAGACGAACTGCAAGCCATCAAGCCGATGCCTGCTGCATTCGACCACAATTTTGCAAAACGTTTGAACGGTACGCATATTAAGAAGGCTGCTACTCGCTGGGAAATGACAGAGCAGTTGCGTGAGGATATCCGTAACTTCAAGGCAGCCAATAACTGCGAGCGTATTGCTGTGCTGTGGGCTGCAAGTACCGAAATATATATTCCTCTGTCCAAGGAGCACGAATCTCTCGCTGCTTTGGAACAGGCAATGAAGGAAAACAATACTGAAGTAATCTCTCCGAGTATGTGCTATGCATACGCTGCCATTGCAGAAGGCGCTCCGTTTATTATGGGTGCTCCTAATCTGTGTGTGGATACTCCAGCCATGTGGGAATTCTCCAAGAAAATGAATGTGCCCATTTCCGGTAAGGACTTCAAGAGTGGCCAGACTTTGATGAAGACGGTGCTTGCTCCGATGTTCAAGACCCGTATGTTGGGTGTAAGCGGCTGGTTCTCTACGAATATTCTGGGTAACCGTGACGGCGAGGTACTCGACCAACCGGAGAACTTCAAGACAAAAGAGGTCAGCAAGCTGTCTGTTATCGACAATATCTTCGAACCGGAGAAATATCCTGACTTGTACGGTGATGTTTATCATAAGGTACGCATTAACTACTATCCTCCTCGTAAGGATAACAAGGAAGCATGGGACAACATCGATATTTTCGGCTGGATGGGCTATCCGATGGAAATCAAGGTTAACTTCCTGTGTCGCGACTCCATTCTTGCTGCTCCCATCGCGCTCGACTTGGTTATTTTCAGTGATTTGGCATTGCGTGCAGGCATGTGCGGCATCCAGACGTGGCTGTCCTTCTTCTGCAAGAGCCCGATGCACGATTTCGAGCATGAGCCGGTACACGATTTGTTCCAGCAATGGCGCATGGTGAAAGAGACTCTCCGCAACATGGTGGGTGAAACTGCACCAAGTTATCTGGATTAAAAAAACAGTGATAAGGTGATAGAAATAAGGTGGTAAGGTGATAGAGTGATAGCACTTTACCACTTTATCACTTTTATTACTTTATTGCATTTATCACTTTACCGTTTTTATCGCATTTATCACCTCATTACTTTTTTGATGAAGAAACCCTCCCTCCTCCCAGTCATTATCGGTACGGGCTTTGGCTCGGGCTTTTCTCCTTTTGCACCCGGCACTGCGGGAGCTTTGCTGGCTACGCTTATCTGGTTCGGGTTGTCTTATCTGGTTTCAAGTGTCTGCCTTTTGTGGCTGACAGTAGCATTGATTTTGGTATTTACACTTGCCGGTATCTGGGCTGCCAACCGCCTGGAGGTATCTTGGGGCGAAGACCCTTCGCGCGTGGTGGTCGATGAAATGGTCGGTGTGTGGATTGCTTTGCTTGCAGCGCCTGCCGGACACGTATGGTATGCGTTGGGAGCGTTTGTCTTGTTCCGCTTGTTTGATATATTCAAGCCCTTGGGCATTCGCCGTATGGAAAGTCTGCCGGGTGGAATCGGGGTAATGATGGACGATATTCTGTCCGGAGTCTACGGATTTATAATTTTGATTGTGGCAAGATGGATAATCAGTTGAAATCAAATGGCAAAGGTGTGTCGTGGCGCCATTCTGTCTGGATCTTCTTCAAGGCCCAGATTTCTGCGCAATTCGCAAGCTTTGTCGATTTTCTGGTGACTATCCTTCTGGTAAAGGCTTTTGCTGTTTTTTATCTTTATGCCACATTCACGGGTTCCGTGGTAGGAGGCATTGTAAACTGTGCCATTAATTACGGATGGGTGTTCCATGCCGAAGACTGTAAGAAAACGCATGTTGCCGTGAAATATCTCTTTGTCTGGGGAGGCAGCATTATACTGAATACCTGGGGCACTTTTGCACTGACCGAGTGGCTTACGGGCATGACATGGGTCAATGGGCTGTTGGGATATTATATAGACAATGTATTTATTCTGTCAAAGATAATAGTAGCAGTGCTGGTAGCTTTTTTTTGGAACTACCATCTGCAACGTTTTTTCGTTTATCGTAATCACAATATAAAAGGCTTTCTGAAACATTATTTAGAGAACAAAAAAGACGAATATGAATTATAGAGATTGGTTGCAGCAGGTGATATACAAGATTATCAATCCTGTGGTGCATGGTATGATTAGAATTGGCATTACGCCTAACTTTATTACGACTACGGGGCTGGTACTGAATATCGTGGCGGCTGCCTTGTTTGTGTATGCCGGGGTGTACAAGAGTGGTGAACTGGCCTATGTGGGCTGGGGAGGCGGTATTGTGCTCTTTGCCGGGTTGTTTGACATGATGGACGGACGTGTGGCACGCGTGGGTAAAATGAGTTCTACTTTCGGTGCGCTCTACGACTCCGTACTCGACCGTTACAGCGAGCTCGTGACATTGTTCGGCATCTTCTATTACCTGATGCTGCAAGGCTATTTGTGGGGCTCCATCATTACATTCATTGCGCTGATAGGTTCGCTGATGGTGAGTTACGTGCGTGCCCGTGCCGAAGGTTTGGGGCTGGAGTGTAAAGTCGGTTTCATGCAGCGCCCCGAACGCGTTGTGCTGACTGCCCTCGGTGCCATGTTCTGCGGTATCTTTGGTGATTGTACTTTATTCGACCCGATGCTGATACTAATTGTGCCTATGGCAGTGATTGCAATATTGGCGAATTTGACGGCATTTGCCCGCTTGGCGCATTGCTATAAACTACTGAAAGACAAGGAATGAAAAATAGTTTGTTTCCCTCTGTGAGAGAGGCAGTGCTGGTGATTGTCATCACAGCGTTTTTCCTGATTCTGACAGCGGTCTGTATCGGGCTTCGTCCGGAACATTTCCTGATGGGGGGTGTATTTCTGTTATTGTTCTTTGCCGGACAGACAACCCGTAAGTTGGCAGTGGCGCTGTTGCCGTTTTTCATATTCGGCATTTCGTATGACTGGATGCGCGTATATCCCAATTACCAGGTGAATCCCATTGATGTAAAAGGACTTTATGAGGCAGAAAAATCCCTTTTTGGCTTGTCTGTAGACGGTGCTGTCCTTATCCCTTGTGAGTATTTTGCTTTGAACCATTGTCCTGTTGCCGATTTCTTTGCCGGGATATTCTATCTCTGTTGGGTACCGGTTCCCATTGCATTCGGGTTGTGGCTCTATCTGAAGGGTGACCGTAAGGTATATCTTCGTTTTGCGATGGTGTTCCTGCTGGTTAATCTCATCGGTTTTGCCGGCTATTACATCCATCCCGCTGCTCCGCCCTGGTATGCCATGAATTATGGTTTCGAGCCGATACTCGACACTCCGGGCAATGTGGCAGGCTTAGGGCGCTTTGACGAATTGCTGGGATGCTCCATCTTCAACTCCATTTACGGAAGGAATGCCAATGTATTTGCGGCAGTGCCCTCGCTCCATGCCGCCTATATGGTGGTGGCTTTGGCCTACGCGGTTATGGACCGCAGCAAAAAGTGGTTGATAGCGTTGTTTGCGGTGATTATGGTCGGTATCTGGTGGACGGCTGTCTATTCGGGACACCATTATCTGATTGATGTGATGCTGGGCATCTCTTGTGCATTGCTGGGTATTTTTGTTTTTGAGAAAGGACTGATGAAGTGGGGAGCGTTCGGACGCTTCTTTGAAAGATACAGTCGATACATTAAATAAGGTATACAATGAATAATTTTGTTTTTTATAGTCCTACAGAGTTTGTCTTTGGCAAGAATACTGAAGTGCAAGTCGGTGCATTGGCGCGTAAGTATGGTGCACAAAAAGTGATGATAGTATATGGAGGCGGTTCTGTTGTACGGAGTGGTCTGCTGGATAGGGTGAAGCAATCCTTGCAGGAAGCCGGTGTGGCTTATTGCGAAATGGGAGGTGTCCAGCCCAATCCCATTGACGGGAAGGTATACGAAGGTATTCAGCTTTGCCGTCGTGAGCAGGTGGATATGATGCTTCCTGTGGGAGGTGGTTCGGTCATAGATACGGCAAAGGCCATTGCTGCCGGAGCCCTCTATGATGGGGACTTCTGGGATTTCTTTATCGGTCGTGCCAAGGTGGAGAAAGCGTTGAAAGTAGCCGTGGTGCTGACTATCCCGGCTGCCGGAAGCGAGGGTTCGGGCAATACGGTAATTACCAAGACAGAGACACTCCAAAAACTGGGTCTCTGTGCCCCCGAGCATTTGCGTCCCGTATTTTCCATCATGAATCCTGAACTGACCTACACCCTCCCGGCTTATCAGACGGCTTGTGGCATTGCCGACATGATGGCCCACATCATGGAGCGTTACTTCACGAATACACCGGATGTGGAAATCAGCGACCGGCTTTGTGAAGGCACCTTGACAGCTATCATTAAAGAAGCTTACCGGGTGAAACAGCAACCGGACAACTATGCCGCGCATGCCAACATTATGTGGTGTGGCACTGTGGCGCATAATGGAACTTGTGGAGTAGGGCGTGAGGAAGACTGGGCATCCCATGCACTGGAACATGAAATCAGTGCTATCTATAATGTAGCCCACGGTGCCGGCTTGGCTGTAATCTTCCCTGCCTGGATGGCTTTTATGGCGGAACATAATCCGGCAAAGATAGCCCAGTTTGCCCATCGTGTTTTTGATATACCCAAGTCCGAAGATTTGGAAGAGATGGCTTTGGCAGGTACTGCCCGACTGAAACACTTTTTCCGTTACATGGGCTTGCCGGTTGGCTTTAAGGAGTTGGGTATCGAGCATCCCGATATAGACCGTATGCTCGTCAGTCTGCGGCGCAATAAAGGCGAACTGCTTGGCAACTACGTGAAGCTGACCATGACTGATTGCAGGGAAATCTATCGTTTGGCTTTATAACGAAAGGCATGTTTGGGGAGAGCTCCCCCAAAGCAAGAGCTAAAAAAGACGGCGAAGATAAATACCCTTCGCCGTCTTTTTTATTTGATTTCGATTTCTTCCTTCATGTCTATCTCTTCCCCTTGCAGGTCGTAGAATACATATTCCAGGAATGCTAATTTCTGGTTTGGAATAATCTTGATACCGAATCCGTACTTCATCTGCCACTTCCGTTTCAAGGAGACGAGTCCCTGATTGACGTAGGCTGCGATGTACGGGTGGATGTGTAACGAGAATTTCTTTATCTTCAATTTGTTGACCAGGTAGTCAATCTTACTCTCTAAGGTGTCCGTAAAGAGGATGGACGATTTGATGGTGCCTTTACCGAAGCAGGTGGGGCAGGTTTCCGTCGTATTTACATCCATAGCCGGGCGTACACGCTGGCGTGTAATCTGCATCAGTCCGAATTTACTGAGCGGCAGGATGTTGTGACGTGCTCTGTCTTTCTGCATGTTGGCACACATACGTTCGTAAAGCTTCTGTCGGTTTTCGGCTTCATTCATGTCGATGAAGTCCACCACGATGATACCACCCATATCCCTTAGTCTGAGCTGGCGTGCCAGTTCGTCGGCTGCACCCAGATTCACTTCCAGTGCGTTGGCCTCCTGCCCGTTGGCATTCTTGGTGCGGTTACCGCTGTTCACGTCTACTACGTGAAGCGCCTCAGTATGCTCAATAATCAGGTAGGCACCACTTTTGTATGAAATGGTCTTGCCGAATGATGACTTGATTTGTTTGGTGATACCAAAATTGTCGTAAATGGGGAGTTGACCTTTGTACAGCTTCACGATTCCTGCCCGTTCAGGGGCGATGAGGGTTACGTAATCCTTGATTTCGTGGTACACAGCCTCGTTGTTCACGTGGATGTTTTCGAAGGAAGGATTGAACAAGTCGCGCAACAGTCCTACGGCACGGCTGGTTTCTTCGTAAATCAGTGTCGGAAATTTGGTGGCCTTCTGTACTTTTGTAATGGCATCTTCCCAATGTTTCAGTAATACTTTAAGCTCTCCGTCGAGTTCGGCAACACGTTTTCCTTCGGCCACGGTGCGGACGATGACGCCGAAGTTTTTCGGCTTGATACTCATCAGCAGTTGCTTGAGGCGTGCGCGCTCTTCGCTCGATTTAATTTTTTGTGATACGGAAACCTTGTCATTGAAGGGAATCAGCACGAGGTATCTTCCGGCAAAGGAAAGCTCGGAAGTCAGTCGCGGCCCTTTGGTAGAGATAGGTTCCTTGACAATTTGCACCACTACTTCTTGTCCCACCTTGAGTGTGTTGGAAACCGTTCCGTCCTTTTCAAGGTCGGGAAGTATGGTTGCTTTGGTAATGGGATTCAGCTTCTTCTTGTCGCTTAAAGTTTGCTTTACGTACTTCTCTAACGAGTTAAATTGAGGACCTAGGTCCAGATAATGAAGAAAAGCGTCTTTCTCGTAACCCACGTCCACGAAGCAGGCATTCAGGCCGGGCATCAATTTCTTGACGCGTCCCAAATACATGTTGCCCACCGAAAAGGAGATGTTTCTTCCTTCGCTCTGGAGTTCCACCAGCTGCTTGTCTTCAAGCAGTGCAATGGATACCTCTTTGGGCTGTACGTCTACAACGAGTTCGCTTGTCACAATAATTGGCTTTTAAATGATTCTATTTACTACTTAAACAAAGAACAAACCCGCGAGACATTTTGCTTCACAAGTTTGTTCTTTATTTTGTCCTTTAGACTAAAAATTACTTTTTGCTTTTATGTCTGTTCTTTCTTAGTCTTTTTTTACGCTTGTGCGTAGACATTTTATGTCTTTTTTTCTTCTTTCCGCTTGGCATAGCTTCAAAATTTTTATGGGTTAATACTATTGTTTATTATTTCTTCACTGAGAGGGTGAACGTTTTTGCAGGCTTAAATGCCGGAATGTTATGTTCCGGAATGATTATTGTAGTGTTCTTGGAGATGTTGCGTGCAGTTTTCTGAGCTCTTTTCTTCACTACAAAACTACCAAACCCGCGGAGGTAAACATTTTCATCTTTGGATAAAGATGCCTTTACTGCGTCCATGAATGCTTCAACGGTTGTAAGTACGGTTGTCTTATCAATTCCGGTGTTCTTTGTAATTTCGTTTACAATATCAGCTTTAGTCATTTTTCTTTAAAAAAAATATTATTACTATAGTTTTCCTAATTTTTTGGACTGCAAATATATAGCTTTTCCGTGGCTCTAAAAAATATATTTCGGACAATTTTCTAAAAAAGTCTTGGCATTAAGCTTTGTTAGGCTGAAAATGAAGTATTTTTGCAGCATGAATATTTTTAGCGGAACATTGTTGGACTGGTATGCGGAGAACAAACGCGACCTTCCGTGGCGAAATACCACGGACCCTTATCTGATATGGATTTCTGAAATCATCTTACAACAGACAAGAGTGGCGCAGGGGTATGAGTATTTTCTGCGTTTCATAAAACGCTTCCCGGATGTGGTGTCGCTGGCTGCTGCGTCCGAGGACGAAGTGATGAAATATTGGCAGGGCCTGGGGTACTATTCGCGTGCCCGCAACCTGCATGCCGCAGCCAAAAGCATGAAGGGGACATTTCCGAAAACCTATGCAGAGGTACGTGCTTTGAAGGGAGTGGGGGATTATACGGCAGCGGCCATCTGCTCCTTTGCCTATGACATGCCTTATGCGGCGGTCGACGGGAATGTGTATCGGGTGCTTTCCCGCTATTTCGGCATCGATGTTCCCATTGATTCTACTGAAGGGAAAAAGACTTTTACCGCTTTGGCGAGTGAGGTGCTCGATAAATCCAGGCCGGCAGATTATAACCAGGCAATTATGGACTTCGGAGCCGTGCAGTGTACGCCGCAGTCGCCCAACTGTCTGTTTTGTCCTTTGTCCGGCAGCTGCCGGGCATTGTCTGAAGGAAAGGTGCAGCAACTGCCCGTGAAGCAGCACAGAACCAAGACCACCAACCGCTATTTTAATTATATATATGTACGCATGGGCGCGCATACCTTGATACATAAGAGGACGGAGGACGATATCTGGAAAAATCTCTTTGAATTGCCTCTGGTTGAAACGGAAAAAGATTTATCCGAAGAGGAATTTCTGGCATGTCCGCAGTTTCATGCGCTGTTTGCAGAGGGAGAGGTACGGATGGTCCGTATACTGCTTCGGGGGGTGAAGCACGTATTGTCCCACAGAGTGATTTACACCAACTTCTACGAGGTTACTCTGCCCGATAATTCGAGCTCCTTCTCAAGTTACCAACGGGTTGCAGTCGAAGATTTGGGCCGTTATGCGGTACCCCGGCTGATACATGCTTTCTTGGAGAAATATGTATAAAAGTTGTTTGTATTCTTGCATGGTGTGAATATTCTCGTTAATTTTGGCAGCAAATTAATAAAATAGAAGCTTATGTCAGTAAATAAAGTGATATTGATAGGAAATGTGGGACAAGACCCTAAAATAACCTATTATGAAGGTGGAAACTGTGTTGCCCAGCTTTCTTTGGCCACTACGGAGAAAGGATACACTTTGCAGAATGGTACGCAGATTCCGGACCGTACCGAATGGCATAACCTGATATTCCGTGGCCGTTTAGGCGAAATCGTTGAGAAATATGTGCATAAAGGCGATAAGCTTTACGTGGAAGGTAAGATACGTACCCGTTCTTACGATGACCAGGGAGGCATCAAGCGTTATGTGACTGAGATATTTGTCGACAATATGGAGATGCTGACTCCGAGAACGGCAACTCCCGGTGCTGGCCCTTATGCGCCGCAGGCGGGAGCCGCCCCCCAGCCACAACAACCAGTACAACCGCAGGCTGCCCCTGCACAAGATAACCCGACGGACGACTTGCCGTTCTAATTGTTTAACTAAAACCAAAATCTTTGGACCCAGACGCTTATTTATGCCAGTTGGCAGATGTTTTTAACGGTATATCCGTACAGACTCCTTCTATTTCGGCCGTTGTAGCCATTGTGTTGGCAGGTTTGCTTTTGCTTGTTTCCGGTTTTGCATCAGCTTCCGAAATAGCCTTTTTCTCTCTTTCTCCGTCAGACCTGAATGCAATAGCGGAGAGAAAGCATCCTTCGGATGAGAAAATCAGTAATCTGCTGGACAACAGCGAACGTTTGTTGGCAACGATTCTGATTACGAACAACTTCGTGAATGTAACCATAATCATGCTCTGCAACTTCTTCTTTATGAATGTGTTCCAATTTCATTCTCCCATTGCAGAGTTCCTCATTCTGACAGTAGTCCTTACATTTTTGCTGTTGCTTTTCGGTGAAATCATGCCTAAGATATATTCGGCTCAGAAGACGCTGGCTTTCTGCCGTTTTGCCGCTCCCGGCATCACGTTTTGCCGTTCCGTATTCTATCCGATGGCATCTATGCTGGTACGTTCCACCTCTTTCCTGAACAAGCATATGGTCCGCAAGAACCATAACATATCGGTCGATGAACTCTCGCATGCGTTGGAGCTGACCGACAAGGCAGAGCTTTCGGAGGAGAATAATATTCTGGAAGGTATCATCCGCTTTGGCGGGGAAACGGCCAAGGAGGTCATGACCTCTCGCCTTGATGTGGTGGACCTGGATATCCGTACCCCTTTCAAAGATGTGGTGAAGTGTATCGTAGAGAATGTCTACTCCCGTATTCCCATCTATGCGGATAGCCGTGACAATATCAAGGGGGTGCTTTATATCAAGGACTTGCTTCCCCATCTGAACAAAGGGGATAATTTCCGCTGGCAGTCGCTTATCCGGCCCGCCTATTTTGTGCCCGAAACCAAGATGATTGATGATTTGCTGCGCGATTTCCAGGCAAACAAGATTCATATAGCCATTGTGGTCGATGAGTTCGGTGGTACGTCGGGCATTGTCACCATGGAGGACATTATTGAGGAGATTGTGGGCGAAATTCATGACGAATACGATGATGAAGAACGTACATATGCCGTACTGAATGACTACACTTGGGTATTTGAAGCCAAGACCCAGCTGACTGATTTCTATAAAATAACGAAGATAGACGAGGAAACGTTCGATGAGGTGGCAGGGGATGCCGATACGCTTGCCGGACTTCTGCTGGAACTGAAGGGGGAATTTCCTGCTCTCCATGAAAAGGTGACCTACGGCCGTTATGAGTTTGAGGTGTTGGAGATGGACAACCGCCGTATCCTGAAAGTGAAGTTCACAGTAAATGCCCCGGCAGAACCCAACTCTTCTTCCCTTTAATTTTTAATTATTAATTTTTAAATTGTTCCGTGCCCCTCTTCTTGCAACATACCGCTCTTCCCTGTCGATGGGGAATTTGGAAAACGGAGGAATCTCCGGAGGAATTGCTGGCCATGCTTCCTCATCAGGAAGTATACCGGGAAGGTATGCGGCGCTTCACCGCGGCACACCGCCGTTTGGAGTGGCTGGCTGTCCGCGTATTGCTTTATACTCTGTCGGGAGAAGAGAAAGAGATTGCCTATCATCCCAGTGGGAAACCTTATCTGGCGGATGACTCCGCCTCTCTCAGTATTTCGCATACGAAAGGTTATGTGGCTGTTGTCTTGGGATTGCCGGGTCGGGAAGTGGGTGTTGACATCGAGCAGTATGGTGAGCGGGTAAGGAAGGTGGCACATAAATTCATGCGCGAAGATGAACAGCCATCCGTGTTTCGCGGAACCGACACTTGGTCACTGTTGCTGCACTGGTCGGCTAAGGAGACCATGTTCAAATGCCTGAATGCTTCCGAGGTTGATTTTCGCGGGCACATGCGCATTCTGCCTTTTGCTGTAAATGAAAGCGGCGTATTCTCCGCCGAAGAATATCGTACGGTGGAGAAACGCCGGTTCACTATTCATTATTATTTGTTTCCGGATTTTGTCTTGACATTGAGTCTGTAAATCTCTTACAGCCTTTCCAGTTGTACCGTGAAGTGTCTCATCAACGGAGCTTCCCAGGTGATGCGCACTCCGCGGGTAATACTTTCCCGTTTGTCATATACATTTTTCAAAGCGGCTGCCACCACATCCATGTGGTTGTTGGTATACACGCGGCGGGGGATGGCAAGCCGGAGCAAGTCCAGGCCGTTGAAGCGGTTTTCGCGGGTCACCGGGTCGCGGTCTGCCAGCAGATACCCGATTTCGCAGCCGCGTATGCCTGCTTCCAGATAGAGCTCAGCGGTCAGTGTTTGTGCCGGGAATTCTTCTTTGGGCACATGTGTCAGCACTTTGGGGGCATCCACAAATATGGCATGGCCGCCTGCGGGACGTTGGTAGGGTATCCCGTACTCATCCAGTTTCATGGCTAGATAGCCCACCTGGTGAATGCGGGTTTCCAGATTGTCAAATTCAGTATTTTCATCCAGGCCGATGGCAAGGGCGTTCATGTCACGACCGTTCATGCCTCCGTAAGTAAGGTAGCCTTCGAACTGCACGCAGAAGCCTTTGGCACCTTCATACCAGTCTTTCCGGCGGGTGGCTATGAATCCGCCCATGTTGACAATACCGTCTTTTTTGGCACTCATCGTCATACCGTCGGCAAGGTCAAACATCTCGCGGGTAATTTCCTTTATGCTCTTGTTGCGGTAACCTTCTTCTCTCATTTTGATGAAGTAGGCATTTTCCGCAAAGCGTGCCGAGTCAAAGAGAACGGGCTTGCCGTACTTGTCGGCAATGGCGCGGACTTCGCGCAGGTTCTGCATGGAAACCGGCTGGCCGCCTGCAGTGTTGTTGGTTATGGTGACGATGACGAACGGTATCCGTTCGCTATGTTCCTGTAATGCTTTTTCCAGTTTTTTAGGGTCTACATTGCCTTTGAAGGGAATTTCCAGCTGTGTCTGTTTGGCTTCGTCTATGGTGCAATCCAGAGCCAATGCCCGGCGTCCCTCGATATGTCCTTTGGTGGTGTCGAAGTGGGAGTTTCCCGGCACAATGTCGCCCTCGTGCACCAGATAGGAGAAGAGTACATTTTCGGCAGCGCGTCCCTGGTGGGTGGGGATAATGTATTCAAATCCGGTGAGGCGGGTGATGACTTCCTTCAGTTTGAAGAATGAGGTGGCTCCGGCATAGCTTTCGTCACCCAGCATCATGCCTGCCCATTGGCGGTCGCTCATGGCTCCGGTGCCCGAGTCGGTGATGAGGTCGATATAAACTTGTTCCGATTTGAGTTGGAATACGTTGTAGTGGGCCTCTTTCAGCCATTGTTCGCGTTCCTGGCGGGTACTTTTGCGGATAGGTTCCACCATTTTGATTTTCCATGCTTCGGCAAATGGTAATTCCATAGACTCTGTATCTTTAATAATTTGACAATAGGTTAACGGATAAACCGATTATTGCAGTTTAATGTGCCGAATTTAGGCAAAATCTATGTAATAACCAATTTAAATATGACTTTTTGTAATGTAAATGTCCGGACGAAATCACTTCGGCCGGACATCATCAAATAAACTTGGCAGAGTTTACTTTAAAATTTAATAATATATTGAAAATCAAATATATTATTTAAAAACTCTGTATTGGTTTAAACTTTTGGTTTAAAGTTTTTAGCGCCATTTTATTTTCTTGTTTTGATGTCCGATAGCGTTAAATATTGCAAAAGTAATATTTTGAAACAAGAATAACCCTCAAATCTGAAACTGAATAGAATGAATATAATCATTAAATTCAATGCTCTTTCCTCGAAAGCAATGATGCAAAAACTACATGGCAGGTCTTCTGACTTGTTTCGTTTATAAACTGCCTTCACGGGATTTCCCATTGGCGAAAGTGTTGTTTATAACTTTTTATATGAAACTTACAGCAGCGGGACTGTTCAGGATTTACACCTGATTCCCTTTTAATTACTCCTCTCGTACGAGAGTTGCAAACCAATGTGCCGCAAAGATATGAATAAATATTGCAATTCCATAAGTTATAACTTGGAAAAATGAAAATCTAATCAATACGCACTTTTTACGTAACTATATTTACGTATTTAAATTTGCGCACTAACAACAAAAAAGAGTATCTTTTTTAGATATTTTTTCTTTGATTTTCCAAGTGCATCGGCTAAAGTATTCCAATAATTAGACATTCTGCTATATATTTGCTTCTTACTTAATTGAGAGTAAGTCTTTTTGTCGAATACGTTTAAAATGAAATCATCTTCTTTTTTTTTGAAACCTACCTCATCATAATAATAGGGGTATAATAGGGAATCAATAATATAACAAGGTAATTTAATATTGACTTCTCTTTTAGTTTTTTGTCTCAATAATTGTACTGAGTAATATTCAATGATTTGATTTTTATTATTGTATTCTTTCATGTATTGGGAATCTTTAATTCTTGTGTAATCAAGTGGCATTTTTTTGTATTGTTTACGTTTTAAATCCTTCATTCGTAAATGTGATAAATCAATAGGGGCTAATCCGTCAAATGCAACCATAATTAAAAAGATATTTATCGCATTAAAATAGCTATTATTATTAAAGGTGTACGGTTCATTTAGCCAATTATTTAAATGTTCGTTTGTACCGATACTATATAGATGTTGAAGAAAAGTAAATCCTTCAAGGTCTAATGTCCTTTTTTCAATGATGCTTGTGTAGGCTCTCTTGTTATAAGATATTGGTTTATAACTTAAAATATGCCCCTCTGTGAATCCCCAATTATATGTTGTAATAAATCGTTTGATTAATTCTTTGGCTTGTTTAACCCCTTTATCTTTTAAGTTTTCCTCTAAAGTTGCAAACCATGTTTTATTAATTGATTTGATTGCGATTTCATTTCCATAGATTTTAATCAAAGCATTTTTTAATTGTCTATATTTTCTTGCACTACCTTCCTCGTATGTTTGTATTTTGGCATCAAGTAAATCAAAGAAATTAGTGTATATTGGAATAGTATCGTTGTCGTCAATTTCATTATATATAGCCGTAATTTCTTCATGGGATGCGAGAAGGTCTAAGTCGTATGGACGGTTGATTGTATCGAACTCTGTCACTCTTTGTAAGATTCGTAGATATTCGTCATTGACAATTTTATTTTTCTCTTTATATTTTTTGTCTTGACACTTAACAGCAAGTTTTTCTTTATTCCAATATTCGGCTTTGGTAGAAACTCCCGTCATTACTAATTTGGCTTTTTTATGGTGGATTCTAATGGCGATAGGGTGTTCTCCATTCGTTAATGTTTTACTTTTGAATAACTCTTTTCTGACTTTCATAATCCTATTTTTCGGGGTTCAATTTTATTTTGGTTTAAAGTTGGTTTAAACTTTTATGGTTTAAACTGAGTGATTTTAACTATTGGCAAAAATAGGGATAAATTTTGTAATATACAATATAACAGTATGTTATAAACGAAAAATGCCAACGTGATTCCCATCAAATTGGCATTCAAATAAACTTGGCAGAGTTTATTACCTTCTTTACTTTCTCTGAATTAGGTTTGATGAATGAAATGATGGACGGTTTGTCCGGCTCATTAGACTCAACGCTTTTTCCTCGAAAGCAATGATAAAGTATGCATGGCAGGTCTTCTGACTTGTTTCTGTTGCAGGCGCCTTCCCGGAAGAATATTCCAGTGGCATAGAGTAATTGTCTGCAACGTTGCACGAAACTTACAGCAGCGGGACTGTCCAGGATTTACACCTGATTCCCTTTTAATCGCTTTCCCAGAAGAGGGGGAGCGAACCAATGCATGACAAAGATACGGATTCTTTTTGAGAAAACAATTCTATGGGTGATAAATTTTCTTCCCTGCTCTCTTTCTTTTTGCCGACAAATTGGCAAGGTTTTGCCACCCTCTTGGCAAGACTTTGTCACCGCGTTGGCAAAACTTTGCCATAGGCATGGCAAAAGTTTGCCAAAAGCATGGCAATAGGTTGGCAAAATTACTCTCTGATTGATAGTGACTTAAGGCGATTTAAGCAATCCGTCATGTCGGTAAGGTGAAAAGATACCAATACAAGCCACACTTGCCACAAGAACCTTCTCCGGAGGTATGCAAAGCATTTTGTTTGGTGTGGTAAAACGGGCTGTTATCTCTCTTTTGCCAGTGTGAATACAAACTCCAGTCCTCCGCCTTGGTTGTTTTTGGCAGAGATGGTGCCTCCGTGAATAAGGACTGCATTCTTCACTATGGCGAGCCCCAAGCCGGTGCCGCCCAACTTGCGCGAGCGTCCTTTGTCTACACGGTAGAAGCGGTCGAACAAACGGTTCAGATGTTCGGGAGAAACGCCGATGCCGGTATCGGCAAAACTGAAATAGTAGTAATTCTCGTCTTCGCGGAAACAACTGATGTTGATGTGTATGTTGGTGCCGGCATAAGCGATGGCGTTGTCCATGAGATTGCGGAAGATGGAGTAGAGTAGAGAGTAGTTGCCCCGCAACTGTATCTTCGGTTTTAGGGAATTGACAACGGTGATTTGCTTCTGTTCCAGTTCCAGGGACACTTCGTTGACGATGTTTGAAACCAGCATGCTGATGTCCACCTTTTCCATATCAATCATGTTGGCGGCTTCGTCCATGCGGGTCAGTACGGATATGTCGCGCAGCAGGCGGCTCAGGCGGTTGCTTTGCGCGTAGCAGCGTTCCAGGAAGACCTGCATCTTTTCGGGTGCAATGTTTTCGTTGTTCACGATGGTTTCCAGATAACCTTGTATGCTGCTTACGGGGGTTTTCAGCTCGTGGGCGATGTTCTGGGTCAACTGCCGTTTCAGCCGTACTTGCTCTTCTTCCTGGGTGATGTCGTTGATGGAAATTTCAAAGCTGAGGTCTTGGAAGATGATGCACTCCACGATGAAGGTGCGTCCGTTCTTGTTGATGTGTACGGACATCCTTCGTTCTTCGTTGTAGGAGGGGCGCTTCTGCGCCTTGTTGATGAAATCCGTTATCTTCTGGAATTCGCAGATGGAGAATATCTCTTCGGTAGCCTGCAGGTTGGAGTCTGAAATCAGATTGCCGTATTGGGTGAACAGATTGTTTACCAATATCTCCTTTTTGTCTCTGTTGAATACGCCCAGTCCTTCGCGGGAGGTTTGCAAATGGGTGATGAGTTTTTCGCGCTCAATGTAAAGCGCCTCTTTGGTTTCGCGCAGGCGCTTATATATTTGTATGATGTGCTGCGAAATCTCTCCAAGTTCATTGTGCGGGAAGGCGGTTTGTATGTCCATGTCTATGGGTTCGTTCTTGTCGGCTCTTTTGGCAAACTCGCGCAGGTGGTTGATGGCACTGCCAAGTTTGGAGGTGAATTTATAAAAGATGAATATCAGCAGCAGTGATACAATGACCGTGAACCAGATGTAATGTGGGTCGGCAGCCAGATTGTTCATCAGGTTGACGTTGTAGGGGAGAGCTGAGCGGATGATGCAGTCTTTGTAGACGGTGGCAGAATAGAAATAGGTTCTGCCGGTGGTTTCGGAGATGCGCCGCAGGTTGTAGCCTTTGCCGGCTTTCAGTGCCTTCTGCACTTCGGGGCGCTTGATGTGGTTGTCCAGTTCATGGCTGCCGTTCTGGGAACTGTCGAACAATACGTTACCTTGAAGGTCTACCACGGTGACGCGCAGTTCCTTGTTTACATGCTTGGAGATATAGCTGTCCAGCATGGAAGTCCATAGGCTGTCGGGGAGATAACGAAGTTCCTGGTGTAGTCTGTCATTATAGTCTTGCAACTGCGTGTCCAGTAGCTCCACTTTATATTCCTTTTCCCGCTGATACTGGTAGGCGATGAAGCATGCGGCGAATATGAGGAACAGTGAAATGACCGAAAGGAAAAGCTTCCGGCTGAAGGACAGAAAGTGTCTGTCGTTATTCGGCTTCGAAACAATATCCATATCCCAAGCGTGTTACGATGCATTTGCCATAAACTCCGATTTTCTTGCGTAGGCGTGTGATGTTTACGTCGATGGTACGGTCCAGCACATATACTTCATCACTCCAGATGCGGTTCAGTATATCCTCGCGCGAGAATACGCGTCCTTTATTCTGCAAAAGCAGCAATAAGATTTCAAACTCTTTTTTGGTGAGCGGTGCCTCTTCACCGTCAATGCAGACTTTCTTCTTGATGACGTTCAGCACCAGTGTCTTGTAGACAATCTGTTCCGGTGCATGCTCTGTCTCTCCTTGTTGGGTGCGTCTCAGTACGGCTTTGACACGTGCCGCTACTTCGCGCAGCGAGAAGGGTTTGGATATATAGTCGTCCGCTCCCAGGTTGAAGCCAGTCACGGTGTCATTTTCCGTATCTTTGGCGGTAATGAAGATGATGGGTATCTGGGCCGTCTTCTTGTCCTTCTTCAGCATACTTGCCATTTTGAAGCCGGAAATTTCTCCCATCATCACGTCCAGCAGTAGTAGGTTGTAGCTGCCAATGTCCATTCTCAGAGCTTCTTCGGCAGAGTTCGCCGTGTCCACTTCGTAGCCTTCGTTTTCGAGGTTGAACTTCAGAATTTCACATAAGTCTTCTTCATCATCCACTACTAAAATCCGGTAATTGTTCATTGCTTTGTTGTTTATGTATGACAGGAATAAAACAATTTTCTTGTCACAAAGTTAAACTTTATTTCTTTTTATCGGCAAAAATAGTGCAAACCGAATGCAGAATTTTCATGTTTACATGAAAAGTTGTGCCGAGATGCAGGCCATTTCTGCTTTCTGGGTACAAAAGTGAGGCTAATTTGTTACGGAATGATGAAACAAGTGTTACATTTGGGTTACATTAAATTCCCGTTTATCTAAAAGCCCCGTCACATTAAAATATTATCTTTGCTTCGTAAATACTGAATTGTATGAAAGAACTTATGTATATCAGGAGTTTCTCTAAGAGACATTTGTCGGTTATTATGGGAACTCTACTTTTAGTGATAATCGGCTCTGTCTGGCTGAATACGGCTCCTTTCCGCTCGGGATTTGAGATTACGGATGAACTGGGCGGTAATATATTCCCTTCCAGTATCCTTTCGGTGGCTACTACCGATGCTCAGGTCATAGTGCCGGTAGACTCCATGTATGTAGGTAATCCGAAGTCCTGCATCGCTGTCCGTGTCCGTTCGAGGAATGCTTATAGCCGGGTGCGGGTAGAGGTTGCAGAGACTCCGTTCTTTTCCCGTTCCGTGTCGGAGTTTGTGCTGGCAAAACCGCGTACGGAGTATATTATCTATCCTGATATCATATGGAATTATGAGGCTCTGAAGAATAACAACCAGGCGGAACCCATTAGTGTGGCCGTTATGGTAGAGATGAACGGCAAGGATTTGGGGCAGAGGGTGCGTACTTTTTCCGTTCGCAGCATTAATGAATGTCTGTTGGGGTATGTCACGAATGGTACAAAATTCCATGATACCGGCATCTTTTTTGCAGCATATGTAAATGAGGAGAATCCTATGATTGACAAGCTGTTGCGTGAAGCGCTGGATACGCGTATCGTCAACCGTTTTTTAGGCTATCAGGGAGGTGCCGAAGTGGTGGACAGGCAGGTTTATGCCTTGTGGAATGTACTGCAGAAGCGTAAGTTCCGTTATAGCTCGGTCTCCAATACGAGCCTTTCCAGCAATGTGGTCTTTTCACAGCGTGTGCGCACGTTCGATGACGCCTTGGAGTCCTCGCAAATCAACTGTGTGGATGGAAGTGTGCTTTTTGCTTCTCTGCTCCGTGCCATCAACATAGAACCTATATTGGTGCGCACCCCGGGGCATATGTTTGTAGGATACTACACGGATTCCAGTCATAAAGACATGAATTTCCTTGAAACGACCATGATTGGTGATGTGGATTTGGATGATTTCTTTCCGGACGAACAGTTGGATTCGACGATGGTGGGAAAGTCGCAGAACCAGATGTCGCGCATCACCTTTGACAAGTCCAAGGAGTATGCCAATAAGAAGTATGCCCAGAATAAGGAAGGTATTCATTCCGGCAAACTGAACTATATGTTTCTGGAAATATCCAAAGAGGTGAGAAGGAGAATACAGCCGATAGGGAAATGAGGCGGGGGGGAGGGCTGTTGAAATGTGGAATTGTAGTTGGATTTTGTGTGGATGGTACTTATGAATTTATTTCTGTTTTTTTTAGTACTTTGGGAACTTAG